>JBGAMJ010000016.1:0-64600 GCA_044223035.1 Piscinibacter sp.
GGGGGGGGGGCCCCGCGGCCCCGCCCGGCCCGCCGGCGGGCTGATCGCCCGCGCCAGCGACGGCGACGGCACGGACAAGCGACCCGCGCGACCGCCGAATCCCACGGCACCCTCCGTCGCGGGAGTTTCGTGCCTTTGCCTCCGCAGGTTTGGGGGCGCGTTCGGCCGCCCTCCTTCAGCTGAATGATTCTTCGCCCGTTCGGGCAGCGTAGAACCCGGCTTCCGCGCCGGGAAACCCCTTCCGCCCGGGGCCATGCCGGCCCGGCGGATACCCGGTATTCCCATGACCAGCCATCCAGGAGGACAGGCCTCATGAATACCTCGACCCGATTTCCATCCGCACTATCGACGATCGCCTGCGCCACCCTGACGATGCTCGCGGCCTGCGGAGGCAGTGGAGGCAGTGAAACACCTCCAACGCCGATCACCAGGTGTTCGACCTGCAGCGATGGAAAACTCGCCGGAATCGCCTCCAACGGCGCGGCTCTGTCCGCCGCTGAAATCACCGTGACAGGCGCCGACGGAAAAACCGCCCGCGCCGTGGCGGATGCCGACGGTCTCTACAGCGTCGACGTGTCTTCGCTCGCCGCGCCGTACGTGATCGAGGCCGCCACCCAGCTCGGCGACGACGCCACGGTGCTCCATGCGCTGGCGACCGCGGCAGACGTTGGCAGCCGCGCGATCAACGTCACGCCGCTGACCGAGGTGATCGCTGGAAGCGTGCTCGGTGCCAATCCGCAGGCAGCGCTTGCAGCCGGCACGATCGACTTCGAGAGCGTCCGTGGAAGTGAGCTGGGAGCTGTGGAGAAGCTGCTCGAAGCGCGCATCGCCGCGGTGTTGGCCGCCGTCGGCATCGCCGAGGTCGACCTGCGATCCGCCGAGCTCAAGGCCGATGGCAGCGGCCTGTCGGCTGCCGTCGCCGCGTTGAAGCTGGCGGTCGCCCCGGGGCGCTATACGCTCACGCTGATACCGGGCGGCGCATCGATCGCGATCGACATGCAGACCCCCGGCGACGGCCCCGCACTGCCGGCCCCGGCCCCGGCCGATCTCGACGGACTGGCCCGCAACACGCGCGAGATCGCTGCGCGGCTGGCGGAACTGAGCACGCGCTTCCGCGCCGGCATCCCCGCCGCCGCCGATCTGCAGGGTTTCACCGCGCCGGGATTCCTGCACGACGGGCACGGCGAGGCCGAGTTCATCGAAACGGTCCTGCGCGAACAACCGTCGGCGCTCAACAGCGGCTTCAGCTTCGAGGGGGTGACTTTCGACGCATTACGCGTCGAACGGACGATTGACGCCGATACCCTGGAGATCTCGTTTCGAAATCGCTATCGAACCGGTTTCTTCCCGACCCGCGAACACATGACAGCCAAACGCGTCGGCGGCGTCTGGAAACTCGCGGGAAACGGGCAGCTCACCAGTGCGCGGGTATCGATGATGACTCGCCTGAAGGAAACCGCGATGCCGGAGTCTGACGTGAAATCCCTGCCGGGTCTGTTCACGTATGTGGATTCATCGGAGGGTTCACCGCACACCTATTACATGCAGCAGATCAAGGGCGACCAGGGGCAGCGCGTGGACCTCTGGCTGGACCGCGTGGGAGGCGAATCGTTCGGCCGGATGGCCTGGGCCGGTGACGATCTGGGCGCGGCGCCACGCGCGCTGCGATCCAAATACTCGCGGTTGCTCGGAACGCCGGATTCCCGTGCCAGCAACTACCTGGAGTTCCGTGTGCCGGTCACCCGCGTGTCGACCCAGGTGGCCGAGATCGTCGTGACCGGGCCGGGCCTGCCGAGCGGCGGCTTGACGCTCACCAAGCCGGCGTCGCTCCACCCGCGCACCGACTGGGTCTTCAAGGGCGATTCGTACCACTGGAATGCGTTCAACGCCGAACGCTGCCCGGAGATCGACAACATCCGCAATCCGGTGCCGGGCTGTGGGCTCGACTGGTCGAAGATCCACCGCGGCAGCGAGTTCGTGTTCACGCTGAAGGACGCCGCCGGCACCGTGCTAGGCACCGTGCGCGACTCGCTGCGCGACGAACCGATCGACGAGGTCACCGCCTATGCGCAGCGGGACCGCCTGTTCCCGCGGTTCCAGGTCGACGGCGCGCACGCGTTTTCCGTCGCGAATCTGTGGAACGACGCCCGCGGGCCGTTCCGCCCGGGGCAGGCCGTCGCGCTGAACTGGACGAGCCCCGAGCGCGGCGGCTTCCGCGTTTCCTGGGTCGCCGCGACGATGCAGACGCAGACGACCGACGCGAAGGGAATCCTGCAGCCGACGGACTACCCGGCGGTCCTGCCGCTGTACGAGGCGGGCGCGGCCGCTGCGGTGCCCACGAGCGCCGCGCTGAAGCCGGCCCACCCGGTGCCGCCGACCTGGGGCTGGGCCACGCTGACCGGCATCGACGCCAACGGCCACGCCTGGAGCCACGAACTGAGCCCGTGGAATCCGGACTGAGCGAGGCCGGGGTCGGAGCGGCGGCGCGACTCAGCCCAGGTTCACCGGCACAAAGATCTTGTCGCCGTCGCGCGCCACCACCAGCGCGACGCTCTTCGGCTTGGCCTTCATCACCGCGCGCACCTGGTCGATCGACTCCACCGGCTTGCCGTTGATCGCCAGCAGCACGTCGCCCGGCTGGATGCCGGCGCGGGCCGCGGCACCGCCGACGTCCTCGACCACCAGGCCCTGGTCGACATGCGCCTCGCGTCGCTCCGGGCCGGTCAGCGGGCGCAGCGCGAGGCCGAGCTGGCCTTGACCGGCGGCGCCGTCGGCCGAGGCGACCTCCCGGTCGGCGTCTTCCAGCCCGCCGAGCTTGGCCTCGATGCTGCGCGAGGCCTTGTCGCGCCACACCGTCAGCTTGACCTTCTCGCCGGGCGCCGACATGCCGATCAGGCTGGACAGGCTGCCCGAGCGCTGCACCGGCTCGCCGTTGACCTCGGTGATCACATCGCCGGCCTTGAGCCCGGCGGCAGCGGCGGCGCTGTCCGGCGCCACGGCGGCGATCAGCGCGCCGTCGGGCCGGGCGAGGCCGAAGGATTCGGCCAGCGACTGGTTCAGGTCCTGTACCTGCACGCCCAGGCGTGCGTGGGTGGCTCGGCCCGTGGCGACGATCTGGTCCTTGACCTTCAGCGCCACGTTGATCGGGATCGCGAACGACAGGCCCTGGAAGCCGCCGGTCTGCGAGTAGATCTGCGCGTTGATGCCGACCACCGCGCCGGTGCCGTCGAACAGCGGGCCGCCGGAATTGCCGGGATTCACCGCCGCATCGGTCTGGATGAACGGCACCACCGTGTCGCCCGGCAGCGAGCGGCCCTTGGCGCTGACGATGCCGGTGGTCGCCGTCTGCTCGAAGCCGTAGGGCGCGCCGATCGCCATCACCGGGTCGCCGACCTCGATCTGCCGCGGGTCGCCCAGGCGCACGGTCGGCAGGTCGCGGGCGCTGATGCGCAGCACCGCGATGTCGGTGGCGGCGTCGGCGCCCAGCACCTTGGCGGAGAACTCGCGCCGGTCGCTCAGCTTGACGGTGACTTCCTTCGCCTCGCGCACCACGTGCGCGTTGGTCAGGATCAGGCCGTCGGCGCTGATGATGAAGCCCGAGCCCTGGCCGCGGAACGGCGTCGACGGCGCCGGGCCCTGGCGGCCGCGCTGCTGGAAGCCGGGCAGGCCGCGGAAGAACTGGAAGAACGGATCGTTCTCCATGCCCGGCGGCAGGCCCTGCTGCGCCTGCTCCTCGGCCGACGCCTTGTGCATGCCCTCGACGGTGACGCCGACGACGGCCGGGCCGAACTGCTTGACGATGCCGCGGTAGTTCGGCACCTGGCCGGGCGCCGCGAGCATCGGCACGGCGGCCGGCGCGGCGGCGGGGTTGGTCGCCGGGTTGACCACGGCGCCGGGGCTGGCGGCAGCGACGACGCCGGGCGACGGCGACGATTCGGTCTGCGCCGACGAGCCCGACAACCACTTCGGCAGGCTCAGGGCGCCGGCCGAACCCGCGGCGGCGATGCCGGCGCCGACGCCGGCGGCGATCAGGGCGGTACCCAGGGGCTTGATGTTCATGGACGACTCCTCGTGTGCTTGGCGGGATGAACAGGGCGGAAGATTCCGCATGCCGTGCATGATCGGTGTCGCCGGTTAGGGGCCGGTTAGCGCTGCGTGAGGCGAACGTTAAGACGCGCCGTGGCCTGTGCCCCGCCGCGCGCGCCACCGCACGGATCCGAACACGCGGAACGGACCCGCACGCCCCGCCTGTTTCCGCCCACCCCGGAGAGCCCCGCCATGATCATTCCCTTCCAGGGCCAGACGCCGCGCATCGATCCCGCGGCCTGGATCGCGCCGAACGCCACCCTTGCCGGCGACGTGACGATCGGCCCCGGCGCGCGGGTGCTGTTCGGTGCCCAGTTGATCGCCGAGGGTGGTGCGATCCACGTCGGCGCCGGATGCGTGGTGACGCACAACGCGGTGCTGCGCAGCACGCCGGGCCACGACCTGTGGATCGGCGATCACTGCGTGATCGGCCCGCAGTCGCACCTGGTCGGTTGCCGGCTCGAAGGCGAGGTGTTCGTGGCCACCGGCGCGGCGGTCTTCCACGGCGCGGTGATCGGCCGCGGCAGCGAGGTGCGCATCCACGCGGTCGTGCACGTCAACACCACGCTGGACGCCGGCGCGACGGTGCCGATCGGCTGGGTGGCCGTCGGCACGCCGGCGCAGATCCTGCCGCCCGACCGGCACGACGCCATCTGGGCCGTGCAGGCGCCGCTGAACTTTCCGTTGACGGCCTATGGCATCCCGCGCGAGCAGGCCGACATGCCGGCCATCGCCGGTGCACTGGCGGCGCGCTACGACGCGACGGCGATGATCGAGCCGCCGGGCTGGTGAACGCGGCGCGTGGCACGCCCGTCCGGCGCGCGCGCCCGGAGCACGGCGCGGCGGTTTGCGCGCGGGTGTGCGCCTGACTGCTCGGCGCTGTCAGCGTGAAGGCGACACGGTCGGCGCGGGCGCCGCGAGCACCGCCGCCGCCGCCGGAAACCGCACCGTCACCCGCAGCCCGCCGAGCGGCGAGTCGGCGAGCGCGACCGTCGCGCCGTGGCGATCGGCGACGCTGCGCACGATCGCCAGCCCGAGCCCCGAACCGCCCTCGTCGTTGACGGCGCGGCGGTAGAAGCGGTCGAACACGCGGTCGCGCTCGTCGGCCGGGATGCCGGGCCCGGCGTCGTCGACCTGCAGCAGCGCCGCGCCGGCGTCGTCGAACACCCGCAGCTCGACGCGTGCGCCCGGAGGCGCGTAGCGCACCGCGTTGTCGGCCAGGTTGCGGGCCAGCGCCAGCAGCGCCGGCCGGTCGCCGCGCACGCGCACCGGCGTGTCGGCGTAGAGCTCGAGGTCGGTGCCGCGCGCCAGCGCCTGCGGCGCGGTGGCGGCAACAGCCTCGCGGCCGAGCTCGGACAGGACCCGCGTCTCCCCCGGCGCGGCTGCCGCGCCGGACGACGTGCCGGACGTGCCGCCGGCGCCGGACGCGCCGCCCGTGCCGCCGGTGCCGGACGCGCCGCCCGTGCCGCCGGCACCGCCGGCGCCGCGAGGGCCGCCGGACGCTCCGGAAGCGCTCGCCGCCCCCGCGCCAGCCTGCCCGCCATGTTCGCTGCGCGCCAGCGTCAGCAACTGCTCGACCAGCCGCACTGCCCGGTCGATGCCCTCGCCCAGCGCCTGGATCGCGTCGGCGCGGGCGGCGTCGTCCGGCGCGCGGCGGATCAACTGCAACTGCAGCTTCAGCGCGGTCAGCGGCGAGCGCAGTTCGTGCGCCGCGTCAGCGACGAAGGCACGCTGCAGTTCCAGCGAGCGCGCCAGCCGGTCGAGCAGCCCGTTCAGCCCGCTGACCAGCGGCGCGAGCTCGTCCGGCAGGCCGTCGGCCGGCAGCGGCGCGAGCGACTGCGCGTCGCGCTGGCGCAGCGCATCCGACACGCGGCGCAGCGGCGCCAGTGCGTGCAGCGCGATCCAGCCGACCGCGAGCGCCAGCAGCGGCGCCAGCAACAGCAGCGGCGCCACCGTGCGCAGCGCCGCGCCGGCGGCCAGCCGCTGGCGGATCTGCACCGGCTGCGCCACCTGGATCACGCGGTCGCGCGTGGCCACGCTGAAGGTGCGCCAGGTGCGGCCGCCGGCCCGCACGTCGGCCAGGCCGAGCAACGCGCGCGCCGGCAATTCGTCGTGCTCGCGCGGCGCGTAGATGCTGCGGCCGTCGGCCGTCCAGATCTGGATCACGAAATCGAGCTGCTCGTCGGCCAGCGCCTGCGCCTGGTCGGGCGCGATCTCGCCCTGGTCGCGCAGCGAGAGCGCCATCTGCCGCAACTGGTAGTCGAACAGCGCCTCGGTCTCGGCCAGCACGTTGCGGTAGGTGATGCCGCCGATCAGCAGCGCGGCGGCCGCCAGCGCGGCGACCAGCGCCAGCAGCAGGCGGGTGCGCAGGGAGCTGATCCGCATCGGGCCGGTGTCTCGTGCCTGCTCTCGTGCGTGCGTTGACGCGCCCGGGCGTCAGCCCGCGCCGCCGACGCAGTAGCCGACGCCGCGCACGTTGCGGATGAAGTCGGCCCCGAGCTTGCGCCGGAGCTGGTGGATGTAGACCGAGACCGCGTTGCTCTCGATCTCCTCGCCCCAGCCGTAGAGCCGGTCTTCGAGCTGCGCGCGCGACAGCAGCGCGCCCGGACGCGCCATCAGCGCCTCCAGCACCGCGAATTCGCGCGCCGACAGCAGCACCGGCTGGCCGTCGCGCGTGACCTGGCGGGTGGCCGGGTCGAGCGTCACGCCGCCGTGCGACAGCACCGTCTCGGCGCGCCCGCCGTGGCGGCGCCGCACGGCGCGCATGCGGGCGGCGAGTTCGTCCAGCTCGAACGGTTTGACGAGGTAGTCGTCGGCGCCGGCATCGAGCCCGGCCACGCGGTCGCCGAGGCCATCGCGCGCGGTCAGCACGATCACCGGCGTCGCGTCGCGACGGGCGCGCAGCGAGCGCAGCACGTCCAGCCCGTCGCCGCCGGGCAGGCCGAGGTCGAGCAGCACCAGGTCGAAGCGCTCGGTGGTCAGCGCCGCACGCGCGGCCGACACGTCGCGCACCCAGTCGACCGCATGGCCCTCGAGGCGCAGCGCGCCGCGCAGGCTGTCGCCGATCATGCGGTCGTCTTCGACCAGGAGGATGCGCATGGCTGGGTCGGGCGGTCGGGTGGCACTGTCGCTTCGGGATGTCGCTTCGGGATGTCGCTTCGGGATGTCGCTTCGGGATGTCGCTTCGGGGTGTCGCTTCGGGGTGTCGCTTCGGGGTGTCGGTTCCGGCGGTCGTTTCGGCCTGCCGCGAGGGGTGTTGCGAGGGGTGTTGCGCCGGCGGCAGCCTGCGGATTCGCGCTCGCGGAGCGGGCCGCGACCGGGTGGCGCCGGTGCCGGCCGAGGATAGCGCGGCCACGGGGCGCTATCGTCGCGCCTGCCGGCGTACCCGCGCCGGTCGACCTGCCTGGCCGCCCCGATGCCCCACGCCCTGCGAGTGATCCTGCTCTCGATCCGCGACCTGCTGGTCGCGGCCGGCCCGTTCCTGCTGATCGCGGCACTGCTGCTGGTCGGCGCCTACCGCATGCTCGACCCGACGCCGCCGGACCACGTCGTGCTCGCCACCGGGCCGGACCAGGGCGCCTACGCCGAGTTCGGCCGCCGCTACGCCGCCCGGCTGAAGGAGCACGGCATCCGCGTCGAGCTGCGCCCGACGCAGGGTGCGGCGGAGAACCTGGCGCTGCTGCGCGACCCGGCGTCGGGCATCGACCTCGCGTTTGCGCAGGGTGGCGCCGACGAGAGCGCCGCGCCCGCCAGCGGGGCCGACGCCGACGATGCGGTGCCGCTGGTCTCGCTCGGCAGCCTGTTCTACGAGCCGGTGTGGCTGTTCTACCGCGAGGATTCGGCGCGCCGGCTGCTGCACGCGCCGACGCTCGCGACGCTGTCGCAGCTCCCCGGCTGGCGGCTGAACATCGGTGCGCCCGGCAGCGGCGTGCCCAATCTGATGCACCGCCTGCTCGACGCCAACCGCATCGACCCGGCCCGGCTCACGCTGCTGCAGCAGCCGCAGACGCCCGCGGTGGTGGCGCTGCTGGCGGGCGAGGTGGACGCGCTGGTGTTCGCGTCGGCGCCCGAGTCGCTGCTGGTGCAGATGCTGCTGCAGACGCCGGGCGTGAAGCTGTTCGACTTCGCCCAGGCGGAGGCCTACTCGCGCCGGTTCGCGTTCATGAGCCCGGTGACGCTGCCACGCGGCGTCGTCGACCTGGCGCGCGACCTGCCGCCGGCCGACGTGCACCTGGTCGCGCCGACCGCCACGCTGGTCGCGCGCGAGAGCCTGCACCCGGCGCTGGTGCAGCTCTTCGTGCAGGCCGCGCAGGCGATCCACGGCGAGGCCGGCTGGTTCCAGCACAAGGGCGACTTCCCGTCGACGCGCAACACCGAGCGCCCGCTCGCCAAGGAGGCGGACCGCTACTACCGCAACGGGCCGCCATTCCTGCAGCGCTACGTTCCGTTCTGGGTCGCCAACCTGTTCGACCGCATGTGGCTGGTGCTGCTGTCGATCGTCGCGGTGCTGATCCCGCTGTCGCGGGTGGTGCCGCCGCTGTACGAATTCCGCGTGCGCTCGCGCATCTTCCGCTGGTACGGCCGGCTGCGGCGCGTCGAGGAAGCGCAGGGCGAGCGCCCGGCCGGGGAACTCTCGCGCGAACTCGATGCCATCGAGCGCCACGTCGAGGCGGTGGCGGTGCCGCTGAGCTACGCCGACGAGCTGTATTCGCTGCGCAGCCACATCGCGCTGGTACGCAGCCGGGTCGACGCGGACGCCCGTGCCACACCGGATCCAGGAGCGGCGGGCACGGCCAGCTCCGCCAGCACCGCTGCGCCCGGCTAGACCCGCCGCCCGCATCGGCACGGGGCGGCTCCTAGAATTCCGGCCTGCTTCCGGAGCCCCGCCATGGACACCCGCACCTCGCCGTTCCGCCCGCGCATCGAAAGCGTCAAGGAGGCGTTGCGGCAGCGCGGCCTCGATGCGCTGCTGGTGCCGTCGTCGGACCCGCATTTGTCCGAATACCTGCCCGAGCGCTGGCAGGGGCGGCAGTGGCTGTCGGGATTCACCGGGTCGATGGGCACGCTGGTCGTCGGCACCGGCGGCGCGGCGGTGTTCGCCGACAGCCGCTACTGGGTGCAGGCCGAGGCCGAGCTCGCCGGCAGCGGGATCGAGCTGGTGCGCATCGCGACCGGCAATGCCAACGGCCATTTCGACTGGTTGATCGCGAACGTGCCCCGGGGCGGCACGGTCGGCGTCGACGGGCAGGTGCTCGGGCTGGCGGCCGCGAACGCGCTGCGCGCCGCGCTCGGCGCGGCCGGCATCGCGCTGAGAACCGACGTCGACCTGCTCGACGCGGTCTGGCCCGAGCGCCCGGGCCTGCCGGCGGCGCCGGTCTACGAGCACCGGCCGCCGCAGGCGCCGCAATCGCGCGCCGACAAGCTGGCGCAGCTGCGCCGCGCGATGTGCCTGCACGGCGCCACGCACCATCTCGTCTCCACCGTCGACGACATCGCCTGGCTGTTCAACCTGCGCGGTGCCGACGTGCCCTACAACCCGGTCTTCCTCGCTCACGCGGTGATCGATGCCGAGAGCGCCACGCTGTTCGTCGCGGACGGCAAGATCGACGCGGCACTCCAGGCCGCGCTCGCCGCCGACGGCGTGCGCCTCGCGCCCTACGCGCAGGCCGCCGCGGCGCTGGCCGCGCTGCCGGCGGATGCGGTGCTGCTGGTCGACCCGCGGCGCATCACGCTGGGCCTGCGCCAGGCGGTGGCGGCCGGCACCGCGGTGGTCGAAGCCATCAACCCGAGCACCCTGGCCAAGAGCCGCAAGGGCGCGGCCGAGGCCGCCCACGTGCGCGAGGCGATGGCCGAGGACGGCGCCGCGATGTGCGCCTTCTACGCCTGGTTCGAGCAGGCGCTGGGCCGCGAGCGCATCACCGAACTGACGATCGACGAGCGCCTGACCGCCGCGCGCGCCGCGCGGCCCGGCTTCGTCGGCCCGAGCTTCGGCACGATCGCCGCGTTCAACGCCAACGGCGCGATGCCGCACTACCGCGCCACGCCCGCGTCGCACGCGCTGATCGAGGGCGACGGCCTGCTGCTGATCGACTCCGGCGGCCAGTACCTCGGCGGCACCACCGACATCACGCGCGTCTGGCCGATCGGCCAGGTCGACGCGGCGCAGCGGCGCGACTACACGCTGGTGCTGAAGGGCACGATCGCGCTCTCGCGCACGCGCTTCCCGCGCGGCACGCTGTCGCCGATGCTCGACGCTATCGCGCGCGCGCCGCTGTGGCAGCACGGGCTCGACTACGGCCACGGCACCGGCCACGGCGTCGGCTACTTCCTGACCGTGCACGAGGGGCCGCAGACGATCTCGCGCGCACTGCCCGAGCCGACGATGGCGATGGAGCCCGGCATGATCACCAGCATCGAGCCCGGGCTGTACCGGCCGGGCCGCTGGGGCGTGCGGATCGAGAACCTGGTGCTCAACGTCGCCTGCGACACGCCGGAGGCCGGCGCCTTCGGCGACTTCCTCGCGTTCGAGACGCTGACGCTGTGCCCGATCGACACCCGCTGCCTCGACCGCTCGCTGCTGCGCGCCGACGAGGTCGACTGGCTGAACGCCTACCACGCGACAGTGCGCGATCGGCTCGCGCCGCGCCTCGGCGGCGACGCGCTGGCCTGGCTGCAGCGGCGCACCGAGGCGATCTAGGTGGGCCGCGGCGCAGGTGCGATCGGCCGAAGCCGGCAGCGATCGTCTGTGCCGGGTGGTGCCCGGGGGGCGCCCGGCGGCGCCGCGGCATTTCCGGCTCGTCGGAGAGCGCCCCGTTCGTCGGGACCGGCAACGTTTCATCCACCGGTGGCTGCGGTTCGTCGCACACCGCTCGCGCCGTCGCCTGGCAATTCCTAGAGTTCGCTTCATCGCGGAACCGACACCGCATGCAACGAACCCGAAGGAGCCCGCCATGACCAGCCACCTGACCGCCACCGCCACGCTGTTCGCCGCCATCGTCTCGCTCGCCGCGACGCTGTCGATGACGATCGTCTCCAACGCCGACGCGCACGCCCGCCCCGCCGCATCGGCCGCCGCGGCAGCGCCGACGATCGTGCTCGAGCGTGTCGTCATCACCGGCCACCGCATCCCGGCCGATCACTGATCCCGGCAACGGCACCGGCGGCATCGCCGGTGCCACGTCGGATGCAAAGCCGCGCGTCGCCGCGGTTTCCCCGTCATTTCGCTTCCCGGCCCGCGGCCCACCGATCTCCGGACCGCGGGCTTTTTTCACATTTTCGTCTCGCGCCGCTGACGTTTGTCACCCGACGGTGTGCGATGCGAAAATGGGCCGATGCCGCCTTCTGTCCCGCACCGCCGACCGGCACTGCGCCTGCTGATCGCCGCTGCGTTTCTGGGTGTCGGCACGGGCGTCGGGCGCTGGGGTCGCAGTGCCTGGGCGGCTGGGACGCTGCCGCTGCCGGTCGATCCCGTCGTGCTGACGGTCAGCGGCCAGATCCAGCAGCGCAACGCCGGAGACGTGGCCCAGTTCGACCTGCGGATGCTGGCGGCGCTGCCGCAGCACAGCCTGACGACGCACACGCCCTGGTTCTCGAACAGGCGCAAGTTCACCGGCGTGCTGCTGCGCGACCTCGTCGCCACCGTCGGCGGCCAGGGCAGCACGCTGCGCGCGGTGGCGCTGAACGACTACCGCGTCGACATCCCGCTCGAGGACGCGATGCGGCACGACGTGGTGCTCGCCTACCTGATCGACGATCGCGAGATGACCATCCGCGACAAGGGCCCGCTGTGGATCATGTATCCCTTCGACAGCGTGCCCGAGCTGCGCAACGCGCTGATGTACAGCCGCGCGGCCTGGCAGTTGAAGCAGATCGAGCTGCGGTGATCGACGCGCCGGCGACAGGTGACCTGACGCCGGCGCGGCGCCTGGGCATCGTGTTGCTCGGCCTGTCGCTGGTGCTGGCGCTGTTCGGCGCCGGTTTCGTGCAATGGCGCCAGTACGCGCTGCTGGCCGGGCCGACCGTGCAGAGCAACGATGCGCTGGGCTGGAGCCTGTTCCAGCTCGAGGTCGAGCAACTGCGGCTGCGCAACGAACTGCAGCGCGTCGCCGCCGCGCCCGAGCCACGATCGACACGCGAACTCGAACTGCGCTTCGACATCTTCGTCAGCCGCGTCGACCTGGCCGACCACGACCGCGCGCAACGCTTCATGGGCGCCGAGGGCGACTACGCCGCGACGATCGCCCGCCTGCGCGCCTTCGTCGTCCGGGCCGACCGCTTCCTCGGGCCGCGACCCGAGGCACCGCTGCGCGACGCCGACCTGCGATCGCTGCTGGCCGAGGCGGACGCGATCAGCCCGGCGCTGCACGATCTGTCGAACGTCGCGTCGCAGCTTCTGTACGAGCAGGCCGCCCAGCGCAGCGAGGCCGTGCGCACGCAAAGCCGCCTGGGCATCGGGCTGACGCTGTTCCAGTGCCTGGTGCTGCTGGTCTTCGGCACGAACGTGCTGCGCCAGGTCCGCGTGCTGGAGCGCAGCCGCGCGCGGCTGCAGACGCTGGCCGAGCACCTGAGCGCCGCGCGCGTCGAGGCCGAGGTGGCGAGCCGGGCTGCGAGCGTCTTCCTGGCCAACATGAGCCACGAGATCCGCACGCCCTTCCACGCGCATGCCGGGGATGATGTCGCTGCTGGAGAAAGCACGCTCACGCCGCAGCAGGCCGCGCACCTGGACACCGCGCGCCAGTCCGTCACCACCTGCTGAAATCCTGAACGACGTGCTCGACATGTCCAAGCTGGAGTCGCCACCTGAAGGTGGCGCCGGAGCCGGTCGACCTGGCGCGGCTGGTGCGCGAGGTCGAGGCGCTGGTTCGCGTGCAGGTGCGCGACAAGGGCCTGGTGCTGCAGGTCTGGATGGATACCGACGTGCCGCGCTGGGTCAATGCCGACGGCACGCGCCTCAAGCAGATCCTGTTCAACCTGCTGGAGCAATGCGGTCAGTTCCGCCGGCGAAGCCGGGTGGAGGTGCGTCGGTATCGAGCCTGGCCAGCTCCACGTGCCGCGGAGCCAGTGCCGTGGCGTACACACGGTGCGCTTCGCGGTGACGGGACACCGGCATCGGCATGGAGCCCGAGGTGCTCGACCGGCTGTTCCAGCGCTTCGCCCGCGGCGACGAGACGACTCGCGACGCCGGCGGCACCGCTCCGCTCGAGATCTCGCGCAGCCTGGCGCGGCTGATGGGCGGCGACATCACCGTCACGAGTGCACCGCGGCGCGGCAGCACCTTCATCGGGGCGCTGCCGCTGCGGGGGGTGGAGCCGCCGAAGCAACCGGCGCCGGCCGGCGCCGCCGCCGCGCGCGAGACGCCGGTTCGCGCGCTGAAGGTGCTGGTCGCCGAGGACCACCCGGTCAACCGCACCTACCTCGAGGCGGTGCTGCTGAAGCTGGGCCACGACGCGGTGTTCGCCGAGAACGGCGAGGAGGCGCTGCGCGCGGCCCAGGCCGAGGACTTCGACATCGTGCTGATGGACCTGCACATGCCGGTGATGGACGGCTTCGAGGCCAGCCGCGCGATCCGTGCGCTGCCGATGCCGCGCGGCGCGATGCCGATCGTCGCGCTGACGGCCGACGCCTTCCAGGATTCGCAGCAGCGCGCCCACGATGCCGGCATGGACGAACTGCTGACGAAGCCGGCGCACCTGCCGCAGTTGCGCGACCTGCTGGCGCGCTACAGCGGCGCACCGCTGCAGCGCAGCATGTCCGAGCCGGCGACGGCGGTCGCCGCCCCTCCGCCGCCCGGCGACCTGATCGACCACGGCACCGTCGAGCAGTTGCGCAACTCGCTGTCGGCGCAGACCCATGCGACGCTGCTGGCCGGCTTCTTCACCGCCCAGGGCGGCACGGTCGCCGGGCTGCGTGAATTCGCCGCCGCCGGCCAGCGCCAGGCGATCGCCGACCGGGCCCATGCGCTCAAGGGCGCGGCGCTGAGCCTCGGCCTGCGCGCGGTGGCCGACGACGCCGAGGCGCTGCGCCGCGCCTCGCACGATGCCGCCGCGCCGGCACTGCGCGCCTGGATCGACACGCTCGACCGCCGCCTCGAAATGACGCGCGACCTGTGCATGAGCCTCGGCTGGCTGCCGGCCATGCCGGCCGGCTCCACGCCGCGCTGAACCTGCGCCGGGCTGCCCGCGCGCGGCCCCTACACCACCACCGGTTCCGGTTCCAGCCGGATGCCGAAGCGCCCGTAGACGCTCTCCTGGATCGCGCGCGCCAGCGTCATCACCTCCGAGCCGATCGCGCCGCCGCGGTTGACCAGCACCAGCGCCTGGCGCTCGTACACCGCCGCGCCGCCGACCGCCTTGCCCTTCCAGCCGCAGGCGTCGATCATCCAGCCGGCGGCGAGCTTCACGCTGCCGTCGGGCATCGGGTAGTGCACGATCTCCGGGTCGCGGCCGATGATGTCGCGGCACTGCTCGGGCGTGACCACCGGGTTCTTGAAGAAGCTGCCGGCGTTGCCGATGAGCTGCGGATCGGGCAGCTTGGCACGCCGGATCGCGATCACCCAGTCGGCCACCTGCCGCGCCGTCGGATGCGCGATGCCGGTTTCGGCCTGCTTGCGCTCCAGTTCGAGGTAGCCCAGCACCGGCTGCCACGGCAGCGGCAGCCGGAAACGAACCCGGGTGATCACGCTGCGGCCGGCGAGCGTGTGCTTGAACACGCTGTCGCGGTAGCCGAACGCGCAGGCGGCGCGGCCGATCCGCACGCTGCGGCCGGTGGTCAGGTCGACCGCGTCGAGCGAATCGAAGCGTTCGGCCAGTTCGAGCCCATAGGCGCCGATGTTCTGCACCGGCGCCGCGCCCACCGTGCCGGGGATCAGCGCCAGGTTCTCCAGCCCGCTCAGGCCCTGGTCGAGCGTCCAGATGACGAATTCGTGCCAGCTCTCGCCGGCGCCGGCCTCGACGATCACCGCGTCGTCGCGCTCCTCGACGACGCGCCGCCCGGGCACCTCGATCTTCAGCACCACCTGCGGCATGTCGCGCGTCAGCACGATGTTGCTGCCGCCGCCGAGGATGAACTTCGGCGCGCGGCCGAGCACCGGGTGGTCGACGACGCGGCGCACGTCCGCATCGGACGTGATCCGCGCCAGCGTCTGCGCCACCGCAGGCAGGCCGAAGGTGTTGTAGGGCTTCAGGCTGACGCCCGACTCGATTTGCATGGCAGAATTTTCGCCGATCCGCACGCCGGTCCACCTGCTACCCTCGCAACCATGCCCAGCTTCGACACCGTTCTCGAACCCAACCTCGTCGAAGTCCGCAACGCGGTCGACCAGACCGCCAAGGAAATCGGCACCCGTTTCGACTTCAAGGGCACGTCCGCACGCGTCGAACTGAAGGAGAAGGAGCTCACGCTCTACGGCGACAGCGACTTCCAGATCGGCCAGGTCACCGACATCCTGGTCGCCAAGCTGACCAAGCGCGGGGTGGACATCCGCTTCCTCGACCGCAGCGCCAAGATCGAGAAGATCGGCGGCGACAAGGTCAAGCAGCTCGTCACCGTGCGCAACGGCATCGACAGCGACACCGCGAAGAAGCTGCAGACTCTGATCAAGCAGAGCAAGCTCAAGGTGCAGGCCGCGATCCAGGGCGAAACGGTGCGCATCACCGGCGCCAAGCGCGACGACCTGCAGGCCGCGATGGCGCTGATCCGCAAGGAAGTCGCCGACGCGCCGCTGTCGTTCGACAACTTCCGCGACTGACGTTCGATGGCGTCTTTCCGCGCCCTGGGCGCCGGCGCACTGCTGGCGCTGGCCGGTGCCGCCGCGGCGCAATCCGTGTCGCTCGGCGGGCAGATGGGCGACAAGGCGCTGCTGGTGATCGACGGCGCGCCGCGCACGCTGGCCGTCGGCGCGAGCCAGGGCGGCGTCAAGCTGCTGAGCCTGTCGGCCGCTGGAGCGGTGGTCGAGGTCGGCGGCCGCAAGCTGGCGCTGGCCGTCGGCGCCGCGCCGGTCAACCTGGGCGGCCAGGCGAGCGAGGGCACCGGCTCGCAGATCGTGCTGACCGCCGGCAGCGGCGGGCATTTCGTCACCCAGGGCACGATCAACGGCCGCTCGGTGCGATTCATGGTCGACACCGGCGCCACCAGCGTCGCGCTGAGCCAGGCCGAGGCGGAGCACATCGGCCTGCCGTACAAGAACGGCCAGCGCGGCATGGTCAACACCGCCAACGGCCCGGCGCCGGCCTACCGCGTGTCGCTCAGCTCGGTGCGCATCGGCGACGTGCAGGTCTACGACGTCGAGGCGCTCGTGCTGCCGGCACCGATGGAACACGTGCTGCTCGGCAACAGCTTCCTGACGCGCTTCCAGATGCGGCGCGAGAACGACCGGATGACGCTGGAACGCAAGCCATGAGCCGTGGCAGCGCGCCGGGCCGATGACGGCTGCGCCGCACAAGCGGCCGCCCTCGCGCGAGTCACCCATCAATGGTGACGCCCGCACCTGACGGCCCGGCCCCGATGCACCCCGGCCTGCTCAGCGACGTCCCCGGCCTGCGCGTGGGCCACCACACCGACGCGCGCCGGCCCACCGGCTGCACCGTGGTGCTGTGCGAGGCCGGAGCGGTCTGCGGCGTGGACGTTCGCGGCGGCGCGCCCGGCACGCGCGAGACCGACCTGCTGCGGCCCGAGAACCGCGTCGACCGCGTGCACGCCGTGCTGCTGACCGGCGGCAGCGCGTTCGGGCTGGACGCCGCCGGCGGCGTGATGCGCTGGCTCGAAGAGCGCGGCCACGGCTTCCCGGTCGGCCCGGCACGGGTGCCGATCGTGCCGGCCGCCGTGCTGTTCGACCTGTGGGTCGGCGACCCCGGCATCCGTCCCGGCGCCGACGCGGGCTACGCGGCCTGCGAGGCGGCGGGCCCCGGCCCGGCCGCGCAGGGCAGCGTCGGCGCCGGAGCGGGCGCCACCGTCGGCAAGCTGTTCGGCATGGATCGCGCGATGAAGGGGGGCATCGGCAGCGCGTCGATCCGCGTCGGCGGCGTCACCGTCGCCGCGTTGGTCGCCGTCAATGCCACCGGCGACATCGTCGACCCGGCCGCCGGCCGGATCGTCGCGGGCGCCCGCGGCGCCGACGGCAGCGGCCTCGCCGGCAGCGTCGCTGCCTTCCTGCGCGGCGAATGGTCCGAGCGCCTGCGCGCCGGCACGGCGACCACGATCGGCGTGGTCGCCACCGATGCCCAGCTCGACAAGGCGCAGGCGCACAAGCTGGCGTCGATGGCGCACGACGGGCTGGCGCGCACGATCCACCCGGCGCACACGCCGCTCGACGGCGACACGCTGTTCGCGCTGGCGACCGGAACCGGCGGACGCACCGTCGACTTGACGGTGCTGGGCACGCTGGCGGCCGAAGTCACCGCCCGCGCGGTGCTGAACGCGGTGCGCGCCGCCACCGGCCTGCCCGGCATCCCGGCCGCGCGAGACCTGCCCCCGCCGAGGGCCGGATGACGCTGGCGCAGCTCCTGTTCTCGCAGGGCTTCGGCACCCGGCGCGACTGCGCGGGGCTGATCGCCGCGGGCCGCGTCGCGATCGATGGCCGCACTGTCGACGACCCATGGCACGAGCTCGAGCCGGCGGGCCTGCGCTTCGAGGTCGACGGCGTGGCCTGGACGTACCAAGCCACCGCGCTGCTGGTGATGAACAAGCCGGCCGGCCACGAATGCTCGCAGAAGCCGCGCCACCACCCGAGCGTCTACGCGCTGCTGCCGGCGCCGCTGCGGCGGCGCGGCGTGCAGGCGATCGGCCGGCTCGACGAGGACACCACCGGCCTGCTGCTGTTCACCGACGACGGCGCGCTGATCCACCGCCTCACCTCGCCGCGCCACCACGTGCCCAAGGTCTACGAGGTGGGCTGCCGGCATCCGGTGGACGAGGCCCAGCTCGCCCGGCTGCGCGAGGGCGTGACGCTGCTCGACGACCCGCAGCCGGTGCGCGCGCTCGCCTGCGAGGCGACGGGCGAACGTTCGCTGCGGCTGACGCTGGGCGAAGGCAAGTACCACCAGGTCAAGCGCATGCTGGCCGCGGCGGGCAACCGCGTCGAGACGCTGCACCGCAGCGCCTTCGGTGCGCTGGTGCTGCCGCCGGACCTGGCACCCGGCGCGTGGCGCTGGCTGCCCGGCCCGCAGGCGATCACGCCGCCGCCCTGACCGGCGGCGTGGCCGGGAGCTCGGCCAATCTCCGCGCCGCGCGGTTGGATGCCGCGATATTCCCCCGCGGCAGCGCGCGGCCCGCGCGCGCGGCGTCGATCCAGTCGTCGGTGGTCGCGACCGCGGCAAAGCGGCTGTGGAACACGACGCTGTAGACACGGTGGATCTCCTCCGCGCTGGCCCGCCCGGCGGCATTGGCATAGGGCACGGCACCGCTCGCGTCGGCCAGGAATTCGACCGCCAACCCCTGGTGGGCGGCGTGCACGATCGTCGACGCGTCGCAGTTGTGCGTCATGTAGCCGATGACGGTCAGCGTGTCGACACCGAGCGCCGCCAGCCGCTCGGCCAGGCCGGTGCCGGTGAACGCGCTGGGCAGCGTCTTGTGCAGCAGCAGGTCGTGCGGCCGGCGGGCGACCTCGGGGTGCAGTTGCCAGCCGTCGGAGCCGATCGCGAACAGCGGCGAGGTGGCCGGCGCATCGTTCTGCACCACGAGGATCGGGATGCCCAGCGCGTGCGCTGCGTCCATCGCACGGCCGATGCGCTCCAGCGACGACGCGACCGGCGGATGCTCGATCGGCAGGTCGCCGGTGACGTATTCGTTCTGCACATCGATCACGATCAGCGCCCGGCGCGGGGCGGCGGGGGCAGCGGGGGCAGCGGGGGCAGCGGGCGCGGCGGGGGCGGACGGCGGAAGGGAAGTCGGCAGGTCGAGGCTCATGGGTGGGTGCTCCGGGAACGTCGGGCCGCGACGCGACCCGTGGCCCACAGTCTGCGCAGCGGAACGGCTTTCCGACAGTGGCCCGACTGACATTCGACGATAGGATCGGGCCATGTCGCATCCTGCCCGCCCTCCCGGTCCTCCCGGTCCTCCCGGTCCTCCCGGTCCTCCCGGCCCTCCCCGTCCGCTGGGCCCGGTCGCCGTGATCGCCTTCGACGGCATCAGCCCGTTCCACCTGTCGGTGCCCTGCCTCGTCTTCGGCGAAGACCGCAGCGACCTCGGCGTGCCGCCGATCGAGCTCACCGTCTGCGCGGCCGAGCCCGGGCGGCTGCGCAGCGCCGCCGGCTTCGGCATCGAGACGCGCCACGGGCTCGGCGTGCTGCGCCGGGCCGGCACGATCGTCGTGCCGTCGTGGCGCGACCCGGCCGAGCGCGCGCCCGAGGCGCTGCTGGCCGCGCTGCGGCAGGCGCACCGCCGCGGCGCGCGCATCGTCGGGCTGTGCCTGGGCGCCTACGTGCTGGCGCAGGCTGGGCTGCTGGACGGCCGGCGCGCCACCACGCACTGGCATTTCGCGGCCGATTTCCGCGCCCGGCACCCCGCCGTGCACCTCGATCCGGACGTGCTCTACATCGACGACGGCGACCTGCTGACCTCCGCCGGCACCGTCGCCGGCATCGATTGCTGCCTGCACCTGCTGCGCGGCGAGATCGGCGCCGAACTCGCCAACCGCGTCGCGCGGCGGCTGGTGGTGGCGCCGCACCGCGAGGGCGGCCAGGCACAGTTCATCGAGCAGGCGCTGCCGCCACCGCCCGTGCGCAGCGGCGCGATCGATCGGCTGGCCACGGTGATCGACTGGGCAGCCAGCCACCTCGACCAGGTGCCCACGCTGGACACGCTGGCCGAACGCGCGGCGATGAGCCGGCGCAGCTTCACCCGCCATTTCCGGCGCCGCACCGGCGCCACGGTGCTGCAATGGCTGCTGGCGCAGCGGCTGGCGCAGGCCCAGCGGCTGCTCGAAACCGGCGCGCTGCCGGTCGACGGCGTCGCCGAGGCCGCCGGATTCGGCTCGGCGGTGGCGCTGCGCCAGCACTTCGCGGCCGCCTTCGGCACCACGCCGACGGCATGGCGGCGGCGATTCCGGGCCGATGCGGGGGCGGCGGCGCCGCCGGCGTCGCGATAATCCCCGCCATGCAAGTGTTTCGCGGCATCCACCATCCCGGCCTGCGGCGGGCGTGCGCGCTGACGATCGGCAATTTCGACGGCGTGCACCGTGGCCACCAGGCGATGCTCGCGCTGCTGCACTCGGAGGCGCAGCACCGCGGGCTGCCGTCCTGCGTGCTCAGCTTCGAGCCGCACCCGCGCGACTACTTCGCCTGGCGCGCCGGCCGGCCCGAGCTGGCGCCGGCGCGCATTGCCACGCTGCGCGACAAGCTCAGCGAACTCGAACGCTGCGGCGTCGACCAGGTCGTCGTGCTGCGCTTCGACCAGGCGCTTGCCGGGCTCTCGCCCGAGGCCTTCATCGACGACGTGCTGGTCGCCGGGCTGAATGCGCGCTACGTGCTGGTCGGCGACGACTTCCGCTTCGGCGCCAAGCGCGCCGGCGACTACGCGCTGCTCGACGCAAGCGGCCAGTCGCGCGGCTTCGACGTGGCGCGCATGCTGAGCTACGAGGTGCGCGGGCTGCGCGTCAGCAGTTCGGCGGTGCGCGAGGCGCTGGCCGCCGGCCGGCTCGATGCCGCCGCCACGCTGCTCGGGCGGCCCTACAGCGTCAGCGGCCACGTGCTGCACGGCCGCAAGCTCGGCCGCGAGCTGGGCTTCCCGACGCTGAACCTGCGCTTCGGCCACGCCCACCCGGCGGCGATGGGCATCTTCGTCGTGCGCGTGCACGGGCTGGACGGCCGCGTGCTGCCGGGCGTGGCCAGCCTGGGCGTGCGGCCGACGGTCGAGAACGCCGGCCGCGTGCTGCTCGAGACCCATTGCCTCGACTGGCCGGCGTCGCTCGGCCGCGACGGCGCCTACGGCCGCTGCATCCGCGTCGAGCTGCTGCACAAGCTGCACGACGAGCGCCGCTACGACGGGCTGGACGCACTGCGCGCCGGCATCGCGCAGGACGAGGCCGACGCCCGCGCCTGGCTGGCGGCGCACCCGGCGCCCACTCCCGGGCTGCCCTCGCATCCGGCGTAGCTGCCGGATGCGTTGCGCCGTCGCCGTCGCCGCGCCGGCGCGGCGGATGTCCGGCGGATGTCCGGCGGATGCGCGGCGGATGCGCGGTGAATGCGCGGTGGAGGCGCGGTACAGCCGCGNAGCATCACGCGCATGCGCGACAAGCTGGAACTGCTGGCCGACGCGGGCATGGATCGCGTGCACGTCGCGCGCTTCGACCGGCGCCTCGCGTCGATGACCGCGGAGCGCTTCGTCGAGGACCTGCTGGTCGCGGGGCTGGGCGTGCGCTGGCTGCTGGTGGGCGGCGATTTCCGCTTCGGCGCGAAGCGCGCCGGAGGGCTCGCGCTGCTGCGCTCGGAAGGCGCGCGGCTCGGGTTCGAGGTGGAGGCGATGCCGGAAGTGCGCGAGGCGGACGAGCGCGTGTCGAGTTCCGCGGTGCGCGCGGCGCTCGCGGCCGGCGACCTCGCCGCGGCGGAGCAGCTGCTGGGGCGGCCGTACACGCTGTCGGGCCGCATCGCGCACGGCGCGAAGCTCGGGCGCACGCTCGGCTTCCCGACGGCGAACATCATGCTGCGCCGGGCGCCGCCGGTGGCGGGCGTGTTCGCGGTGTCGGCCGAGGACGAGGCGAACGGCGAGCGCTGGATCGGCGCGGCGAGCGTGGGCCTGAGGCCCACGGTCAACGCGGTCAAGGTGCCGCTGCTGGAGGCGCACCTCGTGGGCATGCAGGGCGAGCACTATGGGCGCCATCTTCGCGTGCGCTTCCACCGGAAGCTGCGCGACGAGGCGAAGTACGACGACCTCGCGACGCTGACGGCGGCGATCGCGAAGGACGTCGAGGACGCACGACACTGGTTCGAGAAGAATGGCTGACTACAAGCAGACGCTGAATCTCCCCGACACCCCGTTCCCGATGCGGGGCGACCTCGCGAAGCGCGAGCCGCAGTGGGTGAAGGAATGGCACGACAAGGGCGTCTACAAGCGCCTGCGCGCCGTGGCGAAGGGCCGCCCGAGGTTCGTCTTGCACGACGGGCCGCCGTACGCGAACGGCGACATCCACATCGGCCATGCGGTGAACAAGATCCTGAAGGACGTGATCGTGAAGTCGCGCCAGATGGCTGGCTTCGACGCGCCCTACGTGCCGGGCTGGGACTGCCACGGCATGCCGATCGAGGTGCAGATCGAGAAGCTGCACGGCAAGAACCTGCCGGCCGGCGAGACACAGAAGCTGTGCCGCGCCTACGCCACCGAGCAGATCGCGAAGCAGCGCGAGGATTTCAAGAGGCTGGGAGTGCTCGGCGACTGGGAGAACCCCTACCTGACGATGGCGCCGGCGAACGAGGCCGACGAGATCCGCGCGCTCGGCCAGTTGCTCGCCAAGGGCTACGTGTACCGCGGCCTGAAGCCGGTGAACTGGTGCTTCGACTGCGGCTCGGCGCTGGCCGAGGCCAGGGTGGAGTACGAGGATCGCAAGGATCCGGCGATCGACGTCGGCTTCCCGTTCGCGGAACCCGAGAAGGTGGCGAAGGCCTTCGGGCATGCGCATGACCTGCCACTGGCCAAGCCGGGCTGGATCGTGATCTGGACCGACGCGCCGCGTGGACCATCCCAACAGCAGGCGCTGAACGCGTGTCCGAGTGCTCCTGCTGCTGACCTCGTCGACGCCCAACGGCAAACGCGCCGGAGGCCTGCTGATCCTCGCCACCGAGCTGCGCGAACGTGCCTCGCGCTACAAGCTCGAGGAGCCGCGCGATCACCAGCGCCAAGGAGAGCGCGGCGGCACGAGCACCTGCAGTTCCGGCATCCGCTGTACGAGCGCACATAAAAGCAGCCGTGTACACTGCGGCGACTACGCCACCGCCGACGACGGCACCGGCATCGTGCATTCGGCGCCGGCCTATGGCGTGGAAGACTTCAACTCCTGCCGCGCCCACGGCCTGGCCGTCGAGGACATCCTGAATCCGGTGCAGGGCAACGGCAGCTACGAGGCGGCGCTGCCGCTGTTCGGCGGGCAGAACATCTGGAAGGCCAACCCCGCCATCGCCGACGCGCTGCGCGACGCCGGCCGGCTGTTCGCCACGTCGACGCTCACGCACAGCTACCCGCACTGCTGGCGCCACAAGACGCCGGTGATCTACCGCGCGGCGGCGCAGTGGTTCGTGCGCATGGATGAGGGTTTCGGAGTCTTTGACGAGCGCCGCGAACGCGTGCCAATGAGTGCCGACGCCAGTTGGTGGCGGGACAAATATGCCGAGAACGGCTGGAAGACGCTGCGCCAGACCGCGCTGGAGGCGATCGCGCAGACGAGCTTCTTCCCCGAGAACGGGCGCGCGCGGCTGCACGACATGATCGCCAACCGGCCCGACTGGTGCATCAGCCGCCAGCGCAACTGGGGTGTGCCGCTGCCGTTCTTCCTGCACAAGGACAGCGGCGAGCTGCACCCCGACACGCTGGCGCTGATCGACCGCGCGGCGGCAATCGTCGAGCAAGGCGGCATCGAGGCCTGGTCGCGCCTGAGCGCGGAAGAGGTGATCGGCGCCGAAGGCCCGCTGTCGGCCGCGCACTACACGAAGACCAACGACATCCTCGACGTCTGGTTCGACTCCGGCTCGACCTTCTCTCACGTGCTGAACGAGCGCTGGGGCAGCCACCCGGGCACCAGCGGCCGCGGCGAAGGCCCCGAGGCCGACCTGTATCTCGAAGGCCACGACCAGCACCGCGGCTGGTTCCACTCGTCGCTGCTGATCGCCTGCGCCGTCGAAGGCCACGCGCCCTACCGCGGCCTGCTGACGCACGGCTTCACCGTCGACGGCTCCGGCCGCAAGATGAGCAAGAGCCTGGGCAACTTCATGGCGCTGCACGACGTGGTGAGCAAGCGCGGCGCCGAGATCGTGCGCCTGTGGTGCGCCGCCACCGACTATTCGGGCGACCTGGCGATCGACGACAAGATCCTCGACCGCGTGGTCGACTCGTACCGGCGCATCCGCAACACGCTGCGCTTCCTGCTCGCCAACGTCTCCGACTTCGACCCCGCCGCCGACGCGGTGCCGAACGCCGAACTGCTGGAGATCGACCGCTGGGCGCTGGCACGCGCGGCGCAGTTCCAGGCCGAGGTGCTCGCGCACTACGAGGTCTACGAATTCCACCCGGTGGTGGCGAAACTGCAGGTGTTCTGCAGCGAAGACCTGGGCGCCTTCTACCTCGACGTGCTGAAGGACCGGCTCTACACCACCGCGCCGAAGTCGCCCGCCCGCCGCTCGGCGCAGACCGCGCTGTGGCACCTCACGCACGCGATGCTGCGCTGGATGGCGCCCTTCCTCAGCTTCACCGCCGAGGAGGCGTGGAAGGTGTTCGCGCCCGGGCGCGGGTCGATCTTCGTCGAGACCTACAGCGACACGGCGGGCTGGGGGGACGAGGCGCTGCTGGCGAAGTGGGCGCGGATCCGCGCGGTGCGCAGCGTCGTGAACCAGAACCTCGAAGCCTGCCGCGCACGCGGGGAGATCGGCTCGTCGCTGCAGGCGGAGGTGGAGATCCGCGCCGCCGGCGAGACCGCCGACCTGCTGCGCGCGCTCGGCGACGACCTGCGCTTCGTGACGATCACCTCGGCCGCCACGGTGGCCGAGGGGGCCGACGCGGCGGCGCCGGTCGACGCCGTCGTCACCCCCTCCTCCCACGCCAAGTGCGAGCGCTGCTGGCACTACCGCGCCGACGTCGGCCACGACCCGGCGCACCCGACGATCTGCGGGCGCTGTACCAGCAACCTGTTCGGCGCGGGCGAAGTCCGCTCCGTCGCCTGAGCATGGCGGCGCGCAAGGCGGGCGGCAAGGCAGGGGGCGCACCGGGCGGGAAGTCGATTTCGGTGGGTGCCGGGTCCGGCGGCACGCTGTGGCCGTGGCTCGGCATCGCGCTGATCGTGATCCTGGCCGACCAGTTCACGAAGACGCTGATCACCGGCTACTTCCAGCTCGGCGACAGCCGCACGGTGACCTCGTTCTTCAACGTCGTGCGGGCGCACAACACCGGCGCGGCGTTCAGCTTTCTCGCCGGGGCGTCGGGCTGGCAGCGCTGGTTCTTCGTCGGGCTCGGCCTGGCGGCCACGCTGTTCATCGTCTACCTGCTCAAGCGCCACGGCGGGCAGCGCCTGTTCTCATGGGCGCTGGCGCTGATCCTCGGCGGCGCGCTCGGCAACGTGATCGACCGGCTGATGCACGGCCACGTGGTCGACTTCATCCAGGTGCACTACGGCGGCTGGTACTTCCCCGCCTTCAACGTCGCCGACAGCGGCATCACCGTCGGCGCCGCGCTGCTCATCCTCGACGAACTGCTGCGCGTGCGCCGCGGGCGCTGAGTCCGCGTCGCGGTCGTTCGACGTTCTCAGCTCGGCTCGGCTCGGCTCGGCATTTTTTCGCGATGGTCGGCGCGGCGAAGGCGCGTGCGGGCAGGCCGCCGCGGCGCTTCGGCGAGGCGGTCTCCGCTTCGCTCCGACTCCCCTGCGATGCTCGGTCTCGTGGCCCGTCGCAGAACTCACTACGCTCACTTCGTTCGCTGCGTTCGGACAGTTGCGACGAGTCAGAGGAACTGGCTACGCGCGACGAGGTCGCCAGGTACCTTCGGCGAGCAGGTCGCAGCCATCGTCGCCGAGGTGCCGACGACAAGACGCTCCGCGTAAGGCCGAGCGCAAGAGCGCAGGTGGAGCACGCGGCGCACATCGGCCAGGAGGCGAAACTGGTGAAGCTCGCCGACAAGATCTGCAACCTGCGAGACGTGGTCGCGCACCGCCAGCAGCTGGAGCACGAACGCCGCCGGCGCGAGTACTTCGACTTCAGGCGAAGCGGGTGGTCGACCAGCCGGCTTCGCGGCGCCGGCGCAAGGCTGCAGAGCGGTGTTCGACCCGCACGCGCACGCCAGGCCAGCCATGATCGACGCTGCACCACCGCCTCGCTCGAGGACGGCACCGGCGAGGTTGCTCACCACCTTCGGCGGCCATCCGGCGACGCTCGCCATCTGCGGCGAGGGCAGGCTCGCGCCCGGCGCTGCGAAGCGCTGCGGCCAGTGGACCGCCAGCATCGGCCAGCGCATGCGCCTCGGCAATCTGCTCGAGCCGCAGGACGCGGCTGAGCCGGTGCGCGACGACGTCGAGGGTGAATCACCCTCGCACTTACGTGAGCGCATCCAGTTCGAGGTCGAGGTACTGGCGCTGACCTGCAGGAAATGCCGCCCACGATGACCACTACGCGACACCGACGGCGAAGTCCTGCTCGCCAACCCGCGCAGGTTCTGCGCCGGCGTGGGCGATCAAGACCAGCAGGCGCTCGAGCAATTCGGCGCGCCGATCTACGTGCGCCACGAGGTCGTGCACAACAAGTTCGTCGTCGACGATCTCCGCGCGAAGGGCGCGGTGTTCGTCGAGGAGCTGGACGAGGTGCCGCGGGGCGCGACGGTGGTGTTCTCGGCGCACGGCGTGTCGAAGGCCGTGCGCGCCGACGCGGAGGCGCGCGGGCTCGTCGTGTTCGACGCCACGTGCCCGCTGGTCACCAAGGTGCACCACGAGGTGGCGAAGATGCGCGAGCAGGGGCGCGACATCGTGATGATCGGCCATGCCGGCCACCCCGAGGTCGAAGGCACGATGGGCCAGGTCGACTCGGGCATCCACCTCGTCGACTCGGTCGACGACGTCGAGCGCCTCTCGGTGCGCGACCCCGAGCGCCTCGCGTACGTGACGCAGACCACGCTGTCCGTGGACGATGCCGCCGCGATCGTCGACGCGCTGAAGGCGCGCTTCCCGACGATCGTGGGACCCAAGCGCGACGACATCTGCTATGCGACGCAGAACCGGCAGGACGCGGTGAAGGCGCTGGTGCCGCAGGTCGACGCGGTGATCGTCGTCGGCAGTCCCAACAGCTCGAACTCGAACCGCCTGCGCGAGGTCGCCGCGTTCCGCGGCGTGCCCGCGTGGATGATCGACCGCGCGGAGGAACTGCGGCCGGAGTGGGTGGCCGGCAAGCGGCGCGTGGGCGTCACGGCGGGCGCGTCGGCGCCGGAAGTGCTCGTGCGGCAGGTCGTCGCGCGGCTGAAAGAGCTGGGCGCGATGGGCGTCACCGAGCTCACCGGCGTCGTCGAGGGCGTGACGTTCCCGATGCCGAAGNAAGCGCGACACCGTCGCGGCCAGCAGGTCGAGCGCACCCGGATGGTCGCCGCCGAGCCAGGGATCGGCCGGAAACTGGTCGGCGAAACCGTCCCAGAGCCCGTGCAGGCGCTGCCGCGCGCCGGCCCGCACGGCGGCGTGCAGCGGCGCCATGTCGGGCGGTGGATCGCCGGCGGGTGCGCACCAGCGCTGCGGGTAGTCGATGACGCCGATCGCCGCATAGCAGTTGGCGGTCATGTAGACCAGACCGCGGATCGCCAGCGCCCGCCGTGACGGCTGCGCCGGCAGCAGCCCGCTGTCCGGGTGCGCGAGGCCGAGGTGGATCAGGATCGCCGCGCTCTCGGTCAGCACCGTGCCGTCGTCGAGCACCAGCGTGGGCACCTGTGCCAGTGGATTGATCTCCTTCAGCGCCTCGTAGCCCGGCGTGCGCTCCCATTCGGCACCCTCCACCGCGCGCCATTCGGCACCGAGCAGCGTCAGCGCCGCCTCGATCGCCGCCGAACCGGAACCGCGGCTGCCGTGAAGCGTCAGCATCGATGCCTCCGGCCCGGCAGGCCCGGAGCAGTGGCTCCGCCGGGCATCTCGCGAACAACGACGGCGTAGCTCACGGCAGCAGCACGCTGCTGCCGGTGTTGCGCCGCGATTCGAGATCGCGGTGCGCCTGGGCCACGTCGGCGAGCGCGTAGCGCTGGTCGATGCGGATGCGCACGCGCCCGCTGGTCACCATGTCGAACAGGTCGTCGGCCATCGCCTGCGTGGTCTCGCGGGTCGCGATGTGGGTGAACAGCGTCGCACGGGTCACGTAGATCGAGCCCTTGGCGGCCAGCGTGGCCACGTTCAGCGGCGCCACCGGGCCGGAGGCGGCGCCGAAGCAGGCCATCAGGCCGAACGGCCGCAGGCAGTCGAGCGACTTGTCGAAGGTGTCGCGGCCGACCGAGTCGTAGACGACCTTCACGCCCTGGCCGCCGGTGATCTCGCGCACGCGGGCGACGAAGTCGCCGGTGTTGTAGTTGATCGCATGCGCCGCGCCGTGCTCGAGCGCCAGCGCGCACTTGGCGTCGCTGCCGGCGGTGGCGATCAGCTCCAGCCCCATTGCACGCGCCCACTGGCAGGCGATCAACCCGACGCCGCCGGCCGCCGCATGCCATAGCACCGCGTCGCCCGGCTGCAGCCCGCCCTGCGGCTGCGTGCGGCGCAGCAGGTACTGCACCGTCAGGCCCTTCAACATCATCGCCGCGCCCACGTCGAAGCCGATCGCGTCGGGCAGCTTGACGACGCATCGCGCCGGCATCACGCGAAGCTGGCAATAGGCGCCGGGCGGCTGGCTGGCGTAGGCCGCGCGGTCACCCGGGCGCAGGTGCGTGACGCCCTCGCCGACGGCCTCGACCACGCCTGCCCCTTCCATGCCCAGGGTCAATGGCAGCGGGTTCGCGTACAGGCCGGTGCGTTGATAGACATCGATGAAATTGAGACCGCAGGCGTGGTGACGGATACGAATCTCGCCCGGCCCCGGATCTCCCACGGTCGATTCGACAATTTCCATCACTTCCGGTCCGCCGGTTCTGGCGATCTGGACGGCGACGCTCGGCGTGGGCATGGCGGTGTCTCCTGGAATGCGTATCGATGCGCTATCGTGCCAGCGATCCGCCGTTCCCGCCCCGTCCGCCCTTCGCCTCTTCCCCGCGCCGTTGAAACGCCTGACCACCGCTCCGAACCTCGCGCTCGCCACGCTGTGGGCCGATCTGCTGCGTGGTGCCGGCCACGGCGTCAGCGTGCAGCGCGCCTATGCCAGCAGCATCGCCGGCGAAGTGCCGCCGAACGAGACGCTGCCCGAGCTGTGGATCGACGACGGCGAGCGCGCCGAGGCGGCGCTGGCGCTGCTGCAGCAGTTGCGCCACCCCGCCACGCGGCACTGGCGCTGCCCGGGCTGCAGCGAGCAGATCGACGGCCCGTTCGAGCAGTGCTGGAACTGCGGCGGCGCGATGCCCTGACGGCCGGAGCCGGATCGTGAACAGCCGCCCCGCGCCTCCCGACGCCACGACGGCGCCGCCCGATCGACCCACCTGGACGCTGCGCCGCCCGCCGTGGCAGGCGTTGTACTTCGCCGGGGCGCTGCTGATCCTCGCGATCGTCGGCTTCGACCAGTTCATCGGCTTCCAGATCAACCATGGCTTCGCCGAGTCGCTGGAGGTCGACCGCGAATGGGCGGCACGTCTCTCGGCCCTGGCCGAGCTGCGGCGCATCGGCTCCGACGCGGATGCGCCCGGCAACGACGTGTTCCTGAACCTCGACGTGCCGCACCAGCGCGAGCGCCTGCGGGCCGCACAGGCGGCCTTTGCCCAGCGGCTCGCCACCATCCGCGCCGATCTGGCGACTCACCCGTCCGAACCCGAGCGCCAATGGCTCATGCAGGGCCTGAGCCAGGCCGAACGCACGATGGCGCGCATGGTCGGCCAGGCCGAAAACCTGCTGCAACGCGTCGAGAAGGCCGACATCGACGGCGCGATGCGGCTGATGGTCGAGATGGACCGCAGCAACGCCGAACTGGGTGAGGCGATCCGCAGCGTGGCGACTTCCGAACGCGCGCTGCAGAAGGCGCACTTCGATGCCATCGCGCGCTCGATCGACCGTGCGCAGCGGCTGAGCGTGGCCAGCCTTTTCGCAATGGTCGTCGTGACCTTCGGGATGCTCGGCTACGGCTACCGAATCCGCGGCCGGATGGAGAGAGCGGCGATCGACCGCGAACGAAGCATGGTGGAGCTGGGAGCCGCCAAGAGCGCGGCCGAGGCGGCGAGCCAGGCCAAGTCGCAGTTCCTCGCCAACATGAGCCACGAGATCCGCACGCCGATGAACGGCGTGCTCGGCATGACCGAGCTGCTGCAGGGCACGCCGCTGGACGACCAGCAGCGCCGCTTCGTCGACAGCGCGCACCGCTCCGGACAGGCGCTGCTGGCGGTGATCAACGACATCCTCGACTACTCGAAGATCGAGTCGGGCAAGTTCCACCTCGAGTCGCTGCCGTTCAACCCCTGCGACGTGGCCTACGACGTGGCCGAGCTGCTCGCGGTGCAGGCGCACGCCAAGGGGCTGGAGATGATCTGCGAGACCGGGCCGGACACGCCGGTGCAGGCCTGGGGCGACGCCTCGCGGCTGCGCCAGGTGCTGATCAACCTGGTCGGCAACGCCGTCAAGTTCACCGCCCGCGGCCATGTGCTGCTGTCGGTGCGGCGCTGCGCCGGTGCCGAGCTGCCGCGCGGCAGCACGGCGCTGGTGGAGTTCAGCGTGGCCGACACCGGCGCCGGCATCGCCGAGGCCGACCGCGCCCGCGTCTTCGAGGCCTTCACCCAGGCCGACGACAGCACCACGCGGCGCCACGGCGGCTCCGGGCTCGGGCTGACCATCTCCAGCCGGCTGGTGGCGATGATGGGCGGCACGCTGGAGCTGGAAAGCCAGCCGGGCCGCGGCTCGCGCTTCTGGTTCCGCCTGCCGATGCGGCTGCTGCCGGCCGAGGCGCCACGCAGCACCGACACCCGGGCGGCGCGACTGAACGGGCTGCACGTGCTGGTGGTCGACGACAACCCGACCAACCTCGACATCCTGCGCCACCAGCTCACCGCCTGGGGGCTGCGTGTCGACGTGGCCCAGAGCGGCCTGGAAGCGCTGCGGCAACTGCGGCACCGGCCGGTGGTTCACGACCTGGCGATCCTCGACGTGCACATGCCCGACATGGACGGCCTGCGCCTGACGGAGCACATCCGGGATGACCGCCGCTTCGACGGCGTGCGGCTGGTGATGCTCAGCTCCGCCGGCGTGGACCTGCGCACGATCAGCCTGAAGCGGCTCGGCATCGCCCGCTGGCTGGCCAAGCCAGTGCGCAAGCTGGAGCTGCAAGCGGCGCTGATCGACCTGGTGGCCGACGATCGGGTGCTCCCGGCGCCCGACGGCGACGAGGCGGCGGATGCTCCGGACGGCGACGCAGCGAGCCCGGCGGCTGCGGCCGGCGGGTCCGACCCGTCCGCACGAGGCTCATCGGCCCCTGCGGCGATACCGGCACGGCGCACCACGCGCGGCGCCCGCATCCTGTTGGCCGAGGACCATCCGATGAACCAGGAGGTGGCCGCGCAGATGCTGAAGCTCGCCGGCTACCGCGTGTCGGTCGCCGGCGATGGCCAAGCCGCCGTCGATGCCGCCACGCGCGAGTGCTTCGACCTGGTGCTGATGGACTGCCTGATGCCGGTGATGGACGGCTTCGTCGCGACCGCCCGGCTGCGCGCGCTGCCGGCGTCAGGCGGCACAGCCACGGCGCCGGACGTGCCGATCGTCGCGCTGACCGCCAACGCGATGAAGGGCGACGAGCAGGCCTGCCTCGCCGCCGGCATGGACGACTACGTGCCCAAGCCGTTCACGCGAGACCAGCTCGTCGCGGTGATCGAGCGCTGGCTGCGGCGCAGCGAGACGGTCGAGTGAGCCGCGTCCGCGCACGCCATCGCGGCACGCGGGCCGAGGTGGCGAAGCGGAAGTGTCAGAACGTCCCGGGGTACGCCCCGCCGTCGATCAGCAGGTTCTGCCCGGTCAGGTAGCCGGCCTGCGCGCTGCAGACGAAGGCGCAGGCGGCGCCGAATTCCTCGATCGTGCCGAAGCGCTGCGCCGGGATGGCGCGGCGGCGGGCGGCGGCGGCGTCCTCGACCGGCTGGCCGGACTTCTGCGCGCCGGCCTCCAGCGTGATGCGCAGGCGGTCGGTGTCGAAGGCGCCGGGCAGCAGGTTGTTGATGGTCACGTTGCGCGAGGCCAGCCGCGGCTGGCGCGCCAGCCCGGCGATGAAGCCGGTGAGCCCGCTGCGTGCGCCGTTCGACAGGCCGAGCGTGTCGATCGGCGCCTTCACCGCGCCGGACGTGATGTTGACGATGCGGCCGAAGCCGCGCTCGGCCATCGCATCGACGGTGGCGCGGATCAGCTCGATCGGCGCCAGCATGTTGGCGTCGAGCGCGCGGATCCAGGCTTCGCGGTCCCAGGCGCGGAAGTCGCCGGCCGGCGGGCCGCCGGCGTTGTTGACCAGGATGTCGACCTGCGGGCAGGCGGCCAGCGCCGCGGCGCGGCCGGCAGCGGTGGCGATGTCGCCGGCCACCGCGCGCACCTCGCCGGCACCTGCGGCGCGCAGTTCGGCCGCGGTGGCGGCCAGCGCCTCCGCGCCGCGCGCGGTGACCACGAGGTTCACGCCCTCGGCCGCCAGCGCCAGCGCGCAGCCCTTGCCCAGCCCCTTGCTGGCCGCGCAGACCAGCGCCCACTTTCCCGTCAGTCCCAGGTCCATCGTTGCTCCTTGCAGTCGCTCCCCTCCCGGTCGATTCCCTCGGGTCGGTCTTTTCGACTCGGTCGTCCCGGATTGCAGCTCCGGCCCGGCGCAGCGAGGGGCCGCCGCCGCGTGCCGGGCCGTGCGCGACTGTGCGCGCCGCCCCGCGTCAACGCCAGCGCGTCAGCAGCCAGATGCCGGTCAGCACCAGCACGGTGCCGGCGGCCAGCCAGAGGGTGAACGGCTCGCCGAGCAGCAGCACGCCCATCGCGATCGTCGACAGCGGGCCGACCATGCCGACCTGAGCCGCTCGCGCCGCGCCGATGCGCTCGATCGCCATCATCACCATCAGCACCGGCGCGAAGGTGCACAGCGTCGCGTTCAGCACCGACAGCCCGATCACCTCCGGCGCCACCTGCAGCGCGGACATCGGCCGCAGCAGCGCGAACTGCGCCAGGCACAGGCCACAGGCGACGCTGCTCGCCAGGCCGGTCAGGCGCAGCGCGCCCAGGCGCTTGACCTCCTGGCCGCTGTAGGCCAGGTAGACGGCGTAGCTGATCGCGCTCGCAAAGACCAGCGCCATGCCCAGCACCACGTGCCCGCCCTGCAGGTTGAGCTCGTGGCCGAACACCAGCAGCACGCCGGCGTAGCTGACCGACAGCGCCGCCACCTGCCCGCGCGAGACGCGCCGGCCGAACAGCAGCAGCCCGAGCAGCAGCACCAGCGTCGGGTTCAGGTACAGCACCAGCCGTTCGAGGCCGGCGCTGATGTACTGCAGGCCGGCGAAATCGAGGAAGCTGGCGAGGTAGTAGCCGGTGAAGCCGAGCCCGAGCACCGCCAGCCCGTCGCGCCGCGTCAGCGGCGGCCGCCCGCGCCCCGCCCACCAGGCCAGCAGCAGGAACATCGGCAGCGCGAACAGCATGCGGTACATGATCAGCGTGACCGCGTCGACGCCGTGCCGGTACGCCAGCTTGACGATGATCGCCTTGCCGGAGAAGGCGATCGAGCCGAGCAGCGCCAGCACGATGCCGGGCCACAGCGAGGTGCGCGCCGCGGCGCGGCCCGGGGAAGGCGTGGAGGGAAGATCGGGGGAAACCGCTGCAGGTGAGGACATTCGCCGGATTCTAGGAGGCAGCACCTGGCCCGGCGGGGCGTCAGGCCTTGGCGTCGCCCGGGCGCTCGAAGCTCCACACGTCGCAGGCGCGCGTGAACCCGACCGAGCGGTAGATGCCGATCGCGACATCGGCCGGGTCGGCGCCGATCACCAGCCGCTCGAGGTGCAGGCGCTCGAAGCCGTGGCGGCAGACGCCGTGGATCAGCGCGCTGCACAGGCCGCGGCGGCGCCAGTCGGGGTGCGTCGACACGAACTGGAAGCGGCCGAGGCCGGCGTCGGGCCCGTCGCCGCGGAACAGGCCGCAGTCCGCCACCAGCGTGCGCCCGCGGTCGGCGAACACGCCGAACCAGGCGCCGCGCCCGGCGCGCTGCATCGCGGCATAGCGTGCCATCTGGCGCCGGCGGAAGACGCGGTAGGCCACCGGCTCGAAGCGCCCGCTGTCGGTCGCGACCTGCAGTTCGACCGCCTGGTCCAGTTCGCGCTCGATGTCGAGCGGGCGCAGCACGAAGCCCGGCGGCAGCGCGCGCGGCGCCGCCGCGAGCGCCTGCGGTTCGAGCGTCAGCACGCTCTCGTGCCCATGGCGGAAGCCGGCGGCGGCGAAGTCGGCGGGCATTGCATGCGGCCGGTCGGCATCGATGCCGTAGGCCAGATGCCGGGTGGACGGCTGGTGCGCGCGGATCTCCGCATCGAACCGCACGCGCCAGCGCGCCTCGTCCCCCTCGACCGGCGGCTGCGGGAACAGCAGGAAGTTGCCCCACCAGAAGGTCGGGTTCTGCGGCGTGCGCACCACGACGTGGTCACCGCGGTCGATCACCGTGGCGTCGAAGCGCGGGAAGAACAGGTGCGTGCGCCAGCCGGGCTGCAGGCGGTCGAGCAGCGACATCGCGCGCCGCCGGGGCGCTAGAACGCCACCGCCTGGCCGTCGCGCCGCGGGTCGCTCGCGGCCACGTAGCCGTCGCTCGCCGGGTCGCCCAGCCGCCAGATGAACTGGCCGGCGCCGAAGTCCTGGTAGCTGTCCTGGATCACCTCGACGCGGTGGCCGCGTTCGACCAGGCCCTGCACCATCGCCGGGTTCATCGTCGCCTCGACGTTGATCTCCAGGCCGCTGTTCACGCGCCAGCGCGGCGCATCGCAGGCGGCCTGCGGATGCTGGCGGTGGTCGAGCATGCGCAGCAGCGTCTGCAGGTGGCCCTGCGGCTGCATGTTGGCGCCCATCACGCCGAAGGACATCAGCGGCTGGCCCTCGCGCGTGACGAAGGCCGGGATGATGGTGTGGAACGGGCGCTTGCCTGGCCCCACGAGGTTGGCGCTGGCCGGGTCCAGGCTGAAGCCGTGGCCGCGGTTCTGCATCGACAGCCCCCAGCCCGGCACCACCACGCCGGAGCCGAAGCCCATGTAGTTGCTCTGGATGAAGCTGACCATCATCCCGCGCTCGTCGGCCGCGGTCAGGTAGATGGTGCCGCCGCGTGCCGGGTTGCCGGGGCCGAAGTCCTGCGCCCGCGCCGGGTCGACCAGCCGGGCGCGCGACGCGAGGTAGCCGTCGTCGAGGAGCTGTGCCGCGTCGACCTCCATCGCCGCCGGCTCGGCAACGTAACGGTAGACATCGGCGAAGGCCAGCTTCATCGCCTCGATCTGCAGGTGCTGCGACAGCGCGCCGTCGACCGGTAGCGAGGCCACGTCCAGGTGCGACACGATGCCCAGCGCCATCAGCGCGGCGATGCCCTGCCCGTTCGGCGGGATCTCGTGCAGCGTGTGGCCGCGGTAGCTGCGGCCGATGGGCTCGACCCACTCCGGCTCGTAGCCGGCCAGGTCCTGCAGCGTCATCGCGCCGCCGTGCTCGCGCGCATGCCGGACGATCGCCTCGGCGATGTCGCCGCGGTAGTACGACTCGCCGGCGCTCGCGGCGATCGAGCGCAGCGAACGCGCCGCCGCCGTGAATGCGAAGCGCTCGCCGACGGCGGGTGCGCGGCCGCGCGGCATGAAGGCCTCGGCAAAGCCCGGCTGGCGCTCCAGGATCGGCACCGCCGCCGCCCACTTCTGCCGCACCACCGGCGTCACCGCATAGCCGCGCTCGGCGATGTCGATCGCCGGCGCCATCAGGTCGGCGAAGGGCAGCCGGCCGAAGCGCCGGCTCAGCGCCGTCCAGGCCGACACCGCGCCGGGCACGGTGACGCTGTCCCAGCCGCGCTGCGGCGGTGCGCGCAGGTCGTCGCCATGCTTCGCGCGGAAGCGCTCGGGCGTCCACGCGGCCGGCGCGCGCCCGCTGGCGTTCAGGCCGTGCAGCGACTGGCCGTCCCACAGGATGCAGAACGCGTCGGAACCCAGGCCATTGCTGACCGGCTCGACGATCGTCATCGCCGCCGCGGTGGCGATCGCCGCATCGACCGCATTGCCGCCCGCCAGCAGCATGCGCAGCCCCGCCTGGGCCGCGAGCGGATGCGAGGTGGCGACGACGTTGCGGCCGAAGATCGGCATGCGCAGGCTGGGGTAGCCGGTGGTCCAGTCGAAGTCGGCGGTCATGGCGGCGGGTGGTGTCGATGCGAAGCCGCAAGTGTGCACCCCCGCCTGGTCGCGAGTCGGCCCTTCACCGCGTCCATCGCCGTCACGCTCGCAATCAGCGCCGTCAACAGCGCGACCACGGAGGCAGCGAGACGCCGGACTCTTCTCCCAAAACTCAGATCAGTCGTCGGCATCGCAATCCTCCCTCCCCAGTCTTGCATCCACCCATCGCTGCAAACGAAATGGCGATTCCTCAATGCGGCACGTGCGTTGCTGGGGAGGTATCCCTGGGCGTAGGACCCTGAGGGTTTGACAGCGAACGCGAGGACCAGCGGCAGGGCGGACAGTGGCCGCAATGACCTTTCTCCCGCTCCTCCAGCCGGTTCAGCGCGTTCTGTTGCGCGCGGCGCTCAGATCGAAGCCTGATCTTGCGGTCCACCCTCACGCAAACACCCGGCCCGGTCCGCAGCACGGGCGCGACACGGCCGAGTGGGAACCGCACATTCAGCTCGCGCTGGGGTCACGGAAACATGCAATCGCGGCATCGACGATGCCCTCCGAACTGCCACGTTCCTGATGCTGTTGGCGCAGGTAGTTCGCGTGGCTGCCGGTCTGTACCACTCGCCCAAGGTGCGTCAGGGCTGGCGCGTCGCTGGGCATGCGCTCAGTCAGCCGACGCAGGGTGCTCAGGATGTCGTCGCGCAGTGACACCGATTCGTAGGACTTCGGATGCACCACCGTTCCGTCCAGCCCGAACCGGCATGCCTGGAAACGGTTGTAGTTGTAGACCAGGTAGTCATCTTCGGCCGGCGGCGGCTCCGACCTCTCCAACAGCCATCGGCACAGAGCCTGCAAATAGCCTGCCAGCGCGGCGGCCCGCTCCACCGTCAGTGGCGTATCGCATACACGCAGTTCGATCGTCCCGAACTCCGGTTTGGGGCGAATGTCCCAGTAGAAGTCCTTCATGCTCTTGACGATCCCCGTGTGTTCCATGCGGGCGAAGTAGCCGCTCTCGAACTCACTCCAGCTCAGGGTGAAGGGCGCACGCCCGCTCAGCGGAAACGCAAACACAGAGTTGAGCCGTGCGGAATTGAAGAGCGTGTCCCTGCGCTGCACGAACGGGGACGAGGCTGCCAAGGCAATGAAGTGCGGGATGTACCTGCTGAGCGAGTGCAACAAGTACATCGCATCGTCGCCCGACGCACAGCCCACATGGATGTGCTGGCCGAAAATGGTGAACTGCTTGGCCAGGTAGCCGTACAGAAGCGACACCTCCTTAAAGCGCGGTTTGGAGAAGATCTTGCGCTCCGGCCACTGCTGGAAAGGGTGCGTGCCGCCGCCACACACGCCCACGTTCAGTCGATCACCGGCCACCACCAGGGCATCGCGGATCAGGCGCAACTGCGCCAAGAGGCCAGCATGGTCGGTGTGCACGTCGGTCGACACCTCGATCATGCTTTCGGTGATCTCGGGAACCACATTGCCCGGAAACCTCCGGCGCCCGAGCAGTTCCAGCATGTCCGGGCTGGCATCGATCAGGTCCAGGTTGCTCAGGCTGACGAGTTGGAGCTCCAGTTCCACGCCGAGCGTCAGGGGCGCAGAGGTCTTGAAGGGTTCGAGCGGCATGTCAGTTCTCCGCAGGCTCGCCGCTCTCGCCCGCCATGATGAGCGCGCGCTGGGTGATTACTGGTCCGATGAGTTCGAGGATCAGGGTAGCCGCAGCCAGTGGAGCCAACTGGTCGATCAGGTCGATTCCAAGGTAGCGGGCCTGCTCGAGCAGCAGGATCGCGAAGACCGAGATGGGCGCCATCGACAGGCCGGTCAGGACGCCCTTGCGCCAGCTGATGCCGCTGACATGTGCCAGGCCACCGACGACAGCCACCTTGACCAGCATCCGGACCGCGATCAGTGCGATCCCCAAGCCGAGCCCGACCCACGCACGTTGCCAGGACACCGTCGTGGCGACGAACACGAACAGCACGATGGCCAGCAGTTCGCCCAGGGCACCGAAGTTGCGCTGGGTCTGGTTCAGTACCACGCGCCGATGGCGGGCGACGAACCCGAAGGTCAGCGACGCCAGCACGGGCGAGAACTTGAGCGTGTGGGCACTGGCCACCACCAGGATGACGCCGATCGCAAAGCCGATGGTGGCATCGCGGCTGAGCCGCCCGAGTCGCCTCAGCAAAGCCGGCACGCCGACGCCGAAGGCCGCACCGAGGCCGACCGACACCGCCAGCACCACCACGCTGTTGGAAACCGCTTGCAGGATGTTGCCGGAGGTCTGAAACGTCCAGAACCCGACGATGACCTTGAAGACGAAGACTGCCAGCAAGCAATTGACTGCGGTGAGGTGCAGCACGCGCTCGGTCACCTGGCCCGAACTGCGCTGCTCGTTGACGACCCGCATCAGCGCGGCCGGCGAGGTGGACATCGCCAGCGACGCCAAAAGCAGCGCGGTCAGCAGCGGCAGGCTGAAGGCCAGCGCCAGGGCATAAACCGCGCCGAAGGTCAGTGACGACTCCAGCACGGCAGTGACGCCGATCCACGGGTTCGTCCGCAACCAGCGCAGATTGATGCGGTATCCGAACTCAAACAGGATCAGGCCGAACGCGACGTTGGCGACCAGCATGAGCGGCCCAGCGCCCGCCTGTGGCAGCAGCCCGAGTTGGGGGCTGCCTAGCGCAAAACCGACGATCCCGTACAAGCTGATGCGGGGCAGCCCGGTCCAGCGGTGACCGAACTCCCCGACGACCCAAGCCAGCGCCACGGCCAGCGGCCAGGCCAGATCTCCGATGACGGCCGTGAGGTCGAGCAGCATGTCCCGCTACTGCCTCGGCGCGCCCGTGGCCAGCAGGCGACGCAGTTCGGTGAGCTTGGCCTTGAGGCGACGCTCGTTGACGGGGCCGGTGCGCAGCAGGATCCTTTGACCCGCGGTCAGGGCCTGCAAGGCCGGGTCTTCGAACTCATAGAGCACCCAGGGCCGAGTCGGCTGCATCGGCCCGTTGATGACTGGCCGTCGGACCTTGATCGAACCCTCGACATCGGGTGTGGCGACCAACTGGTCGAGCACCTCCACTACCCTGTCGTTGAAGTAGCGCTTGGGGTAGCCCACCTCTTCGTAGGCCTTCTGGAACGTCGGGTAGAGCCGCACATAGGCGCGCGCCACCTGATGAAGGTCCACCGTCTCGATGAGCAACACGTAAGGCGTGTAGCGAAGGCCGTTGTCGGCGCTGATCACCTCCACATCGCCCGACTTCTCGGTCAGGAAACGGCCCTCTGCCGGGTTCATCGGCCATATTCGAGAGGGTGCGTGCGAGCGGCCGAGGTTGTCGACCGTGGCCACCACCCGTCGCGCAAAGTCGTCCAGTTGGAACATGCCCAGCGCCGACCTTCTGCCGAACAGGCCGGTCAGCACGGACTCGGGGTCGAGCGCCACCGGGGACTCCGTGTCCGAAGCCGACGGCGCCTGCGCTTCGATCGGATGCCTGATGGCGGGCTCGGAGGCGGCCGGGGCGATCGGAACTGGCCTTGCGGCGCCCGGATCCGGAGCCGACGCCGCGGCCACGGGTGGGCTCGCAGACGGCCCTCGCGATTGCCAATACCAAGTGCCCAACGCAACAAGTGCGACGAGCCCCGAAGCGACCGCTGCAACCGCAGACTTGTTCACTGGGAACCTCCATATCCGACCATCGCCTCCGGTCTCATGCACGCCCGCGCGATGCCGCGTACAGCCGGCCGGTGTTCCACAGGCATCATCCGGTGGATTGCATGGGGACCGGAGAAGCCTCCTTGAGTACCCGAATCGTCGGAGGCAGGCGCCAAGGCCTGCCGGCCTTCAACCGTGGCGTTCAACACACGCAAGGTCACGTCGAGCCCGCACAAGTACATTTTAACAAATATACTTCTATCGTCCGTTGCTCCTCGAGCAGGCGGCGGGCGACCAGGAGTTGGTGTCCTCATCGGAGCCTCCGCGCGGGGGCTTCTTTTTTTGCACCGCTAGCCTTGCGGCGGCACATCCGGCGGCTGCGGAAGCCGGCGCAACTGGATCTGGGCGAGCGTGGCGTAGAGCGGGCGCGACAGGACCCTGGAGATGCCGCTGGCAATGAGTGCACACGCCATCAGGCTGAGAACCATCGCGTGGCCATCGACCATCTCCATCACGATGATGAACGAGGTCAGCGGCGCCTGGGTTGCCGCCGCGAGGAACCCGGCCATGCCGAGCGCGATCAGCGTGGCAGCATGCGGATACGCAGTGAGTTGGGCGATGTCGTTGCCCAGTGCGGCGCCGATGGCCAGCGACGGCGCGAAGATGCCGGCGGGCACGCCCGACCAGGCCGTGAGCCAGGTCGCCACGAACTTGAATAGCACGTAGACGGCCGGTACGTCGTCATGACCTTCCAGCATGGCACGTGCGTATGCGTACCCGCTGCCGAAGGTGGCACCATTGGTGGTCACGCCGATCACGGCGACCGCGAACCCGCAAGCCACCGCGAACAAGACAGGACGCTCGAGGCGCCAGCGGCTGAGCCCGTCGGCGGAACCGCCGCTCAGCGACGCAATCAACAGGCGAGCGAACAGCCCGCCAGCCACGCCGCTGCCCAAGGCCACGAGCAGACCCGGCCACAGCAACGAGAGGTCGACGGCCGGCACGTGGATGATGCCGAAATAGGTGCCGTTGCCATTGGCCGATACAGCCACCAGGCCGGCCAAGACGATGCCCGAGATGAGCAGGCCGCTGCTGCGCTGCTCTGGTGTACGCGAGAGTTCCTCGATCGCGAACATGACGCCGCCAAGCGGCGTGTTGAATGCCGCGGCGATGCCCGCTGCACCGCCTGCCACCAGCAAGCCGTGTTCGGTCACTGCCGATCTCCTGGGCAGCCACCGCTTGGCGCCGTGCATCACGCCAGCGGCGATCTGTACCGAAGGCCCCTCACGCCCCAGCGAGAGCCCGGCCAGCAAGCCCCAGGCTGTCAACACGATCTTGGCCAGCGTCAGCTTGATCGACACGAAGAGGCCGCGATGGCGCTCGTCGACCGAAGAGTCGAGCGCAGCCATGACCTGTGGAATCCCGGAACCGGCCGCACCGGGAACATAGCGCCGAGTCAGCCAGACGATGGCGCCCGTGCACAACGGGGTCCACAACAGCGGAGCCCACCACCAGGCCGCGCGGATGGCGAAGAACCACTCCAGTGCGCGTTCGGTCAGCCAGGTGAACCCGACGACGGTGAGGCCGGCTGCGGCGGCCACGGCAATCACGATGGAGCGGGCCAGCCACAGCCGCCAGTCGGAGAACTCCCGGCGAAAGGCGGCGGCGACGCGCAGGTCGTGTTTCATGCAACGCCTCGCCTCTCCACACCGTCGGTCATGGCTGTCGCAGTCGTCGCGGAAATCATCACCCGTCTCCTATCATCCAGCCATGGTCAAACGCACAACGACTGAAGCCGCGGCGAAGAAGGCGCATCCAGGCCCATCCGGGAGCGAAATCGGCGAACCCGCAGCGCAGGTGCTGCGCCGATTCCGCCTTGTCTTCAATGCGATCAAGACGCACTTTCAGCAGGTTGAAAAGAAGGCCGGCGTCGGCGGCGCGCAACTGTGGGCGCTGAGCGTCGTACGAGATCGGCCGGACATCGGCGTTAACGACCTGGCCCAGACGATGGACATCCACCAATCGACAGCCAGCAACCTGGTGAAGACCTTGATCACCCGAGGACTTGTCGTCGGCGCCAAGAACGGCGCGGACCGACGCACCGTTCAGTTGCGCATCCTGCCTGCAGGCATGGCGGTCCTGCGCCGCGCGCCCGGGCCTATGACCGGTGTCTTGCCACAGGCCCTCGCAAGCCTGGATGCCAGGACACTCAAGCGCATGGATGAGGACCTGGCCAAGCTGATCACGGCGCTGAATGCCGATGAGCGCGCAGCCAACATTCCCTTGGGCCAATAGAAAGGGCGGACGCAGGGCGTGTGCTCGGGCGGCCCGCCTCTCAATCATCGTTACTGCTTCGGATAGACCAAGTCGGCTCGGCGATTCTCCGCCCAGGCGGCCTCGTCGTGCCCCGTGGCTTTCGGGCGCTCCCTGCCCCAGCTGATGGCCTCCATCTGGCTGTCCTTGACACCATAGATCTTGAGCGCCTGCAGCACCGACTGAGCACGCTTCTGCCCCAGCGCGAGGTTGTACTCGGCGCTGCCGCGCTCGTCCGCATTGCCTTCGATCTTGATCGACAGCGTGGGCTTGCTCGCCAGGTACTTGCCGTGGCGCTCGATCAATCCTGTGTACTCGCTCTTGACCGCGAACACATCAAAGTCGAAGTAGACACTGCGCTCCGTGGAGATCAGGCTTTTGGGATCGAGGTGCGGCGGAAGCGCCACCGTTGTGACGGTCGAAGACGCGACGGGCTTCGGCGCGCTGGAGGTGGCTGGCGCTGGCATGGGCGCCGCCGACGCCATGGCAGGTTTCGCGGGCGCCGGTGCCATGGGGGTGCTGCTGCAGCCGGCGAGCACAGCCGCCGCAAGAAGGATGGCGGCAGTGAATCTGGGAGTCTGCATGTCCAGTCGCCTCCGATAGCGATCGCGGGTCATTACCAGGATGGACACCCGACGGTTCCGCGCAGTAGCGATATATTACAAGAACATTTGTCCACATGTACATACGGTAACGGACGACTTGTGAAGAGATTGCGGCACTCAACGCAAGAGCCTTCCCAGACGGCACAGGAATTGACTTTCAAACGATGACGCGACTATTGACATGCTTCGGCTACGCCTCAGAGGCTCACCTGGTGATCCAGCCAGATCTGACGATGGCGACACCGCAACAAGAGGTGTTCCATGGCGATCAATCAGGTGCAATAGTCAGGCGGCCATTTGCGCGACAACACCCCGCGCCAGCGAAAAGGCCGCCCGGAGGCGGCCTTGGAGCGTGGGGGAGTGGAACGACGAACCCGGCCCCTCCCGGGGCCCGCGGCCGTCCACGCGGACGGCCGCGGGCGGGGCGCTCAGTCGGCGTCCTGGAACGCTTCCTCGCGCTTGTTCTTGATCGCCGGCAGCATCACCACCACGATCATCAGCGCGGCGGCGATCAGCAGGCCGGCGGACAGCGGGCGGGACATGAAGGTCGTCCAGTCGCCGCGCGACAGCAGCAGCGCGCGGCGCAGGTTCTCTTCCATCATGGGGCCGAGGATGAAGCCCAGCAGCAGCGGCGCCGATTCGCAGCTCAGCTTGTAGAAGATGTAGCCGACCACCGCGAACAGTGCGGTCATGTACACGTCGAAGGTGTTGTTGTTCAGCGTGTAGACGCCAATGCAGCAGAACAGCGTGATCGCCGGGAACAGGAAGCGGTACGGCACCGTCAGCAGCTTGATCCAGATGCCGATCAGCGGCAGGTTCAGGATCACCAGCATCGCGTTGCCCACCCACATCGAAGCGATCAGGCCCCAGAAGAGCTGCGGGTTGCTGGTCATCACCTGCGGGCCGGGCTGGATGCCCTTGATCGTCATCGCGCCGACCATCAGCGCCATCACCGCGTTGGGCGGGATGCCGAGAGTCAGCATCGGGATGAAGGAGGTCTGCGCACCGGCGTTGTTGGCCGATTCCGGGCCGGCGACACCGCGGATGTCGCCGCGGCCGAAGCGCCCGCTCGCACCGGCGAGCTTCTTCTCCATCGTGTACGACGCGAACGAGGCCAGCAGCGCCCCGCCGCCCGGCAGCACGCCCAGCAGCGAGCCCAGCGCGGTGCCGCGCAGCACCGCCGGGAAGGCCTGGCGCACGTCCTCGCGGGTCGGCATCAGGCCCTTCACGTCCTTCGTGAACACCTCGCGGTGCTCGGCCGGCTGGCCCAGGTTGGCGATGATCTCGCCGAAGCCGAACACGCCCATCGCGATCACGACGAAGCCGATGCCGTCGGTCAGCTCGGGGATGTCGAAGCTGTAGCGTGCGGTGCCGGAGATCACGTCGGTGTTGATCTGCGCGAGCAGCAGGCCGAGGATGATCATCGAGATCGCCTTCATCAGCGAGCCCGAGGCCAGGACCACGGCGCCGATCAGGCCCAGCACCATCAGCGAGAAGTACTCGGCCGGGCCGAACTGGAAGGCCAGTTCGGTCAGCGGCGGCGCGAACGCCGCGATGATGACGGTGCCCACGCAGCCGGCGAAGAACGAGCCCAGGCCGGCGGCGGCGAGCGCCGGGCCGGCGCGGCCCTGGCGCGCCATCTGGTAGCCGTCGATCGCCGTGACGACCGATGACGACTCGCCTGGCACGTTGATCAGGATCGCGGTGGTCGAGCCGCCGTACTGCGCGCCGTAGTAGATGCCGGCCAGCATGATCAGGGCCGGCGTGGCGTCGAGGGCGTAGATCGACGGCAGCAGCATCGCGATCGTCGCGACCGGGCCGAGGCCCGGCAGCACGCCGATCAGCGTGCCGAGAATGCAGCCGAAGAAGGCATACAGCAGGTTCTGTACGGTGAAGGCGACGCCGAAGCCGAGCGCCAGGTTGTGCATCAGGTCCATGGGGCGGATCTCTCGGAATGTGGGGGGCGGCGGCTCAGCCGGCGATGAAGCTGGGCCACAGCGGGATCGTGAGCTTCAACCCGAGGATGAAGATGGCCCACGAACCGGCCGTGAGCACGACGCAGGCACCGATCACGCCCTTCCAGCCGAACTCGTCGCCGGCCAGGCTGGTGATGATGATGAGGATCGGGATCGCGATGATCATCCCGAGCAGGTTGATGGTGGCGCCGAAGATCGCGATCGCCAGCACGATCACGATCAGCGGCCGCCACGCGACCTTGCCGATCGGGTTGCCGCCTTCGGATTCGATCGTCATCGCCTTGAACAGCTCGACCAGACCCAGCAGCGCCAGGATCACGGAGAGGATCAGCGGGAAGTAGCCCGGTCCGGGCCGCGCCGAGCTGCCCATGCTGTAGTTGGTGGCGCCGACGGCGAAGATGACGCCGATCGCGACGAACATCACGCCGGACCAGAAGTCGCGGTGGTTCTTGATTTTCAAACCTGTCTCCTCGATGGTGAACGTGCTGTAAAGATTCTAGGCAGGGGGCCCCCGTGGCCGTCTGTGGTTTCCACGTAGCGGAATGACCTTCCGGCAACGAGATTGCATCCCCATGGCGGCGCCGGGCCCGCGCCGCCTCGGTGGCGGGCACCTGCCGCGAAGCTTGCAGCGGGCTGTCGCTGCGCGGCCTGCGCCGCCCGCCTAGCTCGACGAGCAGTCGTACAGCGGATCGAGGTGAAGCTGCTCCGCCAGCACCTCGGCGAGCACCGCGCGGTGCTCCTCGTCGATCGGCAGCGACGACTGGCCGTAGGCCGCGTACGCGCGCCGCACGTCGTCGGCCTCCATCACGTAGACCAGGACCGAACCGCCAGGCGCGGGCAGGATGTACATCTGTTCCTGGCGCGTGCCCTCCTGGGCGAGGGACTTGCGGACCTCGTCGCGCCGCGCCCCCAGTTCGGCCAGCCAGGCGCGCAGGCGCAGTTCCTTCTCGGGCTTGATGCGGGCGAACGAGACGGTGAGCATGGCGGTCTCCTGTCGTGGGGTGGTCATCTATTCCCAGGTGGGGGTCGCGCTGAGCACCTCGTCCAGCGTGGTCAGCCCTTCGGCGACCTTCATCGCGCCGGCCAGGCGCAGCGGGCGCAAGCCGTCCTGCAGCGCCTGCTGGCGCAGCTTGTCGGCATCGGGCACCGGGCTGACGTGGCGGCGCGCCGCGTCGCCCATCGTCAGCAGCTCGTAGAGGCCCGCACGGCCGCGGTAGCCGGTCATCCGGCATTCGAGGCAGCCGACCGGCCGGTACGCGTGCGCGGTGCCGCTGAAGCGCCAGGGCTTGACGAACTCGGCCAACGATTCGGCGCTGACCGACGGGTCCGGCTCCTTGCAGGCGATGCACAGCGTGCGCACCAGGCGCTGCGCCAGCACGCCGATGACGGTGGCGCCGATGAGGTACGGCGGCACGCCCAGGTCGACCAGCCGCGTCAGCGCCGACACCGCGTCATTCGTGTGCAGCGTGCTGAACACGAGGTGGCCGGTCAGCGAGGCCTGGATCGCCATCTCGGCGGTCTCCAGGTCGCGGATCTCGCCGACCATGATGATGTCCGGGTCCTGCCGCATCAGCGCGCGCAGGCCTTCGGAGAAGTTGAGGTCGAGCGCCGGCTGCACCTGCGTCTGGTTGAACGCCGGCTGGATCATCTCGATCGGGTCCTCGATCGTGCAGACGTTGACCTCGTCGGTGGCCAGGCGGCGCAGCGTCGAGTACAGCGTGGTCGTCTTGCCCGAACCGGTGGGGCCGGTGACGAGCACGATGCCGTGCGATCGCGTGACCAGCGACTCCCAGCGCTTCGCATCGTGGTTGCCGAAGCCCAGCGCGTCGAGCGACTTGACGGTGGTGTCGGGGTCGAAGATGCGCATCACCATCTTCTCGCCGAAGGCGGTGGGCAGCGTGGACAGCCGCATCTCGACCTCGTCGCCGTCCGGATTGCGCGTCTTGATGCGGCCGTCCAGCGGGCGCCGCTTCTCGACCACGTCCATGCGGCCGAGCAGCTTGACGCGCGCGATCATCGCGTTCATCACGCCCGGCGGCAGCTGGTAGACGGTGTGCATCACGCCGTCGATGCGGAAGCGGATGGCGCCGAGTTCGCGGCGCGGCTCCAGGTGGATGTCGGACGCGCGCTGGTCGAAGGCGTACTGCCACAGCCAGTCGACCACCTGTACCACGCCCTGGTCGTTCGCGTCCAGCGGCTTGTTGGTGCGGCCCAGTTCGACCAACTGCTCGAAGTTGGCCATCGCCGACTTCTCACCCGTCTTGATCGCCGCCCGCACCGATTTGGACAGCGTGTAGAACTCGGTGGTGTAGCGCTGCAGTTCGAGCGGGCTGACGACCACCAGCCGCACCGTGCGCCGGGTGTGCGCCTCGATCTCCGGAACCCAGGCGTTGTCGAAGGGCTCGCAGGTGCCGATCGTGATCTCGTGCGCCCCGTACTGCAGCGGCAGCGCGCGCCGGCGCTCGGCGTAGCTGATCGACATCACGTCCTGCACGCGGCCGACGTCCACCTTCAGCGGGTCGATGCGCAGGTAGCCGAGGCCGCAGCGGGCGGCCAGCCATTCGGTCAGCGCCTCGCTGTCCAGCGGGCGGCCGTTGGAGCGCCGCGTCAGGCCCGCCGCGCCCAGCCGCACCAGCGGGTGCTGGGCGCTGTCGGCGCCGCCGAAGCGGCGTGCGGTGCGCTCGTTGTCATCGTCGCCGATCACTCCATCGGCATGCAGCCAGGTCAGCAGCGTGCGCCAGTCGAGCCGGCCCTTGTTGGCGGCGGGCAGCGCGGCGGCCGACGGCCGCGCCGCCGCGTGACGGCTGGACGGCGGTGCGTTCGAGGCGGGAGCGCCGGAGGACGGGGCGGAAGACGGGGCGGCGCTCTTCATGGAATCGATCGGGGGGCGGATGCCGAGCGGATGACCGCGGGGGCGGAGGGAAAGGCCGTCGGCGGTGCGTCGGGCGACGCGCCCTCCACCGCGCGCAGCATGCGCAGCCACTTGCGGGCCGGCAGCGCCCAACGAGTCTCGATGTTTTCGGCGCGGGCGGCAAGCTCGTCGCGGCCGGGCACCGGCGAACCTTTCACCGCGATGACGATGGTGTTGCCCTCGCGCGTAGGCCGCAGGCTGCGCACCGACGCGGCGCCGAAGGCCGCCACGATGCGCTGCGCGCTGCGCTCGAACTGCGACGCGCGCCCGAACAGGTTGACGCTCATCGTGCCGCCGTCGGCGAGCAGGCGCGCGCAGTCGCGGTAGAAGTCCTCGCTGTCGAGCACCGGCCCGGCGGCATCGTGGTCGTACAGGTCCACGCAGAGCGCCTGCACGCGGTCGGCGTTCGCCGGGTCGGCGGCGTATGCGCCGGCGTCGCCCTCGATCACGCGCAGCCGCGCACCATCGTCGGGCAGGCGGAAGAACGCCCGGCAGACCGCGATCACCTCCGGGTTCAGCTCGACCGCAGTGCAGCGCATGCGCAGCACCGAGTGGCAGTAGCGCGTGATCGCCGCGGCGCCCAGGCCGAGCTGCAACGCCTGGCCGCGCGCCACCTCGGCGGGCGGGCGCAGCAGCATCCAGGCCATCATGCGCTGGATGTACTCCAGCTCCAGCGCGAGCGGCTTGCGGATGCGCATCGCGCCCTGCACCCAGGGCGTGCCGAGGTGCAGGTAGCGCACGCCGTCGGCCTCGGAGATCGTCGCCGGTGCCAGCTCGGGCGCTCGCCGCGCGGCCTTCAAAGCCCATGCTCCCGGAACACCGCGCGCCAGGCGTCGAGCTTGCGGTCGAAGCTCCAGCTGGCGTTCGCCGGGCTGGTCGACGGCAGCCGGTACACCGGCAGGCCCAGGCGCTGCGTGACGCGCATCGAGCGCGCCGATTCGCCGCCGTTGTGCGCCACGGCGCGCAGGCCGGGCGCGTGCTCGCGCAGCCGCGCCAGGTCGTTCGGCTGCGCGGCTTCGATCGCGCTGTCCAGGCTGCCTTCGCGCCGGCAGCTCGCATACACGTCCCACAGGCCGAGGCCGCGGCGGCGCAGCTCGTCGAGCCGGCGCGGGTAGTCGAGCGCCGGCAGGTCGACGCCCCACAGCGCGCCGAGCAGGCGCCAGAAGTGGTTGCGCGGATGCGCGTAGTACTGGCCGGCGCGCAGCGAGGCCGCGCCGGGAAAGCTGCCGAGCACGACCAGCCGCGATGTGGGTTCGATCACCGGTGGCAGGCCGACCAGGCGCAGAGCGTCCGGGGCGTCGACGAGGGTCAGAGTCGGGCTCATCGGGTGACAGCGCTCTCGGCAACCGTTGCGGCATCGGTCGCAGCACCCAGCGCCGCCAGCCCCGGCAGCGCCGCCAGCGCATTGCGCGTCGTGATCGCCGCGGTCTGCTCCAGCGTCCAGCCGCGCAGTTCGGCCAGCGTGGCGGCGACGCGCGGCAGCTCGGCCGACTCGTTGCGTGAGGTCAGCCCGGCCGCGCGCTCGGCCGCGGTGCGGTACAGCCAGTGCGGCGGGATGTCGGGCGCATCGGTCTCCAGCACGATCGCCTCGGCCGGCAGCTCGCGCGCCAGGCGGCGGATCTGCAGCGCGCGGTCGAAGGTCATCGCACCGCCGAAGCCGAGCCGGAAACCGAGCCCGACGAAGGCCATCGCCTGCACCGCGCTGCCATTGAACGCATGCACGATGCCGCGCGCCGGCAGCCGCCGCAGGTGCTTCAGCAGGTCGTCGGCCGAGCGCCGCACGTGCACGATGACGGGCAGCCCGAACTCGAGCGCCAACCGGAGCTGCGCGGCGTAGAAGCGCTCCTGCCGGTCGAAATCGAGCCCGGGCACGTGGCGGTCGAGGCCGATCTCGCCGACGGCCACCAGCCGCGGGTCGGCGCGCCGAATCGTCAGCTCGGCGCGCAGGCGCTCCAGCGCGTCGTCCTGCGCCCGGTCGACGTACAGCGGGTGGATGCCGAGCGCGTAGGCGTCGCCGTGCGCATGCGCCAGCGCCCGCACCGCGGCGAAGCCGGCCACGTCGACCGCCGGCAGCACGAGGCGCCCGACGCCGGCCGCACGCGCGCGTGCGACCACCGCATCGCGGTCCGGATCGAACTCCGGCGCGTCGAGGTGGCAGTGGGTGTCGACGAAGAACATGGCGGCATCATGCCTGCCCGCCGGGCGACGCCGGAAATGCCCCCGATGCCGTGGACACGGACGCGGACGTCCCGGGGCCGCGGTGGACGCGGGCGTCCCGGCGCCGCGGTGGACGCGGACGTCCCGGCGCCGCGGTGGACGCGTGGAACGCCACGCGCCCCGGCGGGCGTCCGGAATGCCCCCGGCGCCGTGCGCCACCCGGCGGGGCGTGATACGGTTGATCCTCGCACCGGGTGTGCCTGGCCTGCCCGGCCCACCTCGCGAGGCGCCGCCGACGACGCCGGCGCCGGACCCCTACCGCCATCCCGTGAGGTGCAGCGATGAACAAGGCCCCGCTCTACAGCCGCTCGCGCCGACCGGCCGCCGCTGCAGCGGACGGGTCGACGCCGCCGGCACCGGGAGCTGCGGGCGCCGGCGCCGAAGGTCCCGCACAGGCGAGAACGACCGGCCGGGCTACCACGCCGCCGGCCGCCGGCACGGGAGCGAATGGAACCGGCGCGGGGGCATCCGCCAGGGTCGCCGGCACCCTCGCCAACACCCCCCCCACCCCCCAGGCCCACCGCCGCTGGCGCGCCGCGCTGAGCCGCCGCCGTGCGGCCCTGCTGCTGGCAGCGCTCGCGCTGCTCGGCGCAGGCGTCTGGCTGGGCCAGCAGACGGGGCCGGCCGGGGCGCCGCTGTCCATCGAACAGATCGACTCGGCGTTGCGCAAGTCGCTGGCCGAGAAACCGCTGCCTTCGGCCTACGCACGCGCCTATGACGCGGTGCGCGGCTCGGTGGTGCGGGTGGTCGGCAGCGCCGACGAGAGCGATGCGCCGACCCGCCCGAACGACGACCCGCGCGCCCACACCCGCTCCACAGGCACCGGCGTCGTGATCGTCGACAACGGCACCATCCTGACCAACCTGCATGTGGTCTCCGGCGCACGCCGCATCCGCGTCACGTTTGCCGACGGTCACGAGTCCGACGCGTCGGTGGTCGGCTCGCAGCCGGAGAACGACCTCGCCGTGCTGCGCGCCCGCAGCATCCCCGACGACCTGGCCGCCGCCACGATGCGCGGCACGGCCGACCTGCTGCCCGGCGACGAGGTGGTGGCCGTGGGCTTCCCGTTCGGCATCGGCCCGTCGGTGTCGGGCGGCGTGGTGTCGGGGCTCAAGCGCTCGTTCCGCGCGCCCGACGGCGAGCGCCTGACCAACCTGATCCAGTTCGACGCAGCCGCCAACCCCGGCAATTCGGGCGGACCGCTGGTCACGATGGACGGTTCGGTGGTCGGCATCGTCACCGCCATCCTGAACCCGACCGAGGCCGGCACCTTCGTCGGCATCGGCTTCGCGGTGCCGATCGAGAATGCCGCCGCGGCGGCGGGCATGCCGCCGTTCTGACGCCGCGCCCTCACCCATCCATTCCCCATCCCACCCGCCTGACGCTGGATGCCGCATGGACACGCCCGACGCACAGAACACCGCCACGCTGATGGAGCGCATCCTGTACGAGGTCAAGCGCGTCGTGGCCGGCCAGGACCGTTTTCTCGAGCGCGTGATGGTGGCGCTGCTGGCGCAAGGCCACCTGCTGGTCGAGCGGAAAGGCTGGCCAAGACGATCACCGTCAAGACGCTGGCGACCGGCGCTGCGCGGCTCGTTCAAGCGCATCCAGTTCACGCCCGATCGCGCCTACGATCTGGTGGGCACGCGCATCTACAACCAGAAGAGCGGCGAATTCAGCACCTCGCTCGGCCCGGTGTTCGCCAACCTCCTGCTGGCCGACGAGATCAACCGCGCGCCCGCCAAGGTGCAGAGCGCGCTGCTCGAGGTGATGCAGGAGCGCCAGGTCACGATCGCCGGCGAGACGCACCGGGTGCCCTCGCCCTTCCTCGTGATGGCGACGCAGAACCCGATCGAGACCGAAGGCACCTACCCGCTGCCCGAGGCGCAGGTCGACCGCTTCATGATGAAGGTGCTGGTCGGCTACCCGAGCGAGGACGAGGAATTCGTGATCGCCCAGCGCGTGACCGGCGAGCCGGTGCAGGTGCAGCCGGTGGCGAGCATCGGCCAGCTCGCCGAGTTGCAGCAGGAATGCCGCAAGGTCTATGTCGACCCGTCGCTGATCACCTACGCGGTGAAGCTGGTGGGCGCCACGCGCGACCCGGCGCGCTGCGGCCTGGCCGACCACGCGAAGTACCTGAGCTTCGGCGCCAGCCCGCGCGCGACGATCGGGCTGGTCGAGGGCGCCCGCGCGCTGGCGATGCTGCGCAGCCGCGCCTACGCGCTGCCCGAGGACCTGATCGACCTGGTGCCCGACGTGCTGCGCCACCGCCTGGTGCTCAGCTACGAGGCGCTGGCCGACGGCCTGAACGCCGACCAGATCATCCACCGCATCGTGCAGAAGGTGCCGCGGCCCGAGAAGCCGCTGGCGCACCGGCCGAACGACGATGGCAGCCGCTGACGACGATGGCAGCCGCTGAAGCCCCGTTCGAGCGCCCGCCGGCGGCCGACGCCGCGCTGAGCTCCGACGCGATCCTGCGCCGGCTCGAATGGACCGTCTTGCGCCGGCTCGACGGCGCGCTGCAGGGCGACTACCGCACGCTGTTCCGCGGCGCCGGGCTGGACCTGGCCGACCTGCGCGAATACCAGCACCACGACGACGTGCGCCACATCGACTGGAACGTGACCGCGCGACTGCAGGTGCCGCACGTGCGCCAGTTCACCGAGGACCGCGAGCTCACCGCCTGGTTCCTGCTCGACCTGACCGGCAGCGTCGACTTCGGCTCCGACCAGCGCACCAAGCGCGGCCTGTCGACCGACTTCGTCGCCGTGCTGGCGCGGCTGCTGACGCGCCACGGCAACCGCGTCGGCGCGCTCCTGTTCGGCGGCGGCGTGGACGCGATGCTGCCGGCGCGCCACGGCCGCGGCCACGTGCTGCACCTGCTGCAGCGCATGCGCGCACACGCCGCGCCGCGCACCGGCAGTGAAACGCGGCTGGGCGAACTGCTGTCGGCGGCAGGGCGGCTGGTCTCGCGGCGCTCGATGATGTTCGTCGTCTCCGACTTCATCAGCGCGCCCGGCTGGGAGGCCGCGCTGGCGCGCCTGGCGATGCGCCACGAGGTGGTGGCGGTGCGGCTGTACGACGTGCTGGAGATGGAGTTGCCGGACCTCGGCCTCGTCACCATGCAGGACGCCGAGACCGGCGAGCAGCTCACCGTCGACACCCACGACCCCGGTTTCCGCCAGCGCTTCGCCCACGCCGCCGAGGCGCGCGAGGCCGCGCTGCGCGACGCGCTGGCGCGCGCCGGCGTGGACACACTGGAGCTCGCCACCGACGACGACCTGGTCGACACCGTGCTCCGCTTCGTCGACCTGCGGCGCCAGCGTGCCCGGCTGAGCGCCGGCGGCGGCATGCCGGCGCACCTGCAAGGCAGCGTCCGCGGGGAATCGCGCGGCCGCGCCGACGCCGCCGCCCGAGGAGCCGCGACATGACCTTCCTGTGGCCCGATCTGCTGTGGCTGCTGGCCGCGCTGCCGGTGCTGGTGCTGGCCTACCTGTGGCTGCTGCGCCGGCGCAAGAAGACCACGCTGCGCTACGGCAACCTCGCGCTGGTGCGCCAGGCGATGGGCCGCGCGCCCGGCTGGCGGCGCCACGTGCCGCCGGCGCTGCTGCTGGTGGCGGTGGCCGCGCTGCTGCTCGCCACCGCGCGGCCGGCCGCGGTGGTGACGCTGCCGAGCCAGCAGGAGACCATCGTGCTGGCGATGGACGTGTCCGGCAGCATGCGCGCGGCCGACGTGCAACCGAACCGGCTGGTCGCCGCGCAGGAAGCCGCCAAGGCCTTCATCGCCGAGCTGCCGCGCAGCGTGCGCGTGGGCGTCGTGTCCTTCGCCGGCACCGCCGCGGTGGTGCAGCCGCCGACGCAGAACCGCGAGGACGTGGTCGCCGCGATCGACCGCTTCCAGCTCCAGCGCGGCACCGCGATCGGCAGCGGCATCGTGCTGTCCCTGGCCACGCTGTTCCCCGACGCCGGCATCGACCTGTCGCAGATTACCGGCCAGCGCAGCATGCCGCCCGCGCCCGGCGAGAAGCCCAAGCCCGACTTCACGCCGGTGCCGCCCGGCAGCTACGCCTCCGGCGCGGTGATCCTGCTGACCGACGGCCAGCGCACCACCGGCCCCGACCCGATGGACGCCGCCAAGATGGCCGCCGACCGCGGCGTGAAGGTCTACTCGGTGGGCATCGGCACCAAGGACGGCGAGACGATCGGCTTCGAAGGCTGGAGCATGCGCGTGCGCCTGGACGAGGAAACGCTGAAGAACATCGCCAACCTGACCCGGGCCGAGTACTTCTACGCCGGCACGGCGGCCGACCTGAAGAAGGTCTATCAGTCGCTGAGCACGCGACTGGTCGTCGAGAAGAAGGAAACCGAGATCAGCGGCCTGTTCGCCGGCGCCGCGGCGCTGCTGGTGGTGCTGGCGGCGGGGCTGTCGGTGGCGTGGTTCGGGCGGGTGGCCTAGGGCTTTCGGTCAAGTCCGTGCGGATCGCGACCAAGCGGCCCGCAAACCGATCTGACAGATGCCGTCGTCCACAATCGAGTCGATACGGTTGCGGCGACCAGCGGTCGATCGATCAAGAAGGCGTTAAGGTTCATCCGTGAACGGGCCCGACCTATGAGTGGTCGATGCGCTCGCAGTTCACGCACTCGCAGTCTTCTGAGGCAAGCAGTAACACATGCTGCATGCGCTGACTTCCTTCTCTCGTATCGATGCCCCGCACATTCCGTCTCAAACAAGCATCCATAGTCCTTTACACCATTTTCCTCGCGGCATGCGGCGGCGGTTCCAAACCGGGGACTTCAACTTCAACTTCAACTTCAACTTCAACTACAACTACAACTACAACTACAACTACAACTGCGAGCGATGCCGCCCCTCATGATGTGCAGCGGTACGCCAGTTCCCAATTGCGGCAGCATTTCGATGTTCCCTATTCGATACGTACCAACGAGGGCGGGCTTCAGATCACGTCCGATTCGCGCGCGAGCGTCGAAACCGGGAACACCACGCTGACGCTGCTGACGGATGTCTTCATCCCGCCAAACGCCACCGCGTCCACGCCGCAGCCGCTGCTGGTGTGGATTCACGGCGGCGGCCTGATGGCCGGCAGCAAGGAGACCCTTCGCGACGTCGCGGAAGGATATGCCCGGGCAGGCTACGTCGTCGCGAGCATCAACTACCGGCTTACGCCGGCGCTCCGTGCCGATGTCAGTCTGAAGGCGAAGGCGCTCGTCCAGGCGTCGGAAGACCTGATGAACGCGATCCGATTCCTTCGCGTGAATGCCGCCCGCTTTGGCATCGATTCGGGAAGGATTGCGACCATTGGATATTCCGCAGGCGGCGAGATTTCCATGGTGAACGCCATCGAGGCCGACACGCTTGCGGGGGCAGCCTCCGACTTTCCCGGCGAATCGTCGCACGTCAGCGGAGCGATTTCCACCGGAGCGACATTGGTCAACAACCAATGGAATTCGGACGCGGTCTTGAGGTATCAATCCAGCGATTCCCCCGTGCTGTTGATGCACGCCGACCCGGTCGATGGCGTCACGCTCGCGACTTGGCGTGACAACGTTCTGCCGACGGCATCCCGCATCACCGGCTCTGGCAATCGCTGCACCCTGGCGTCGCAACCGGATCGGTCACACACCGCGGACATGTCGTTTGGCGGTGCGCAGTTCGCGACGATTCACGCGTTCCTGGTCAAACAGCTTCGGCTCGAAAGCTAGCGACGATGGCGGCGGCCGGAACCGCGTCCGGCTGCCCGCCGGCGGTCGACGTGACGCCGCGTTCCGAAGCGGTCCTGCGCCGGCCCGCATGCACCGTCGTGCATCGGATCGATGTCGCCCTGCAGGGCGACATCCGCATGCTTTTCACTGGCGCGGCGCCGGACTCGGCTGACCCGCGCGCACACCAGCGCCGCGACGACGTTCGCCACGTCCGGCCGCGGCTCAGGTTCGAAGGCTCTTGAGCGCCTTGAAGGCAAGCGCCCGGCCCAGGGCCGCTTCGAGCATCTTGCCGTTCACCGGCTTGACCAGGTACTCGAAGGCACCGAGGCTCATGGCCTTGAGAACGTCGATGTTGAGCTTGTCAGCGGTGAGGAGGATGACGCGGAAGGCGCCGGCCGCGATGTCTTCGCTCAGCCTGCGAACAACGTCGATGCCCGAGATGTCCGGCAGGTGCATGTCGAGCAATATCACGTCCGGGTGCTCGCTTCGGGCTCGGCTGACGCCCTCTTCGCCTGTCTGGGCCCGCAGCAGGCGCACATCGGGATAGCCAGACACGACGTTCTCGACCAAGGCAAAGCAGATGGGCTCGTCCTCGATGTACAACACCGAGCCTTGCAGGGTTGCCAATGGAGACTTCTCACTCGATGGCAGCGTGGTCATGGCGCGTTCGACGAATTCAGTGGACTGCAAAGATGGGATTCTTGCAGGTTGGCGTCACTGCCCGCTCGCCATTGGTGCGTTCGTCCACTCGGCCGTGCTGTTCACCTCACGCCGCCGAGTCGCTTCCCCTGGAACGCGGGGGCGCTCTCAGCGCACCGCCGCCCCCGACGCCCTCGCCATGCGCCGCTCCTCGTCGATCATCCGCAACTGCGCCAGCCGCTGCCCGGTCGACGGGTGGGTGGCGGTGGCGCCGTGGTTGCCGAGGCGGATGAACATCGCGAGCAGGTCGTCGCGGCTGTAGCCCAGGTCGAGCAGGGTGCGCATCGCGAAGGCGTCGGCGTCGAACTCCTGCTCGTGGGCCTGGCCGGAGGCGGCGCGGCCGAGTTGCGGGGCGACGGCGTCGGTCTGCGCCTGCACCACCTCGCCGGGAATGAAGCGGCGGTACAGCGCAATGCGGTCGGCCCAGTGCTCGTGCGTCACGTGGCCCAGCTCGTGCGCCAGCAGGAACAGGCGGCAGATCTCCGGCAACTCGCCGAGGGCGGTGTTCATCACCACGACGTCGCCGCCCAGCGTCTCGGCGACGATGCCGGTGTCGACCACGCGCAGCCGGGCCGTCGACGCCGCCGGGATCTCGCGCTGCAGCCGCTCGAAGCTCGCGCGCAGCGCGTCGGCCGCCGGGCCCTCGGCGTCGGCCGGCGAGAGTGCCGCCAGGCGCATCCGCTGCGAGCGTTCCAGCACCTGGGCGATGTCCTCGCTCCAGGCCGGAGCCGACCACGCCGCCGCCATCGCCGCGGCCACTGCCATCACCCTCGCTGCCGTCTTCATCGCACGCTCCCCCAGAACTTCACCGGTGAACGAAACCGAACGGGAATCCGAGGCTCGCTTCGGTGACGACCGAGCGCGCCGGGCACGCCGGCCCAATGGCCGCGTCGCACGTTCCCGTCCGGGGGAACAGCAAGATCGATGCCCGGGTTAACCCTCACCACCCCCAAACGGTGCGCGGCCCCGCATTCGCGGGACGCCGCCGCCAGGTGGCCGAACGCCGGTTTTCGCCGCCGATAGACCCCGCGCGCCGTCCGCGCCCGGGCGCACCGCGACAATCGCGCCCGTTCCGATCCCCGCCCTGCCGTACCGCCCCCTACCCCATGCCCCCGCTGATCGACCTCGTGCTGCGCCATGGGCTCGCGCTCGTGTTCGCGCTGACGCTGCTGGCGCGCGCCGGCGCGCCGGTGCCGGCGGCGCCGCTGCTGGTGGTGGCGGGCGCGCTGGCGGCGGACGGGCGGCTCGGGCTGGCGCCGCTGCTGGCGATCGCCGTCGCCGCCAACGTGCTGGGCGACGCCGTCTGGTATGCCGCCGGGCGGCGCCACGGCTGGCGCGTGCTGGGCCTGCTGTGCCGCATCTCGCTGTCGCCCGATTCGTGCGTGCGCCAGGGCGAGGCGCTGGTCGCGCGCTGGGGTGGGCGTTCGCTGGTCGCCGCCAAGTTCGTGCCCGGCGTGTCGGTGATCGCCGCACCGATGGTCGGAGCGGTCGGCATGTCGCTGGCGCGCTTCATCGCCTGGGACGTGCTGGCCGGCCTGGTCTGGAGCGGGCTGTTCGCGGGCCTGGGCATGGTCTTTCGCCGGCAGGTGGACGACGTGCTGCTGGCGCTGTCCGCCGCCGGCCGCACCGCGGCGGTGGTGCTCGCCGGCGGCGTGCTCGCCTTCGCCGGCTGGCGCTGGTACCGGCGGCGGCGCTTCCTGCGCCGCAGCACTTTGCCGCGGGTGTCGGTGCAGGAGTTGCAGGCGCGCATCGCCGGCGGCCGGGCCCCGCTTATCCTGGACGTGCGCTCCGCCGCCACCGCCGCGCTCGACCCGCGGCGCCTGCCGGGCGCGCGGCTGGTGGCGCCGGAGCAGGTCGAGGCCTTCGTCGCCGGACTGGCCGGCGTGGGCGGTGTCGCCGGCCTCGCGGGCCTGGCCGGGCCGGACATCGCTGCCGGCCAACGCGGCGCCGGCCCAGCCGCCAGCCTCGATATCGTCACCTATTGCAACTGCCCCAACGAGGCGAGCGCGGTCGAGGTGGCTGGCCGACTGCGCGCGCTGGGCCTGCGCCGCGTGCAGCCGCTGGCCGGCGGCATCGACGGCTGGGAGGCCGCCGGCCTGCCGGTGGAACGGCACGAGGCGGCATGACTCGCGCGGTGCCGACCCCCGCGGCATCCGCGGCGTGGGGCCATGCGCGGCGGCGATCCCCTGCGCCGAGCGCATGACACGCCCCTCTGCTACCGTTCGCCCCGCACCAGAATCGAACAGACACCGAGGAGACACCGCTTGACCAGCCTGCAAGAAAGACTTCGAGCGATCGCGCCCCAGCGATTGCTCGGCATGCGGCGCGGCGTCGAAAAGGAGAGCCTGCGGTCGCGGCCCGACGGCGAACTGGCGCTGACGCCGCATCCGCACGCGCTGGGCTCCGCGCTCGCCCACCCGAACATCACCACCGACTTCAGTGAATCGCAGATCGAGCTGGTGACCGGCGTGCACCCGGACGCGCTCGCCTGCGCGCAGGAGCTGACGCGCATCCACCAGTTCACCTACCGTGCGCTGCAGGCCGAGGGCGACGAGCGGCTGTGGGTGTCGAGCATGCCCTGCGGCCTGCCGACCGACGAGACGATCCCGCTCGGGCGCTACGGCTCGTCCAACGTGGGCCGCGCCAAGAGCGTCTACCGCATGGGCCTGGGCCACCGCTACGGCCGGCGCATGCAGACGATCTCGGGCATCCACTACAACTGGTCGATCCCCGGCGCGACGAACGACGACTACTTCGGCCTGATCCGCAACTTCCGCCGCCATTCGTTCCTGCTGCTGACGCTGTTCGGCGCGTCGCCGGCGGTGTGCGGCAGCTTCGTGGCCGGGCGCCAGCACGAGTTGCAGCCGCTGAAGAACCGCACGCTGCACATGCCCCACGGCACCTCGCTGCGCATGGGGCGGCTGGGGTACCAGAGCGACGCGCAGGCCTCGCTGTCGGTCAGCTACAACGGGCTGGAGGGCTACGCCGCGTCGCTGCAGGACGCGCTGACCCGCCCCTACCCGGCCTACGAGGCGATCGGCGTGCGCAACCCGGGCGGCGACTACAACCAGCTCGCCACCACGCTGCTGCAGATCGAGAACGAGTTCTACGGCACGATCCGGCCGAAGCGCGTGATCTTCCCCGGCGAACGCCCGCTGCACGCACTGCGCGAGCGCGGCGTCGAGTACGTCGAGGTGCGCTGCATGGACCTGGACCCGTTCGAGCCGGTCGGCATCGCGCCGCAGACGATGCGCTTCCTCGACGTGTTCCTGCTGCACTGCCTGCTGGCCGACAGCCCGCCGGACACGCCGTCCGAGATCGCCGCGCTCGGCCGCAACCAGCACCGCACCGCGGCGCGCGGCCGCGAACCGGGCCTGATGTTGGAGCGCGCGCACCCCTCGGGCGCCGCCGGCGAGATCCGGCTGACCGACTGGGGCCGCTGGCTGCTCGACGAATGCGCGCCGATCGCCGACGCGCTGGACGCCGCGCACGGCGGCCGCGATCACCGTGACGCCGTCGACGCCGCCCGCGCCGGCCTGGCCGACCCCGACCGCCTGCCCTCGGCCCGCGTGCTGGCGGCGATGGTGCGCGAGCACGACAGCTCGCACATCGCCTTCGGCCGCGCGATGTCCGAGCGTGCGCGCGAGGCGGTGCTGGCGCTGCCCTTCCCCGCCGACGCGATCGAGCGCTTCGAGCGCATCGCCGCCGATTCCGTGGCCGAGCAGAAGCGCATCGAGGCGATGGACAGCCTGCCGTTCGAGATCTACCGGCAGGAGTATTTGTCGCGCAAGCGGCTGGAGCCGGTCGCGCGGCGTGTCGCCGCCTAGCGCCGAACACTGCACCAGGATTCCGCTCCGGCCCCACCCCGCACACCTGACGAGGAACCCGCGATGAACGTGCAAGCTTCCTGGAGCCCGGCCGACGGGCGCACCGCCTGCGAAGTGGCCTTCGAGAACGGCTCGATGCGGGTCGACCTGGATCCGCCGCAGGGCGACGTCGAACTGCCGTCGCCGCACGACGTGCTGCACGCCGCGCTGGCCGCCTGCACGACGCTGACGCTGCAGCTCTACGTCAAGCGCAAGGGCTGGGCGGTCGAGCGGCTGCAGGTGGAGGTGGGTCACGCCGCGCCGGCGGCTGGTGACTCGAGCCGCGCCTATGCCATCGAACGCACCGTGCGCGTGGCCGGCACGCTCGACGACGCGCAGCGCGCCTCGCTGCTGCGCATCGCCGAGGCCTGCCCGATCCACAAGACCCTCGTCGGCGAGATCACGGTGGCGACGCGGGTCGAGACGGCACGCTGACCCACCTTGCGCGGCGCGGGGCTCCGAGTCTGAGATCGAATCGATCGCGTCCGAGCGGCGCGCCAGGGCGGCCGCCATCGAGGCGCGAAGCGCAGCCATGGCTCGGGCCATGGCGAGCATTCGCAACGACGAGGGCGGGCGCCATGGCGTGACGAGCGGGCGTGAGGGATTCGTTCTCAGACTCTCAGGCCCCGTACACGAAGTCGCTCGCGTCCAGCGAGCCCGCGACCCCCACGCCGACCCGGCCGATCAGCACCGAATCGTTGGCCACCGCGCTCGTCGGGTTGTACCAAATCTGCCCGTCGAAGGTGTTCACGTAGATGCCGCTCAGGTCGGACGCGCCGACGCCGGTGGTTCCGATGCCCTTGAACAGCCACGCACCGGCCAGTTCGTTGCCCGCCACGTTGCCGCCCGAGAACAGCAGCCCGGCGATGCCGGCCACCGCGCTGCCGTCGAGCAGGTTCGACAGCACGATCGAGTCGTCGACGTGGTTGAAGTCGAGCACGGTGTCGGCATTCGCGGCGCCGGTCTGCGCGAAGACGAACTGGTCCTGCCCCAGGCCGCCGGTCAGGAAGTCGAGCCCGAAGCCGCCGCGCAGCACGTCGTTCTCGGTGCCGCCGTTCAGCGTGTCGTTGCCGCTGCCGCCGTCCAGCGTGTCGTTGCCGGCCATGCCGTTCAGCACGTTGTTGAAGATGTTGCCGTTGATCAGGTTGCCCGAGGCGTTGCCGGTGGCGTTCGCCGCGGCGGCCACGTTCAACAGCGTCATGTTCTCGACGTTCGCGTCCAGCGTGTCGCTGATGTACGAATACACCGTGTCGACGCCACCCAGGAAGGCCAGCTCGCTGACGCTGTCGCCCAGCGCATCGATGTAGTAGACGTCGTTGCCGAAGCCGCCGTTCATCGCGTCGCTGCCGGCGTTGCCGTTGAGCGTGTCGTTGCCGTTGCCGCCGTTGAGCGCGTCGTTGCCGTCGCCGCCGCCGAGGTAGTCGTTGCCGTCGTTGCCGTTCAGCGTGTCGTTGCCGGCCAGGCCGTACAGCGAGTTGTTGAGGGTGTTGCCGTTGATCACGTTGGCCGAGGCGTTGCCGGTGCCGGTGAGGGCCGCGGCCACGTTGATCAGCGTCAGGTTCTCGACGTTCGCGTCCAGCGTCTCGCTGACGTAGGAATAGACCGTGTCGGTGCCGCCGAGCAGCGCCGCCTCCGACACGCTGTCGCCCGCGGCGTCGACGTAGTAGATGTCGTTGCCGAAGCCGCCGGCCATCGCGTCGCTGCCGGCGTTGCCATTCAGCACGTCGTTGCCGTTGCCGCCGTTGAGCGTGTCGTTGCCGTCGCCGCCGAGCAGGGTGTCGTTGCCGTCACCACCGCTCAGCGTGTCGTTGCCGGCCAGGCCGGACAGCAGGTTGTTGAAGCTGTTGCCGGTGATCACGTTGGCCGAGGCGTTGCCGATGCCGTTCAGCGCCGCCGCCACGTTGATCAGCGTCAGGTTCTCCACGTTGGTGTCCAGCGTCTCGCTGACGTAGGAATACACGGTGTCGATGCCGCCGAGCAGCACGCCTTCGCTGATCGAGTCGCCGGCCGCGTCGACGTAGTAGACGTCGTTGCCGAAGCCGCCGCTCATGCTGTCGTCGCCGGTGCCGCCGACCAGCGTGTCGTTGCCGAAGCCGCCCAGCAGCGTGTCGTTGCCGACGCCGCCGCTCAGGTAGTCGTTGCCGTTGCCGCCGTCCAGCGTGTCGTTGCCGCCGTTGCCGTACAGCGTGTCGTTGCCGTCCAGGCCGGACAGCACGTTGTCGCGGTCGTTGCCGGTGATCACGTTGTCGAGTTCGTTGCCGGTGCCGTTCAGCGCCGAGGGCACGAACGAGAAGATCGGCCCCGGCAGCACGACGAGCTGCGTCGGCGTGTTGTCGAGAGTCAGGTTCTCGACGTTGGCGCCGAGGGTGTAGCTGGCGAGCCGGGAGACGACGGTGTCGATGCCCTGGCCGGCGTTCTCGAACACCTGGTCGCCGGCGGAATTGACGTTGTAGGTGTCGTTGCCCGTGCCGCCGATCATCGCGTCCTCGCCGCCGGACCAGTTGGCGTTGAGGGTCGAGAACAGGTCGGCGCTGGTGTCGGCGAGGGCGTCGTTGCCCGCGGTGCCGTTGACGATCATGGTGAGCTCCTTGAATGGTTTGCTTGAATGGATCAGGACAGGGAAAGGACGAGGACTGCGGTGGGTCCGCCGCGTCGTCCGGCGCGGCGGCAGCGCTCCGCCGAACGCGCCTTGCAGGGGCGCGCCGCCGGGCGATGCGGTGGGGCGGCAGCCGCGGCCGCCGCGCGTGATCAGCGCGTCACGGTTCGCGCAGCGCGCGCCGTGCGAACACGCCGAGCGGCTTCAACAGGTACTCGGCCAGGCTGCGCGAGGGCGTCGTGACGAACACCTCGGCCGGCATGCCGGGCTGCAGGCGCAACTGCGGTTGCAGCGCCATCTCCGACGCCGGCACCTCGACCTGCGCCAGGTAGGCCGGCTGGCGCGTCTGCGGGTCGGTCAACGCGTCGGGCGAGACGCTGGCGACGCGCGCCTTCAGCAGCTTCGTGCTGCGGGCGTCGAAGGCGGACAGCCGCACCTCCGCGTCGGCACCCGCGCGCACATGGTCGATGTCGTGCGGGTCGATGCGCATCTCCACGCGCAGCGCCTCGTCCGACGGCAGCAGCTCCAGCAGCGGTTCGCGTGGGCCGACGGCCGTGCCCGGCGCGCTCACGCGCAGCGCCATCACCGTGCCGTCGACCGGCGCGCGCACGTTCTGCCGCTCCACCTGGTCGGACGACGGGCGCAGCCGCTCTTCCAGTTCGCGGATGCGCGCGCCGGCCTCCTGCAGCTCGTCGGCGGCGCGCTGGCGGTAGGCGCCGCGCGCCTGGGCCAGCGAGCTGGCGACGCCGTTGGACTGCAAGCGCGCCTCGGCGATCTGGCCGCGCGTCGCCTCGCTGCGGCCATGCAGCTCGGCCATGCCGCGCTCCAGCCCGAGCAGCCGCGTCTTCTGGATGAAGCCGCTCTCGGCCAGCGTGGTGTTGATCGCCAGTTCGTCGGCGGCCAGGCGGGTGGAGCGTTCGCCGGCCTCGAGCTGCGCGCCGAGCGCGGCGATGCGGGCCTGCGCATCGTGCGCCTGCGCCTGCAGCGCGGCGAGCTGGTCGTCGAGCATCTGCCGGCGCGACTCGAACAGCGAGCGCTCGCGGGCGCGGGATTCGGCCGCCGCCGCGGGCAGCTCGGCATCGGCCGGCCAGTCGACCTGCCGCGCGAAGGCCAGTTCGGCGCGGCAGCGGGCGGCGCGCAGGCGCTCGGCGTCGAGCTGCTTGCGCAGCGCGTCGAGCGCGGCGTCGCTGCGCACGTCGCCGATCACCAGCAGCACCTCGCCGCGGCGCACCACCTGGCCCGGGCGCACGCGCAGCTCGCGCAGCAGCCCGCCCTCCTGGTGCTGCTCGACGAGCCGAACGCCCACCTCGACCACGATGGGGAGGAGGCGCTGGGCGCGGCGATCGAGCGCCTGAAGCAGGCCGGCGCCGCGGTGCTGCTGGTGTCGCACCGGCCGGCGCTGCTGCGCCAGGCCGATCGCGTCGCGCTGCTGCGCGACGGTGCGCTCGAGGCCTGCGGGCCGCGCGACAAGGTGCTGGCGGCGCTGGCCGGCAACCGGGTGCAGCCGCTGCGGCCGGTGGCGGCCGCGGCCGGCCCGGCCACCGCCGCGGGTTCGTCCGCGTCGGCCGCCACGCCCGCCCGTGCCGAATCCGATCTCCAGGGAGCCTTCGCATGAACACCGCCCTTGCCGCCGTCACCGCCGGCGTCCCGCTGCACCGGCCTGCCGGTGCGTCCTGGCCCGGCACGCCGGCCCCCACGCTCGCCGCGCTGCTGACCCACGCCGCGCCGACCGGCGAACAGGTCGTGACGCTGCGCCACCTGCGGCGCCGCCTGGTCTGGCCGCTGGCGGTGGCGGCGGCGCTGGTCGGCGGCTGGTGCGCCTGGGCGCCGCTGGCCGGCGCGGTGGTTGCCGCCGGCC
>JBGAMJ010000201.1:0-8400 GCA_044223035.1 Piscinibacter sp.
CCGCTGCGTGGCGGGTGCCCCGCCCCGCTCGGCAGCACCGGCCGCGGCCGAGCGGCGCTCCGGCAGGCACCGGCCCGCCGCACGCAATCGGTCGCAACTCCAACACCTGCTCACAGTCGTCCGGCCGGATCGGGCTAGGGTTGGCCCCATGCCGAGACCGAACCATCCATGATCACCGCCGCCGAACCGAAGGCGGCAGCGCGCCCGCCCACGAACGAAACCCCTCCCGAGCCGCCCGCGGAGTCCGCGTCGGCGGGCTCGTCGCTCTCCCCCCCGCGCATCGGCGCCTACGAGTTGCAGGCCCTGCTGCGCCACGGGCCATCCGGCCCGATCCACCGGGCGTGGGACCCCGCGCTCGCGCGCATTGTCGCGATCGAGGAGTTCCTGCCGGTGGGTGTCGCCCTGCGCGACGCCGACGGCGAGGTCGTTCCCGCCGGATCGGCCGCCGAAGCTTTCGAGCGCGGGCGCCGAGCGTTCATCGAGGAATCGCGCGTGCTGGCGCGTTGCGACCACCCGTCGCTGCTGCGGATGCTGCAACTGGTCGCATCACGCGGCACCGCCTGCCGCGTGATGCCGTATCAGCCGGGCCGCCCGCTGCGCGAGGCGCGCGCCGCGATGGCGGTGTCGTTCGATGCCGTCGCACTGCGCAGGCTGCTCGACGATCTGCTGGGTGCCGTCGAGGCCTGGCACGAAGTCGCCGGCCCGCACGGCGGCATCGGCCCCGACCGGGTGCTGTGGCTGGACGAGGGACGGGCGCTGTTGCTCACGCCCGGTGCCGACGCACCCGACTCGCCGGCGCCGGCAACCGATCCCGCCGCCGGTACCTCGGCCGGTGTCACGGCCGGTGTCACGCTCGGCGTCGCGGACGACATCGCCGCCCTGGCCGCGCTCGCCCGCTTCTGCGTCACCGGCGTGCCGGCGGCCGACGAGATCGTGCCGCATCCGTTGTGCGTGCTCTACGCCGACGCTCCTGGCCTCGCCAGCGACCCGGTGCTGCTGCGCGCGATCGACGACGCGCTGTTGCCCGACGCCGGCCGCCGGCCGCTCACGGTGGCGCATTTTCGCGACGCGTTGCGCAGTGGCCACAGGCCGGCAGCCGACGCGCCGCGGGTTGCCGTGCCGCGGCAGCCCTCGCCGCGGTCCGGCGCGCCGCAGCAGGCTGCGTCCCCGTTCTCCGCTCCACAGCGGCCGCCGGAGCCGCGGCGCGAGGGTGGATGGCGGCGCGCAGCACCGGCCCTGCTCGCGCTGTCGCTCGTGGCCGCGACCGGTGCCGGCAGCTGGCTGCTTCGCGATCACCTCCAGCCACCGGACCCGTTGGACCTGCGCATGCGGCCCACCGCCGCGGGGCCGCTGGCGGCGGACGACGAGCCCGGGCGCCTGCAACTGCCGCAGAAAGCCGCGCTGCCATCGCGCCCGTCCTCGGAAGTGTCGGCCGCTGCAGCCGCTGCCTTGCCTGGCGCTGCCGCAGCCCCCACCGTCGCCCCACCTGTCGCCGGGCGAGCGGACGCAGCGCACGCCGCGCCGCTCGAACCCATCGTGGCGCCCAGCCGCCCGGTGCCGGCCGCCACACGGCTCGCGGCCGAACCAACCGTGATCGACGAGCCGCCCCCGGCCCCAAGCCGTTCCCCGGGCGCCCCGCCCGCCCGCACAGCCACCACCCCGCGCGACCAATGCGGCACCCGCACCGAGTTCTCGCTGTACCGCTGCATGCAGCAGCAATGCGCCCTCGCCGCCTGGCAGCGTCATCCGCAATGCCTGCGGCTGAAGGCGACCGACCGCGTGGAGTGACGCGCCCGAAGCGCGGCACCGCCCCGGCGCGCCGAACCGACGCGTCGCCGCTCAACCCGCCGCCGCGATCCGCGCTGCCAGCACCGCGTTCAGCGCCTGCTGCGGCCCGCGCCAGGCGGCGAGTTGGGCGTCGGAGATCGTCGGCTGCGCGTCGACCGCGCTGAGCCAGCGTTTCCAGGCGGTGGCGTAGCGGTGCTGCGACACGTCGCCGGTCACGTCGCTGCCCACGATGCGGCCGCGCAACGCGTCGATCGCGCGGAGCAGCTCGGCGCTGCGCATGCGGCCCTGGTCCCAGTTGGTGCGAACCTCCTGCGGGTCGAGCACGTCCTTGTCGATCGACAGATAGACCGGCGCGCGTACGCCCGTTTCGCCGTCGGTGGCGTTCGCACGCCCGGACTGCTCCGCGACGAATCGATCGATGAGTTCGCCCACCGTGTCGAAGCGGCGGAACGCATGTCCCAGCCCGACCCACGCGGCCCAGCAGGTGTCGACGCCGACGCAGTCATAGCGCAGCCGGCCGCGGGCGAGCGGCTGCCAGTGGTTCTCCCAGGCGTGGGCCCACGACACGTCGCCCGACGTGATGCCGAGCACCCGCACCTGCCGCACGAAGGGCAGCCGGGCCACGTCGCGCACCCACGAGCCGCAATGGATGCCGAACGGGAAGCGCATGTTGTCCGGGTGGTTGTCGAACACGATCACGTCGATCGGCGCGCTGTCGCCGCGGGCGCGGCGCACGGCGCCCAGGCGTTCGACCAGCGGCAGCGTCAGGTGGTGGAAATCGCCGCTGCCGGTAAACACCGTGCCGGGGTCGGCCGGCAGGCTCGGCAGCACCGTCTCGGCGAAGCGCCGCAGCAGCGCGCGGCTGCAGCCGAAACGCAGCGGCTCCTGCCAGTCGCGCAGCGGCAGCACCTGCGCGCCGGGCGGCGCGCCGGCCGAGCCGTCGAGGTCAAGGACGACCGGCGGCGGCATCGGCCGGAGCCCCGGCGGCCGGACGGGCATCGGCCTGCACGCGATCGACCGCCGCGCGATCGGCCTCGAACAGCCCGGCGATGCGCCGCAGCACCCACCGAAACGGCGCAGCGCGCGGGCGCACCGCGTGCCGCGTGAAGGTGAAGCGGGCGCCGAGGTAGGCCTTGATCTCGGGGTCGGTCCAGCCGGCCACGTAGTGCGTCAGCCCGAGCGCGCGCGCCTCGCCCAGGTTGTGCAGCCAGCTCACGAAGTACAGGTTGTGCCGGCGCGCCTGCGGATAGCGGAAGCCGACGTACTTGTCGACCAGCGTGCGGCCGACCACGAAGCACAGATTCCAGCCGATCAGTTCGCCTTCGTGGCGGTAGCGGTAGAGCCGGCCGCCGCAGGCCGGATCCTGCAGCACCGCGTCGAAGAAGCCGGGCGTCAGCCGGTCAAAGTGGATCTCGCTCTGTGCATAGACCTGCGCGTACAGCGCGTACAGCTCGGCGCGGACGGCCGGGTCGGCGAGCCGCGGGTCGCCGGTCGCGATGCAGTCGATCTCGAGCGCTGCCCGCGAACGCAGCTTGCGGCGGATGTCCTTGCGGCGCCCGGCGGACAGGCGCGCGAGGTAGTCGTCGGTCGAATCGAAATCGATCGGCACCCAGGCCAGCGCCTGGCCTTCGAGCAGCGTGAAGCCGGCCGATTCCAGCGCGTCGGCCAGCGCCTGCGCCTGCCGGTTGTCGTCGTCGCCCAGCAGCGGCGAGGCCTGCGGCAGGTCCTTCACGATCAGCAGCGGCTGGCCGCGCGCCTCGTCGCGCAGCCAGCCGGCCACCAGCGCCCGCGGGTCGGCGCCGCGCGGCATCGGCGCGTATTCGGTGACGGTGCTGCCGACGAACAGCGTGCGCCAGCGCAGCCAGCGGCTCCAGAGGCGGTACAGCGGCCAGGCGGCGAGGCGGCGCTTGTCGGCGGCGTCGACGGTGGTCAGCAGGTCGAAGCGCGCCGCGAACATCGGCACCCCGCCGGCCCCGCGGCGGGCGGTGAAGCCTTCCGGCGGATGGGCGAGGAAGTGCTCGAGCAGCGCGGGAGGTTCCAGCAGGTGGTGGAACGCAGGCAGGTCCCGTGGCGCGGGCGGCGCGGGCGGCGCGGGCGGCGCGGGCGGCGCAGTGGGCACGAACGGCGTGGACGTCGTGGACCGCATCACCCCCGCCGGCTCAAGCGGCATCCACAAGCGGCTCGCGCAACGGACGGTGCACCGCGTTGCGCGCGGCGATCGTGTCGAAGAAGCGCGCCGAGCGTTCGATCAGCCGATGGCGCTCCTGGTCGACGGTGATCATGTGGTAGCTGTCGGGCAGCAGCAGCGTCTCCACCGGGCCGGCCACGCCGCGGCGCACGATGTCGACGTTGCGGATGCTCGAGATGTCGTCTTCCGACGCATGCACCACGAGGCACGGAGCGGCCACCCGCGGCAGGTGGCCGCGCACCCGGTGCGCCAGCCGGTGGAACTCGGCCAGCGACGGCCACGGGTTGCCCGGCAGCCCGCCGGCGGCACTGTCGCCAGCCAGCATGCTGCCGGCGATGCGGTTGCGGATGCGCTCGTCCTTGATGCCGTACGGGAAGCTCTCCATGAACACCCGGCCGCGCCCGAAGCCGAGGCGACACACGTAGGGCAGCAGGAACGACAGGCGGCCGATCGGCGGGATCGCCCAGCCGTCGTAGCGGAAGGTGGTGCCGTACAGGCCGAGGCCGTCGACGTCGCCCGGGCGCTGCGCCGCCAGCTCCAGCGCCAGTACCGCGCCCATCGACAGCCCGGCGACGAACAGGTGGTCGACCTGGCGGCGCAGCCGCGTCGCCGCTTCGTCGACGCTGCGGTACCAGTCGCGCCAGCCGGTGGCCAGCAGGTCAGCCTCGTCGCCGCAGTGGCCGGCGAGCTGCATGCCATGCACCGTGAACCCCGCCTGGTTCAGCCCCTTGGCGACGAAGCGCATCTCGGCCGGCGTGCCGGTCAGCCCGTGGATCAGCAGCACGCCCGAGCGCCCGCCCGGCAGGAGGTAGTCCGCAGTCTTGATCATGGATACCCGAGGTTCGTCTTGTCACGCGTTTCGCTACGCGGCGGCGCAGGTCCGGAACGATCCGGGCGGCCGCGGCGCGTGCGACGGCGCGGATTGTCGCCGAGGCGGCCGCGCCGGTCCGGACCGACGACGTGCCGCGCCGGCCGGGCCGGGCCGTGCCTGGCCGTGCCTGGCCGGGCCGGGCCGGGCCGGGCCGGGCCGGGCGGAGACGCTGACTTATCATCCGCCGCCCGCGCCTGCCGGTGAGCCGGTCGGCGTCGGGCGGCCCGTGGAACCCTCCGGCCGCGCTGGCTTCCGGTTCCCGGTGATCGTCCCGCCCCCTCCGTCCGTTGCCCGCAGCGCGCGCCGCCTGCGCCGTCGTTCCGCATGAGCACCCCGCCGCCGCGTCCTCCCGCGCGATCCGCCGCACCTCGCCCTGCCCCGCCGCGCGCGGGTCGGCGGGGCGTCGGTGTCGACGAGCGGGTGCCGCTGATCGACGCGGCCGGACAGGGCGGCGCCAACGCAGGCGATGCGTGGCCCGGAACGCACCGCCACGGCGCGGCGCGCGCAACGCCTGGGCGCCGTGCCTTGGCTGTCGTGGCCGCGCGGCTCGGCGTTGTCCACGACGCCGCGGCACGCACCGGGCTGGGCCGGCTCGCGTCGATCGTCGTGGTGGCCACGGGGCTGGCCGGCTGCGCCGTGCCGCCGGCCGACCCGCCCGCGCTGCAGGCCGCGGCGCAGGCCGAACTGGCGCCGGCCTGGGCGCAGCCCGACGGCGCGGCCGGCGACGCCGCCGCGGTGGACCCGGCGCGCTGGTGGCGGCCGCTCGGCGATCCGGCGCTCGACGCGCTGCGGCGATCCGGCGCTCGACGCGCTGGTGCAGCGTGCGCTCGACGCCAACCTCGACCTCGCCGCCGCCGGCGCGCGCCTGCGCGCCGCCCGCGCGATGCAGGCCGCCGCCGGCGCCGCGTTCCGCCCGCGGCTGTCGTTCGGCACCGTGTCCAGCGTCAGCCCGGACAGCCGCACCGGCTGGTTCCAGGCCGGCTTCGACGCGAGCTGGGAACTCGGCCTGTTCGGCCGCGGCGAGGCCGGCGACGCGCTGGCCACGGCCGAGACGACCGCCGCCGAGGCCGACCGGCAGGCGGTCGCGGTGTCGCTGACGGCCGAGGTCGTGCGGCAGTGGCTGGAAGCCCGGGCGGCCGCCCGCGAGGCCCGGCTTCACGCCGACGAACAGGCGCTGCTTCGCGAGCGCGCGCGGCTGACCCAGGCACAGATCGACGCCCGGCTGGCAGGCGCCGATGCGCTGGTGCCGCTGCGCGCGGCGCTGGAGCGAGCGCAGGCCGAATCGCTGGAACCCGCCGCGCGCGCGCAGCAGGCCCGCGCCCGCCTCGCCGTGCTGCTCGGCCGACGCGATGCCGAGCTGCCCGATCCGGAGGCAGATCCGGCAGCAGATCCGGCACCGCACGCTGCCTCGGATCCGAAGGCCGACGCCGCGGCCGGCCCGGCGCGCAGCCCACCGGCCAACGCCGCGGCCGGCACAGCCCTCCATGCGGCGCCCTCGGCCACCGGGTCGCCCGGGTGGACGCCGTGGCGCATCGACAGCGCACCGGCCGACCTGCTGCGCCACCGCGCCGACATCCGCCAGGCCGAGGCGCAGGTCGGCCGCGCCGCCGCCGCGGCCGGGCTGGCGCGTGCGGAACTCGCGCCGCGCCTGGCGCTCGGCGGCACGCTGGGCCTCGCCTGGCCGATCACCGGCGACCGTGCCGGCGACGCCGCGCGCAGCCTGGTCGCGTTCGGCCCGACGATCGACATCCCGCTGTTCGACTGGAGCCGCCGCCAGCAGGTGCTGCAGGCCCGCCGGCACGAGCTCGACGCGGCCGTCGCCGGCTACCGCCAGGCGGTGCTGGCGGCGGGGCTCGAGGTGGAAACGGCGATCGCCCAGCTCGGCCTGCAGCGCCAGCGCCGCCTCGCGCTGGCCCGCGCGGAGCAGGCGCTCGCCGCCGGCGAGGATGCGGCGGCAACCCGGCTGTCGCTCAGGCTGGGCGACGCGCTCGAGCTGAACGCCGCCCGCGACGCGCGCCTGCAGGCGCGGCGCGCGCTGGCGCAGTCGCAATCGGCCGAGCAGCTCGCCTTCGTCGCGCTGTTCAAGGCGCTGGGAGGCGCGCCGCTGCCGGAGGCGTCGTCGACGGCACGGCAGTCGCCCCCCGCCTTCGCGGCGCCGCAGGCCGGCCGGCCGAACACCGCGACGCCGCCCCGAACCGCTGCCGACACCGCCGGTGCCGCGGGCACCGTAGGTACCGTCCATACCGTCCGGCCCGCTGGTGCCGCTGGCGCCGCTGGTGCCGCTGGAGTCGCCGGCGCAGCCGATGCCACCGGTGCCGCTGGTGACGGCAATGCAACCGATGCTGCCGACACCGCCGGTGCCGGGGCGTCCGCGGCCTCCCCCGGAGCCTTGCGGTGATCGTCCCGCTGGCGCGCAAGACGCTGCGGCACGAATGGCGGCGCTTCCTGCCGGCGATCGTCGCGGTGGCGTTCTCGGGGCTGCTGTTGCTCGTCACCACCGCGCTGGTGCTCGGCATCTTCGGCAGCGCCGCGGTCGCGATCGACCGCTCGGGCGGCGACCTGTGGATCGGCCAGCCGGGCACGCAGAGCGTCGAGCTGGGCCGACCGATCCCGCCGGACACCGAGATCTGGCTGCGGCTCGACCCGGAGGTGGATCGCGTCGAGCCGTTCCGCTGGGTCGACGGCGACTGGCGCGGCGGGCCGGACCGCGGCGGCGTGTCGATCTCGGTGTCGGGCATCGACCCGTCGCCGGCCGGGCTGGTGTTCGCACGGGCATTGCCGCCGGCGCTTCGCGCGCGGCTGGAGCAGCCGGATTCGGTGATCGTCGACCGCGCCGACCTCGACAAGCTCGGCGTGCCCGTCGGCGGCCGGGCGCGCATCAACGGGCGCGAGGTGCAGGTCGTCGGCACCGCGCCGGGCCTGCGTTCGCTCGGCGGCGTCAACGTGCTGGCCTCGCTGGACACGGCCGAACGCCTGGTGCAGCCGCGCGAGCCGCGCGTCACCTACTACCTCGCGACGCTGCGCGACCCGGCCCGGGCCGAGGCCGTGAGGGACCGGCTCAGCGCAGCCTCCGCCGGCCGCGGCTACGAGGTCTGGACGCGCGCCGATTTCGCCCGCCGCGCGGTGCTGTTCTGGCTGCTGGAGACCGGCGCCGGGCTGGGCGTGCTGTTCCTCGCCGGCGTGGTCTGGCTGGTCGGCGCGATCATCACCAGCCAGACGCTGATGGGCGCGGTGGCCGGCTCGTCGGCCGAGTACGCGACGCTGAAGGCGCTGGGCATCGGCGTCGGCGCGCTGCGCCGGGTGGTGCTGGAGCAGGCGGCCTGGGTCGGCGCGCTCGGGCTGGCGATCGGCGCTGCCGGCACCGCCGGCGCACTGTGGCTGGCGCAGCGGCACGACGTGCCCGCCGCACTGCCCGCCCCCGCCGCCGCCGCCTGCGCCGCCGCGGTGATCGCGATCGCGCTGGTATCGGGCCTGGCCGCGGTGCGGGCGCTGCAGCACGCCGATCCGGCGGCTTTGCTGCGATGAGCGCGGCGACGCGGCACGCGAACGGAGG
>JBGAMJ010000017.1:0-17540 GCA_044223035.1 Piscinibacter sp.
AGGCCGCGCGGGGCGATGATGTAGCGGCGCTCGCCGTCGGCGTAGCACACCAGCGCGATGTGGGCCGTGCGGTTCGGGTCGTACTCGATTCGCTCGACCTTGGCCGGGATGCCGTCCTTGTTGCGCTTGAAGTCGACCACGCGGTAGTGATGCTTGTGCCCACCGCCCTTGTGGCGAATCGTGATGTGACCGTTGTTGTTGCGGCCCGAGTTCTGCTTCTGGGGTTCCAGCAGCGAGGCTTCCGGGGCGCCCTTGTGCAGGTGCGGGTGCACCACCTTCACGACGGCGCGGCGGCCGGCGGAGGTCGGTTTGACTTTGACGACTGGCATGACTTACGCAGCCTCCCCGGAGAAGTTCAGCTCCTGGCCCGCCTTCAGCGAGACATAAGCCTTCTTGACGTGGTCGCGGCGGCCGATCGAGCGGCCGAAGCGCTTGACCTTGCCCTTGACGTTGACCACCGACACGGCCTCGACTTCGACCTTGAACAGCAGCTCGACGGCGGCCTTGATCTCGGGCTTGGTGGCGTCGCGCAGCACCTTGAACAGCACCTGGTTGTGCTTCTCGGCGGCCATCGTGGCCTTTTCGCTCACGATCGGCGCCACCAGCACCTGGGCCAGCCGGCTTTCGTCGTGCGTGACCGCTTTTGCGGAAGTCCTCATGCCAGCATCTCCTTGAGTTGCTCCATCGCGGCCTTGGTCACCAGCACCTTCTTGTAGAAGACGAGCGACAGCGGGTCCGCGTAGCGCGGCTCGACGACGAGCACGTTGGCGAGGTTGCGCGATGCCAGCTCCAGGTTCTCGTCGACCTGGTCGGCGATCACCAGCACCGAATCCAGGCCCATGGCCTTGAACTTGGCGGCCAGCAGCTTGGTCTTCGGCGCCTCGACCGACAGCGAATCGACCACCGCAATGCGGCCTTCGCGGGCGAGCTGCGAGAAGATGGCCGCCATGCCGGCGCGATACATCTTCTTGTTGACCTTCTGCGTGAAGTTCTCGTCCGGGCCGTTCGGGAAGATGCGGCCGCCTCCGCGCCACAGCGGCGACGACGTCATGCCCGCACGGGCGCGGCCGGTGCCCTTCTGGCGCCACGGCTTCTTCGTCGAGTGCTTGACGGTGGCGCGGTCCTTCTGCGCCCGCGTTCCCTGGCGCGCATTGGCCTGGTAGGCGACGACGACCTGGTGCACCAGCGCTTCGTTGTAGTCGCGCGCGAACACCGTGTCCGGCCCATCGACGGTCGACGTGGCCTGACCCTGTTCGTTCAGGAGCTCGAGCTGCATCACTGGGCTCCCTTCTTGGCCTTGACCTTCACCGCCGGGCTGACGACCACGTGGCCGTTCTTGGAACCCGGCACGGCGCCGCGGACGAGCAGCAGCTGGCGCGCTTCGTCGATGCGGACGATGTCGAGGTTCTGGGTGGTGACGGTCACGTCGCCGAGGTGCCCGGACATCTTCTTGCCCGGGAAGACGCGGCCCGGATCCTGCGCCATCGAGATCGAGCCCGGCACGTTGTGCGAACGGCTGTTGCCGTGCGACGCGCGCTGCGAGCCGAAGTTGTGGCGCTTGATCGTGCCGGTGAAGCCCTTGCCGATCGAGGTGCCCTGCACGTCGACCTGCTGGCCGACCGCGAAGAGGCCGACCGGCACGGTGGAGCCCGGCTTGTATTCGGCGGCCACCTCGGCGGCCACGCGGAATTCCTTCAGGACTTCGCCCGCCTCGACACCCGCCTTCGCGAAGTGCCCGGCCTCGGGCTTGTTGACGCGGGACGCCTTGCGCGCACCGAACGCCACCTGAACGGCGCTGTAGCCGTCGGTTTCTGTCGTCTTGACCTGGGCGACACGGTTGTTGGACACGTCGAGCACGGTCACGGGAATGGCGTCGCCATCGTCCGTGAAGATGCGCATCATGCCCACCTTGCGGCCCAGCAATCCGAGGCGATTGCTCAGACTCATGGATGTTCTCCAGCCCTGTCGACACGACGCCGACCTGGCCTTTGTTGCACATGCCCGACATCGATTGGCCGGGCTGACGGTTTCGGACTCATGAGGCCGGATGCAAGGCACCCGGGGCACAACACCAGCTCAACGCCGGTGAAGCGAGAATCACAGGACGCTGCGCACGGGGGCGCCGCCTCGGTCCGAAAAGCCTGCGATTCTAGCAGACGCGGTCGCAGTCGCAACCGCGCCGGTTCACTGCAGCTTGATCTCGACGTCGACGCCCGCCGGCAGGTCGAGCTTCATCAGCGCGTCGACGGTCTTGTCGGTCGGGTCGACGATGTCCATCAGGCGCTGGTGGGTGCGGATCTCGAACTGGTCGCGCGAGCTCTTGTTGACGTGCGGTGAGCGCAGGATGTCGAAACGCTGCATGCGCGTCGGCAGGGGCACCGGGCCCTTGACGATGGCGCCGGTGCGCTTGGCGGTGTCGACGATCTCGAGCGCCGACTGGTCGATCAATTTGTAGTCGAATGCCTTGAGGCGGATTCTGATCTTCTGCTTTTGCATGACGGGTCCTGAAAGAGCGGTGCAGCCGCTGGCGGCTGCTGGAGAGCGGAGGGGCGGTGGCGCGGCGAACCGGTCGTCGCGCCGTCGTCGCGCTTATTCGAGAATCTTCGCCACCACGCCGGCGCCGACGGTGCGGCCGCCTTCGCGGATCGCGAAACGCAGGCCTTCTTCCATCGCGATCGGCGCGATCAGCTTGACCGTGATGCTGACGTTGTCGCCCGGCATCACCATCTCCTTGTCCTTCGGCAGCTCCACCGCACCGGTCACGTCCGTCGTGCGGAAGTAGAACTGCGGCCGGTAGTTGTTGAAGAACGGCGTGTGGCGCCCGCCCTCTTCCTTGCTCAGCACGTACACCTCGGCCGTGAAGTGCGTGTGCGGCTTGATGCTGCCCGGCTTGCACAGCACCTGGCCGCGCTCCACGTCCTCGCGCTTGGTGCCGCGCAGCAAAATGCCCACGTTGTCACCCGCCTGCCCCTGGTCGAGCAGCTTGCGGAACATCTCCACGCCCGTGCAGGTGGTCTTCTGCGTCGCGCGGATACCGACGATCTCGATTTCCTCGCCGACCTTGACCACCCCACGCTCCACCCGGCCCGTCACCACGGTGCCGCGGCCGGAGATCGAGAACACGTCTTCCACCGGCATCAGGAACGCACCGTCGACCGCCCGCTCGGGCGTCGGGATGTAGCTGTCCAGCGCATCGGCCAGCTTCAGGATCGCGCCTTCGCCCAGCTCGCCCTTGTCGCCTTCCATCGCCAGCTTGGCCGAACCGTGCACGATCGGGGTCGCATCACCCGGAAACTCGTACTTGTCCAGCAGCTCGCGCACTTCCATCTCGACGAGCTCCAGCAGCTCGGCGTCGTCCACCATGTCGCACTTGTTCAGGAACACGATGATGTACGGCACGCCCACCTGGCGCGCCAGCAGGATGTGCTCGCGCGTCTGCGGCATCGGGCCGTCGGCCGCCGACACCACCAGGATCGCACCGTCCATCTGCGCCGCGCCCGTGATCATGTTCTTCACGTAGTCCGCGTGCCCCGGGCAATCCACGTGTGCGTAGTGCCGGTTCTTCGTCTCGTACTCCACGTGCGCCGTGTTGATCGTGATCCCGCGCGCCTTCTCTTCCGGCGCCGCATCGATCTGGTCGTAGGCCTTGGCTTCTCCGCCGAACAGCTTCGACAGCATAGGCCTTGGCTTCTCCGCCGAACAGCTTCGACAGCACCGTCGTGATCGCCGCCGTCAGCGTCGTCTTCCCGTGGTCCACGTGTCCAATCGTCCCCACGTTCACGTGCGGCTTGGTGCGCTCGAACTTGCCTTTTGCCATTTCTTGCTCCTAGCAATCCCGCGATCGGGAAAAGAAACCGTTGGTGCCCATGGCGCGGATCGAACGCGCGACCTCTCCCTTACCAAGGGAGTGCTCTACCACTGAGCCACATGGGCGAATCGACGATCTGTCTGTCGACACTGGCCTGTGCGAGGCACCGGACACGCACAGGCCACTGGCGACGGCCACTGGCAAAAATCACCACAACGACTGGAGCGGGAGACGGGGATCGAACCCGCATCATTAGCTTGGAAGGCTAAGGTTCTGCCATTGAACTACTCCCGCTCGGGAGGCCGCCGGCTGCACCCCAGACTGCCCGGCCCCACTCGGCCCTCCGGACTTCCGCCGCAACCGACGGGACACCACAACGACTTCCAGACCGCCAACTTCTTGTCGAATGCCGCGCTGTTGCGCCACATCGAGCCCAATCAAATTCTTTCGCCTTGGTGGAGGAGGCTGGATTCGAACCAGCGTAGGCGTAAGCCAACAGATTTACAGTCTGCCCCCTTTAGCCACTCGGGCACCCCTCCTAGGCGAACCTCAGAGTATAACAGCTCGGCGAGACAGGTCCACAAGTGACCCGTTGCGACGGGCGCAAGGCCGATCCGGCGGCGTCACCATCGGATCGGCGGTTCGCCCGGCCGCAGTTCCGCCAGCAGCCGGTTGGCAGCGCCGAAATGCCCGCAGCCGAGGAAGGGCAGCGGCGGCCGGCGCGCCGACAGCGGCGACGGGTGGTTGGCCACCAGCACCCGGTGCCGGCCGCGTTCGAGCTGCGGCCGCTTGCGCTGCGCCGCGGCGCCCCACAGCATGAACACCACCGGCGCATCACGGTCGGCGACGAACGCCAGCAGCGCGTCGGTCAGCGCCTCCCAGCCCTGGCCTGCGTGGCTTTGAGGCTGACCGTCCTCGACAGTCAGCACGCTGTTGAGCAGCAGCACGCCCTGGCGCGCCCAGTCGCCCAGGTCGTCGCGGCAGATCGACGGCTGCCCGGTGTCGGCGGCCACCTCCTGCAGCATGTGGCGCAGGCTGGGCGGCGGCCGCTGGCCGGGCGCGACCGAGAACGCCAGGCCCTGCGCCTGCCCCGGCCCGTGGTACGGATCCTGGCCCAGGATCACGACACGCACCGCGTCCGGCGCCGTCAGTTCGAGCGCGCGAAACACCGCGCGCGGATACACGACCGCGCCGTCCGCGACGCGCCGGTCGACAAAACGCTCCAGCTCGCGCCCCACGGTGGTCTCGAAGAAGCGGGCGGTCACGGGCCGCCACGCGGCCGGCACCGCGTCGATCGCCTCCCGCAACGGCCCGAGCAAGCGGTTTCCCGTCACGTCGGCCGCCATGGCGCCGAACAGATCGCCGTTCACGTCGCCGGGAGTCGGGCGAACAGGCCCGCCAGTGCCTCTCCCGGGTCGGGCGCGCGCATGAACGCCTCGCCGACCAGGAAGGCGTGCACGCCGGCCGCGCGCATGCGCTCCACGTCCGCGCGTCCGAGGATGCCGCTCTCGGTGACCAGCAGCCGCTCTGCCGGCACGCGCGGCAGCAGCCCCAGCGTCGTCTCCAGCGTCACTTCGAAGCTGCGCAGGTTGCGGTTGTTGATGCCGACCAGCGGCGTCGCCAGGCGCAGCGCGCGCTCGAGTTCGGCGCCGTCGTGCACCTCCACCAGCACCGCCATGCCGAGCGCCAGTGCCTGCGCTTCCAGGTCGGCCATCAGCGCGTCGTCGAGGCAGGCGGCGATCAGCAGGATGCAGTCGGCGCCCATCGCGCGGGCCTCGTCGACCTGGTAGGCGTCGACCATGAAATCCTTGCGCAGCACCGGCAGCGCGCAGGCGGCGCGCGCCTGCTGCAGGTACTCCGGCGCACCCTGGAAGAACGGCCGGTCCGTCAGCACGCTGAGGCACGCGGCGCCGTGGCGCTCGTAGCTGCGGGCGATCGCATACGGTTCGAACGGCTCGCGCATCACGCCCTTGCTCGGGCTGGCCTTCTTGACTTCGGCGATCACCGCCGCATCGCCCGCCGCGATGCGTGCGCGCAACGCGCCGACGAAGTCACGCGGCGGCGCGGCCGCCTCCGCCGCCCGCCGCATCGCGGCCGCGTCGCAGGCCTGCCGCGCCGCGGCAATCTCCTCGCGCTTGACCGCGACGATGCGATCCAGGATGTCGGTCATGCCGCCAGCTCCCGCGTGCGGCCGACGAACTGCGTCAGCTTCCCCATCGCCGCGCCCGAGTCGATCGCGGCGGCGGCGCGGGCCACGCCTTCGGCCATCGTCGGCACCACGTCGGCGGCGTACAGCGCCACGCCGGCGTTGAGCACGACGATGTCGCGCGCCGGCCCCGGCTCGTTGCGCAGCACGGCGAGCAGCATCGCCTTTGACTGCTCCGCCGATTCGACCTTCAGCGTGCGGTTGCTGGCCATCGTCAGGCCGAAATCCTCGGGGTGGATCTCGTATTCGCGGATCGCTCCGTCGCGGTATTCGCCGACCATCGTGGCGGCGCCCAGCGACACCTCGTCCATGCCGTCGCGCCCGTAGACGACCACCGCGTGCTCGGCGCCCAGCCGCTGCAGCGCGCGCACCTGGATGCCGACGAGGTCCGGGTGGAACACGCCCATCAGGATGTGCGGCGCGTCGGCCGGGTTGGTCAGCGGGCCGAGGATGTTGAAGATCGTGCGCACGCCGAGCTCGCGCCGCACCGGGGCGACGTTCTTCATCGCCGGGTGGTGGTTGGGCGCGAACATGAAGCCGATGCCGGTGTCGGCGATGCAGCGCGAGATCGCCGCCGGCGGCAGCGACAGGCCGACGCCCAGCGCCTCCAGCACATCCGCGCTGCCGGACTTGCTCGACACGCCGCGGTTGCCATGCTTGCTGACGCGCGCGCCGCAGGCGGCGGCGACGAACATGCTGGCGGTCGAGATGTTGAAGGTATGCGAACCGTCGCCGCCGGTGCCGACGATGTCGACCAGGTGCGTGCGGTCGGCCACCTCGACCTTGGTCGAGAACTCGCGCATCACCTGCGCGGCGGCGGTGATCTCGCCGATCGTCTCCTTCTTGACCCGCAGGCCGACCAGCAGCGCGGCCATCATCACCGGCGACATCTCGCCGCTCATGATGCGGCGCATCAGCGCCAGCATCTCGTCATGGAAGATCTCGCGGTGCTCGATCGTGCGCGTCAGCGCCTCGGTGTTGCTGATCGTCATGGCATCTCCTCGATGGGCTCTCGATGGGCGCGTTGGAAGCGGAAGGCGCGACCGGCCCGGTCAGCCGTGCAGCTCACGGACGGCCGCAACGGCGCGGTCGATGCCGGCCTCGTCGACGTCGAGGTGGGTCACGAAACGCAGGCGGTACAGGCCGGTGGCGAGCACGCCGCGCGCTTTCAGGCCATCGACCAGCCGGCGCCCCGCCTCGGCGCCGCCTTCGACGTCGACGAAGACCATGTTTGTGTCGGGCGGCTCCACGCGCAGCCCCGGGATGCCGGACAGGCCGTCGGCGAGCCGGCGCGCCAGCGCGTGATCCTGCGCCAGGCGCTCGACATGGTGATCGAGCGCATGCAAGGCGGCGGCGGCGAGCACGCCGGCCTGCCGCATCCCGCCGCCGAGCATCTTGCGCCAGCGATGCGCGCGGGCGATCAGGTCGCGCGAGCCGACCAGCGCCGAGCCGACCGGCGCGCCCAGGCCCTTGGAGAAGCAGACCGACACGCTGTCGAACGGCGCCGCCAGCGCCCGGACGGGGACGCCGAGCCGCGTGGCGGCATTGAACAGCCGCGCGCCGTCCAGGTGCGTCGCGAGGCCGCGCCGGCGCGCGAGTGCGGCTGCCGCCTCCATGTACGCCAGCGGCAACGCGCGCCCGCCCAGCGTGTTTTCCAGGCACAGCAGGCGGCTGCGGGCGAAGTGCGCATCGTCGGGCTTGATCTCGGCCTCGATGTCGGCCAGCGCCAGCGTGCCGTCGGCCTGGTGGGCGATCGGCTGCGGCTGCACGCTGCCCAGCACCGCGGCGCCGCCGGCTTCCCAGCGGTAGGTGTGCGCCATCTGGCCGACCAGGTATTCGTCGCCGCGCCCGCAGTGGCTCATGATCGCCGCCAGGTTGCTCTGCGTGCCGCTGGCGACGAACAGCGCCGCCTCCTTGCCGAGCAGCGCGGCGACGCGCTCCTGCAGCGCGTTCACCGTCGGGTCGTCGCCGAACACGTCGTCACCGAGCTCGGCGCGCACCATCGCCTCGCGCATCGCGGCGGTCGGCCGGGTGACGGTGTCGCTGCGCAGGTCGACCGGCGTCACGGCCGCAGCTCCAGGAAGTTCTTCAGCATCGCGTGCCCGTGCTCGGTCAGGATCGATTCCGGGTGGAACTGCACGCCTTCCAGCGGCGTCGGCGTGCCGGCCAGCTCACTGTGGCGCACACCCATGATCTCGCCGTCCTCCGATGTGGACGTGACTTCCAGCACCGCCGGCCGCGTCTCGCGCTCGATCACCAGCGAGTGGTAGCGCACCACGTCGAAGGCCTTCGGCAGGCCGGTGTAGACGCCGCGGCCATCGGTCTCGAGCCGGCTGATCTTGCCGTGCATCTGGCGCTGCGCCCGGACGATGCGCCCGCCCAGCGCCGCGCCGATGCTCTGGTGGCCCAGGCACACGCCGAGGATCGGCAGCTTGCCGGTGAACTCGCGGATCGCCGCCACGCAGATGCCGGCCTCGGCCGGCGAGCACGGGCCGGGCGACAGCACCAGCCGGTCGGGCCGCAGCCCGGCGATGCCCTCCAGCGTGATCTCGTCGTTGCGGAACACCTGCACCTCTTCGCCCAGCTCGGCGAAGTACTGCACCAGGTTGAAGGTGAAGCTGTCGTAGTTGTCGATCATCAGCAGCATGTCGCACCTCCATCGATCGGGGCAGCGGAAGGATTCGGCAGGTGGGTCTTTTCCGTACCGCCCGGCCGTTCCGAAGGTACTGAGCGCCCCCTCGGGGGCAGCGACCGTGGGGGTTTCATTTCAGAATCCCTCCTCGACCAGCTCGGCGGCGCGGATCAGCGCGCGCGCCTTCGCCTCGGTCTCCTTCCATTCCATCTCGGGCACCGAGTCGGCGACGACGCCGGCGGCGGCCTGCACGTACAGCGTCTGGTCCTGGACGATGCCGGTGCGGATCGCGATCGCCACGTCCATGTCGCCGGCGAAGCTGAGGTAGCCGCAGGCGCCGCCGTAGATGCCGCGCTTGACCGGCTCCAGCTCGTCGATGATCTCCATCGCGCGCACCTTCGGCGCGCCGGTCAGCGTGCCGGCCGGGAAGGTGGCGCGCAGCACGTCCAGGTTGGTGATGCCGTCCTTCAGCAGCCCTTCGACGTTGCTGACGATGTGCATCACGTGCGAGTAGCGCTCCACCGTGAACGCCTCGGTGACCTTGACGGTGCCGGTGCGCGCGATGCGGCCGATGTCGTTGCGCGCCAGGTCGATCAGCATCAGGTGCTCGGCGCGCTCCTTCGGATCGTTCGACAGCTCGACTTCCAGCGCGCGGTCCAGCTCGGGCGTGGCGCCGCGCGGGCGGGTGCCGGCCAGCGGGCGGATCGTCACCTTCGCGCCTTCGGGCGTCTGCTCCTGGCGCACCAGGATTTCCGGCGAGGCGCCGACGATCTGGAAATCGCCCATGTCGTAGAAGTACATGTACGGCGACGGGTTCAGCGAGCGCAGCGCCCGGTACAGCGACAGCGGCGACTCGGTGTAGCGCTTCTTCAGCCGCTGGCCGATCTGCACCTGCATCATGTCGCCGGCGGCGATGTACTCCTTGCTCTTGAGCACCGCGGCCAGGTAGTCGGCCTTCGCGAACTCGCGCTCCACGCCGTGGGCCGCGCCGCGCCGCACCGCCGGCGCGGTGACGCTGTACTTCAGCTTGTCCGCCAGCTCGCCGAGCCGGCGCTTGGCGCGGTGGAAGGCTTCCGGCTCCGCCGGGTCGGCGTAGACGATCAGGTAGAGCCGGCCCGACAGGTTGTCGATGACGGCCAGCTCCTCGCACTGCAGCAACTGGATGTCCGGCGTGTCGATGCCGCCGGTCTTCTCGGTCTTCGCGAGCTTGGGCTCGATGTAGCGCACCGCGTCATAGCCGAAGTAGCCCGCCAGCCCGCCGCAGAAGCGCGGCAGCCCCGGCCGCAGCGCCACCTTGAAGCGCTGCTGGTAGGTGGCGATGAAATCCAGCGGATTGCCGTCGTGCGTCTCGACCACCCGGCCGTCGGTGACGACCTCGGTGCGGAAGCCGGTCGCGCGCAGCAGCGTGCGCGCCGGCAGGCCGATGAACGAATAGCGCCCGAAACGTTCGCCGCCGACGACGGATTCGAGCAGGAAGCTGTGCCGCCCACCGCCCGCGCCGTAGGCGAGCTTGAGGTACAGCGACAGGGGGGTTTCGAGGTCGGCAAAGGCCTCGGCGATGAGCGGAATGCGGTTGAAGCCCTGCGAGACGAGGCTCTTGAATTCGAGTTCGGTGATCACGGTGCGCGGCCCTCCATGGCCGGCGGGCGACGGCGAAGGTGCCCGCGTGAGGATGCAGTCGGTGAGCGGGGCCGCGGGCTCGCGCGTCGGTCACGACGGCGCCACGGCGGCCGGCAAGCTAGCGCCCGGAGACGGGCGCGCCGGTACCGCGACGCCAGGGCCAGGCTCCCCGGTCGTGCGACCTCATGCCGTACTTGCGCGAACTGAACATCCGGAAAGTGTAGCAGTGGGGCCCGCCGCAATCACCCGCCGCGTCGCCCGCCGAGACGACGCCTCAGGCGGGCGGCCGCGCCAGTTCCCGGCGCATCGCGTCAATCGTCGCGCGGTAGTCGGGCCGGCCGAAGATCGCACTGCCGGCGACGAAGGTGTCGGCGCCGGCGGCCGCCACCTCGCGGATGTTGTCGACCTTGATGCCGCCGTCGACCTCCAGCCGGATGTCGCGCCCGCTGGCGTCGATCAGCCGGCGCGCCCGCTCGATCTTGCGCAGCGCCGACGGAATGAAGCCCTGCCCGCCGAAGCCCGGGTTGACGCTCATGATCAGCACCAGGTCGACCTTGTCGATCACCCACTCCAGCACGTCCAGCGGCGTGGCCGGGTTGAACACCAGCCCGGCCTGCCGGCCGGCGCCGCGGATGAGCTGCAGCGTGCGGTCGACGTGCGTGCTGGCGTCGGGGTGGAAGCTGACCAGGTCGGCGCCGGCCTGGCAGAACGCGAGCGCCAGCGCGTCGACCGGCTGCACCATCAGGTGCACGTCGATCGGAACCGGCGTGCCGTCGGCCCGCCGCGCGTGCGGGCGCAGCGCCTCGCAGACCATCGGGCCGAAGGTCAGGTTCGGCACGTAGTGCTGGTCCATCACGTCGAAGTGGATCCAGTCGGCGCCGGCGGCGATCACGTCGCGCACCTCCTCGCCCAGGCGGGCCAGGTCGGCCGAGAGGATGCTGGGGGCGATGCGGTGCGTGCGGGCCATCATCGGATTCTAGGAGGCGGCCCGCGGCGCTCCGGGCATGGCTCCTAGAATGCGCCGATGGCCCACCCCGAATTCACGTCGACCGTGGCCGTGCGCCACCTGCCCGAACAGTCGGATCTCGGCGCGGGGCAGTACGCCTTCGCGTACACCATCACGATCCGCAACAGCGGCGACGTGACGTCCCAACTCATCGCCCGCCACTGGATCATCACCGACGCGACCGGCCACACCGAGGAGGTGCGCGGCCTGGCAGTCGTCGGCCACCAGCCGGTGCTCAAGCCCGGCGAAAGCTTCGAGTACACGAGCTGGACACGCATCGCCACGCCGGTCGGCACGATGCGCGGCACCTTCTTCTGCATGACCGAGGACGCGCACCCGTTCGAGTCGCCGATCGCCGAATTCGGGCTGGCCCTGGCTTCGTCGCTGCACTGAGAGCGTGAGAGCCAATCCGCCATGGCCGCTCATCCCCACCGAACGCCCCCACTCGTCGTTGCAAATGCTCGCCGTAGCCCGAGCTACGGCTGTGCTTTGCGCCTAGATTGGCGCCGCCCGGCGGGCCTGCTCGGCCACGCCGGATTAACTCTCACCCTCTGACCGATGGCGGCCGGGAAGTCGTCGTCGGCCTGGGACCTGACCGCGCTGCTGAACGCAGCGGACCCGCGCACCAGCCTGGCCGAGCGCCACCTGTGGTTGATCCGGCTGGTCGAATGGCTGCGCCACGCGCCGCTGCCCAGCGGTTCCGAGGCGCGGCCCACGCCGGTGCTGAGGCTGACGCACCTGCTGAACCTGCTCGACCGCCACCCCGAACACCGCGAGCGCGTCAGCGGGCTGCTGGCTGGTTTCTGGCGCGAGGTCGACACCGCGGCGCTGTTCGCCGACTTCGGCTTCGCGACGCGCTCTGCGTTCTTCAGCGAGCTGGGCGAGCGCATCGCCCGCCGCGTGCTGCCGACGACGCCGGCGACCACCGACCTGGGCGAGCTGATCGACCTGCTGTTCCCGCACGCCAGCGACGCACAGTGGCTGGCCGCGCTCGACGAAAGCGTGCTCGACCGGCTGGTCGCGCTGGTCGAACCCGATCCGGCGCAGCGCCGCGGCTGGCTGACGCCGATGCTCGACGCGATCACCTTCCTCGCGAGCAACGTGCGCGCCTCGGGGTTTTCGTCGTCGCTGCGCCAGCGCATGAGCCCCGAACTGCTGACGGACCAGCCCTTCCACCAACTCGGGCGCGCCGCCGAACTCGTGCGCGAGCATGCGGAAGACGGCGACGCCGCCGAGCTGCTGCGCGAATCGCAGTACCTGCGCGCGCTGCTCGACAAATGCCGCCGCTGCGCCGAAAGCGTGCACGAGCACCTGGAAGAGCACGGCGTGTCGGTCAACGTGGTGTTCGAGGTCGACCAGCTGCTCGAGCGCACCCACCGCATCGAGCAGTTGCTGAACTGCGTGCTGAGCGAGCGCCCGGCGCGCGACGGGGCGCAGCTCGTCGCCGAGCTGGTGCGTGCGTCGCACGAGCGGCGCAGCATCCGCGGGCTGTTCGCGCGCCACTATTCGCTGCTGGCGCGCAAGGTGGCCGAGCGCAGCGCCGAGACCGGCGAGCACTACATCACCCGCGACCGGGCGGAGTACCTGTCGATGCTGCGTGCCGCCGCCGGCGGCGGCACGGTGATCGCCGGGACCACCTTCCTGAAGTTCTTCGTGCTCGCGCTCGGGCTGTCGGCCTTCTGGAGCGGCTTCTGGGCCGGCATCAACTACGCCGCCAGCTTCGTGCTGGTGCACCTGCTGCACTGGACGGTCGCCACCAAGCAGCCGGCGATGACCGCGCCGGCAATGGCCGACAAGCTGTCGGCGATCCAGACCACGCCCGACGGCGTCGCCCCGGTGGACGACGACATCGCCGTCGAAGGTTTCGTCGACGAGGTGGTGCACCTGATCCGCTCGCAGTCGGCCGGCATCTTCGGCAACCTGCTGCTGGTGTTCCCGGTGGTGCTGGCGGTGCAGTGGCTGTGCCGCTGGGCGTTCGGCGCGCCGCTGGTCGGCAATCACGACGCGCACCACGTGATCGAGACCTTGAGCCTGCTCGGCCCGACGCCGTTCTATGCGGCGTTCACCGGCGTGCTGCTGTTCGCGAGTTCGCTGATCGCCGGCTGGGTGGAGAACTGGTTCGTCTGGCACCGGCTCGACAGCGCGATCGCGTGGAACCCGCGCATCGTCGCGCGGCTCGGCGCGGCACGCGCCCGCCGCTGGTCGGCGTACTGGCGGCAAAACATCTCGGGCTTCGCGTCCAACATCTCGCTCGGCCTGATGCTCGGGCTGGTGCCGGCGGTGGCCGGGTTCTTCGCGCTGCCGATCGAGGTGCGGCACGTCACGCTGTCGACCGGGCAACTCGCCGCGGCGGTCGGCGCGCTCGGCATGGAGGCGCTGCGCGACCGCGAGTTCTGGTGGTGCGTGGCGGCGATCCCGATCACCGGCGCGTTGAACCTCGGCGTCAGCTTCGTGCTGGCGTTCCGCGTCGCGCTGCGTTCGCGCGGCATCCGCCTGGCCGACCGCAGCCGCATCTACCGCGCCATCCGCCGCCGCTTCCGGCAGCAGCCGGCGTCGCTGCTGGTGCCGCCGGCCGGCTGAAAGTCAACGCCGTCGGCCGGCGCACCGGCCGGTGCGTTGACCACCGCGCGGGTCAATGCTTCGGCGGCGGCAGCGGCCGCTCGCCGCGACGGCGGCCGGAGAACATCGTCCACCACACGATCAGCACCAACAGCAGCAGCGCGCCCAGCGCCTCCAGCAGAATCACCCACATGTCGTACGTCCTTCATCGCCCCGGCGCGGCCGTCTTCCGCCGGGGCTGGCCGGGGATTCTAGGGGTCGCCCTCGCGCTCGCCGGCTGCACCAACACCCCGCTGGAACCCGCTGCACCCGGCGCGCCGCCGTCCCCCGCCGACGCCGGCGCGCACGGCGACGGCCCGTCAGCGACGACCGGCGTGGCGACCATCGAGCGCCCGCTGACCGACTGGGCGCGCGTGTGCAGCGAGGCGCGCCGTGGCGCGCCGCCGTCAGACGCCGAGACGCGCTTGTGGCTGCAGCGCCGTCTGCAGCCCTACCGCATCGAATCGCGCGACGGGGGCAACGACGGCCTCGTCACCGGCTACTTCGAGCCGCTGGTGGACGCTGCCCGCGCGCCGAACGCCACCTACCGGGTGCCGCTGTACGCCGCGCCGCCGGACCTTGCAACGCGCCGGCCCTACTGGACGCGCCGCCAGATCGACACCGATCCCGCCGCGCGCGCCGGCCTGCGCGGCCGCGAGCTGGCCTGGGTCGCCGACCCGATGGACGCGCTGATCCTGCAGATCCAGGGTTCCGGCCGGCTGGCGCTAACCGAACCGGACGGCAACCGACGCCTCGTGCGGGTGGCGTTCGCCGGCCACAACGACCAGCCCTACAAGTCGGTCGGGCGCTGGCTGATCGACCAGGGCGAGCTGCGCGCCGACCAGGCGTCCTGGCCGGCGATCAAGGCCTGGGCGCAGCGCAATCCGAAACGCCTCAACGAGTTGCTCTGGGCCAACCCGCGCTACGTGTTCTTCCGCGAGGAGCCGTTGCCCGATCCGGCCCTCGGCCCGCGCGGTGCGCAAGGTGTCGCGCTGACGCCGGGACGTTCGGTGGCCGTCGACCCGCAGAGCATCCCCTACGGCACGCCGTTGTGGCTGGACACCACCGAGCCGCTGACGAGCACCCCGCTGCGGCGCGCGGTGATGGCGCAGGACACGGGCAGCGCGATCGTCGGCGCGGTGCGGGCCGATTATTTCTGGGGCTGGGGGGCCGAGGCGGAGCAGCAGGCGGGGCGCATGAAGCAGCCGTTGCGGCTGTGGGCGCTGTGGCCGAAGTGACCGGCGCGGGCGTCGCCGTCACCGCACGCGTCGCTTTCACCGCGGGCAAACCGGGGTGCACGACGACCGCACCTGCCACCGCCGGTTCAAGATGCCACCGGCGCTGCCGAAAGCCCGGAAGGTCGCGCGGCAAGTCGGCGGGTCGCTCGGTGCGCGAACGGCTTCCGCAGCCACCGCGTGATCGCCTCGGAACACCCCCCGCGCTGCGAAAGTGACACCGGCATGCCTCGTCCGACCCTGAACCGCCGCCATTTCGGCATCGCCCTGACGGCCGCCCTCGCCGGCGCCGCTGCCCCCGCGCGCGCCGCAGAGACGCTGCGCGTGCTGGCCTGGCCGGGCTACGCCGACGCCGACATCGTGCGCGCGTTCGAACGCCGCTCCGACTGCAAGGTCGAGGTCACGATCATCGATTCCGACGCCGCGCTGTGGCAGAAGCTCGCCCTCAACCAGGCGCGCGATTTCGACGTCTTCGCGGTCAACACCGCCGAACTGCAACGCTACATCCGGCAGTCGCTGGTGCAGCCGGTGCCGGTGCGGCAGGTGCCGAACCTGGCGCGCCAGTTGCCGCGCTTTCGCGACCTGCGCGCCATCCCCGGGCTCGTGCACGACGGCAAGACCTATGCCGTGCCCTACACCTACAGCGAGATGGGCCTGATCTACGACCGGCGCCAGGTCGATACGCCGCCCGACTCGATCGCCGCGCTGTGGGACGAGCGCTGGCAGGGCAAGGTCGTCGCCTACAACGGCGGCACGCACAGCTTCTCGCTGGCGGCGCAGGTGCTGCGCCTGAAGTCGCCGTTCCGGCTGGAGGCGGCCGACTGGCCACGAGCGGTGGATCGGCTGATCGCGCTGCGGCGCAACGTGGCGGGCTTCTACACCCAGCCCGACGAGTCGGTCGCGATGTTCAAGAACCGCCATGCCGCGCTGCTGTTCGCCAACTACGGCACGCAGCAGCTGCAGTTGCTGAAGTCCGAGGGCATCGACGTCGGCTACGCGATCCCGAAGGAAGGCGCGCTCGCCTGGCTGGACTGCTGGGCCATCACCCGCTCGGCGCGCAACCTGCCGCTGGCTGCGGCCTGGATCAACTACCTGCTGGAAGACACGCCCGGCCAGGTGCTGGTCACCCGCCAGGGGCTGGCCAACACCACCTCCGCGCCGCCGGACTACCGCCCGGGCGCCAACCTGGCGTGGCTGGAGCCGGTCGAGGACGACGAGCGGCGCAACCTGCTGTGGCAGCGCATCGTGTCCGGCGACCGCGCCGGCAAGGTCCTCGCCCCATGAAACTGGGCATCGCCGCCAAGCTCGCGCTGCTGCTCGCGCTGGTCGGCGTGCTGGCGGCCGGGCTGACCGGCTTCTATGCCTACGAAGCGAGCCGCGACCTGCTGGTCGCCTCGGCGAAGGACAAGCTGCTCAACTTCACCCAGGTGCTGGCGCGGCGCATCCGGCTGTCGCGCGAGGAGATCTCGCGCGACCTGGCGATGGTCGCCACCCACCCGGCGGCGCTCGCCACGCTGCAGCGCGGCGACGTCGCCCAGGCCGACCAGCTCGCCACGCTGTTCCAGCAGATGGTCAAGGCCAACCCGGCCTACCTGCAGTTGCGCCTGATCTCGGCCAGTGAGCACGGGCTGGAGCGGGTGCGCGTCGACCGTCTGGACGCCGGCGCGATCCGCGTCACCGGCGACGACCTCCAGGAAAAGGGCCACTACGGCTACGTGGCCGACACGCTGAAGCTGCCGGCCGGCGCGACCTACCTGTCGCGCATCGCGATCAACCACGAGATCGGCACCTACGCCGGCCTGAACCAGCCGGCGCTGCAACTGGCGATGCCGGTGGTCGACGCGACCGGCTCCGCGCTCGGCGTCGCGGTGGTCAATGTCGACCTGAACGGCACCTTCGACCTGCTGGCGGCCGACCTGCCGGCCGGCTTCACGCTGTTCCTCGCCAACAGCGACGGCGACATCCTGATCCACCCCGACCGCAGCCGCACCTTCGGTTTCGACCGCGGCCGCCGCGTGCTGATCCAGGACGAGTTCGCGCCGGTGCGCGTGCTGGTGGAAGCACGCAAGGACCACGTCGTGTTCGAGGCGCGCGACGGCGAGTACGCGGGCGCGCCGGTGGTCGCCGCGTTCATCGGCCGCAAGCTCGACGTCGCCTCCGACGAGCACCGGCTGATCGTCGGCCTCGCGCAGCCGCTGGCGCAGGTGCTCGACCAGTCGAACCAGATCGGCACCTCGATCCTGCAGATCGTGCTCGGCCTGTGCGTGGCCTGCCTGCTGTTGGCGGTGCTGCTGGCGCGCGCGTTCACGCGGCCGATCAACGCCGTCAGCGCGGCCGCCCAGCGCTTTGCCGCCGGGCAGTTCCCGGGGCGGCTGCCGCTGCGCCGGCAGGACGAGATCGGCACGCTCGCGCGCAGCTTCCAGCAGATGCAGGAC
>JBGAMJ010000017.1:17545-62394 GCA_044223035.1 Piscinibacter sp.
ACCAGATCGCGCGCCAGCTCGCCGACCTGCAGGACAGCCGCGACCAGCTCGAGCACCTGGCCCAGCACGACATGCTGACCGGCCTGCCGAATCGCCGCCTGATCCACGAGCGGCTGGAGCAGGCGCTGGCGCACGCGCGCCGCTACGGCACCGAGGTCTGCGTGCTGTTCATCGACCTCGACGACTTCAAGGTCATCAACGACGAACTCGGCCACGAGGCGGGCGACGCGGTGCTGAAATCGGTGGCGCAGCGCCTGCTCGGCATGATGCGCAAGGTCGACACGGTGGCGCGGCTGGGAGGCGACGAGTTCGTCGTGCTGCTGGGCGCGCCGACGCCGCCGAAGTACCTGATGTCGATCGCCGAGAAGCTGATCGAGGGGCTGAAGGAGCCGATCCTGGTCGAGTCGAAGGGGCGCACGCTGCAGGTCGGCGCCAGCATCGGCATCAGCCAGTACCCGCAGGACGGCACCAGCGCCGAGGAGATCCTCGCCAACGCCGACCGCGCGATGTACCAGGCCAAGGCGGCCGGCCGCGACCGCTTCCGGCTGTTCTCGACTTCCTCGTTCTGAGCGCCCCAGGTCCGGCCCGCGCCCAGCCCGCCCCCCGCGGGGGACAAGGAGACCGGGGGCGGCCCGGCGTCTCCTTGGGAGCCGCGATGGCCCGCCGCGGGCGGCGCGACAGCATCCCCACAGCGACGCGCAAGGACTCCCGGCCCGCCCGTTGCGCACGCCGGCCGACAGGAGTACATCAGCGCGTTCGGGAACGGCCTTCGCCGATCCAGGAGACCACCGATGCGCCATCACAGCCCCCTGCCCGTCCGGGCGCCGCACGAAAGCGCGCTGACGCTCGTCCGCAGCGAGGCCCACGTCGAACCCGACAGCCCGGCCTCCGAAGTCTTCACCGACCTGCGCGTGGCGCCGGGCGTGGTGGTACCGGTGACCGAGGCGCTGCTCGACACCCGCCGGCTGATGCAGCTCGCCGGCGTGCGCATGGCTTTCGTGGTCGAGGTGCCGGCCAGCGTGATCGGCCTGGTGACGCTGCACGACATCCAGGGCGAGCGGCCGACCCAGGCGGCGCTGCGCCGCGGCGTGGCGCAGGTCGAGCTCAGCGTGGGCGACGTGATGACGCCGCTCGCCCACTGGCCGACGCTGGACATCGGCCAGGTCGGGCGCGCCGAGGTCGGCGACATCGTGCACACCTTCCGCGCCACCGGCCAGCGCTACCTGATCGTCACCGAGCAGGTGCGCGAACTCGGCGACCCGGCCGCGCGCACCGTGGTGCGCGGGCTGTTCTCGGCCAACCGTGTCGAACGTGCGCTTGGCCACCCGATCGACGGCGAACTGCGCTCGCGCAGCTTCGCCGACCTGGCCGCCGCGCTCGACCACACCTGAAGCCGCCGGATCACGGCCGCGCGCCCGACACGACGAAGCCGGCCCAGTAGTACGGGTGCGGGCGCTCGGCGCGCAGCGCGAGTTGCGCCTCGCGCATCGCCGCGGCGGCGTCGAGCCGGCGCCGCGCCAGCCCGGCATAAAGCCGCGTCATCAGCGACGCGGTGCTCGCGTCCTCCACCGCCCACAGGCTCGCGATCACGCGCCCGGCGCCGCGCCGCTGCACCAGCGCCGACAGGCCCTCGACCTCGCGGCCGTCGTCGTCGCCCGCCGTCCGCGCACCGTCCATGCCGGTCTGGCAGGCCGACAGCGTGACGAGCTCCAGGCCGCCGAAGTCCAGCCCGGCGATGGCCTGCAGGTCCATCCGCCGGCCGTCGCCCAGCACCATGTACGAGCGCGCCGCGTGGCCCGGCCGCAGCTCGAAGTGCGTGCCGACGTGCAGGTACGCGAAATCGTGGCGCGCCTGCAGCAGCGAGCGCACCCGCGCCTCGGTGAACGCGGCATCGGCGTAGCCGGCGCCGGCGAGCGCGGCCCGCGACGGCGCGGCGCAGGGCGCGAGGCCCTCGATCGGCCCGTCGACGATCGCGCACAGTTCGTCGGCCACCGCCGCCAGCGCCGGGAAGCCGGCGACCGCGCGCGTCACGCCCAGGCCGCGCACGGTCTGCGGCTCCTCCGCCTCGGCCGCGGCACTGCCGCCGTCGTCGACCGCGTAGCGCTGGATCGCGTAGCGCTCGACCAGCTCGCCGCGGCCGTCCGACAGCGCCGCCCAGGGAACGTAGCGCAGCGCGTCGTCCAGCCACAGCACCAGCCGCCGCGCGCCGGCGCGGCGCGCGGCGCGGTCGATCGGCTCGGCCAGCAGCGCGTACAGCGAGCGGGCGTCGGCATCCACCTCGCGGCGCGCCTCGATCGCCTCCAGGAAGCGGCCGATGCGCCGCCGCAGATCGGCCGCGTCGACGCGCCGCACCACCTCCATCTGGCCTTGCGCGGTGGCGATCAGCAGGCGCAGGCGGGTCGGCGTCAGCAGCGTGAAGGCGAGCGCGGCGTCCGGCCCGTAGCGGCGGCGCTCGCGCTCCAGCGCTGCCATCGGCAGCGTGAGCGACTGCGCCGCGGACGGCGCCGACGACGGCGCGCGCTGGCGCGGCGCACCCGCGCCACGCTCGGCCGGCAGCAGGTAGGCGCCCAGGCGCAGCACGGCGTCGTCCTCCTGGCGCACGTTCGACGCCAGCAGCTCGTCCATGCGCCGGCGTTCGGATTCGGCGATGCGCTGCGTGGCATGCAGCCGCAGCAGCCGCTCCAGTTCGCCGCTGCGCGCCTCGGCCGGCAGCACCGGCGCGAGCACCTGGCGGTAGCGCTCGCGCTGCGCCTGCTCGCCGGGCGTCAGCAGCTCGGCCGACGGGGTGTCCAGGGCCGCCTCGCCGCCGCGGCGCGGCGCCAGCTCGTCGATCTCCTGTGCCTTCAGCAACCGCAGCACCGCCATCGCCTCGTCGAGACGGCCCGCCTCCATCAGCCAGTCGGTGACGCGACGGTACAGCCCGACCTTGCCGCCGACGTAGCCGCGGTCGAGATCGCGCGGGTTGCGGCTGGCCGCGTCCAGGCTGTGGCGCAGCCGCTCGACCTGGGCGATCGCCAGCTTGCCGAACAGGATCGCGCGCTGGCGCTGGCCGCGCGCCGCCAGGTTGTCGGCAAGCTGCGCGTAGGCGCTCCACAGCGGGTCGGGCAGGCCCAGCGTCTCGGCCAGCGCGAGCGCGCGCGTCAGGTCGGCGGCGGCGCGCTGCGGGCGGTGCCGCAGCGACTGCTCGCGCGCCAGCGCCGCGTAACCGAGGTAGCGCACCTGCGGCGAGAGCGGCGCGCCGTCGGCGCCGCGGCGGCCGATGCGCCGCCGCGTCTCGGCGCAGGCATCGCCGGGCAGCGCGCCCTCGCTCTGCGCCGCGCAGCGGGCGACGATCGCACGCGTGACCAGCGCGTGGCCGGGGTCGAGTGCGGCGATGAAGTCGCGCTGCATCGCCGTGCATTCGCGCTCGGCCTCGGCCCAGCGCTGCGCGGCCAGCGCCTGCGCGCAGGCGATGCGCGCCGCCTGGCCGCGCCACCAGTCGTAGCCCGGCTCGCCGGCGACGGCCGCTCGCAGCTCGCGCACATGGCGCTGCGCCGCCTCGGCGTCGCCCAGCGTGGCGTGGAACACCGCCTGGCCGTAGGCGACGCGGGCGCGCAGCAGCAGGTCCAGGTTGCCGGGCTGGGCGGCGGCGATGGCGCGGATGCGCGCGTAGGTGGCGTCGGCGCGGCCGAGTTCGCCGACCGCCTCCTGGCACAACGCCAGCTGCAGCAGCACGCGCAGCAGGCCGACGCCGTCGTGCCCGAAGCGCCGCTCGGCCAGCGCCGCCGCGCGCTCGGCCAGCGGCAGCGCCTCGGCGACGCGCCCGCGCTCGAGCAGGTGCGTGGACAGGTTCTGCAGCACGCCGAGCTGGGCCGACAGGTCGGCGTCGGGCACCGCGTCGATGATGCGCAGCCCGGCCGCCAGCGCGCGCTCGGCCTCGTCGTACTCGCCCAGGCGGGAGTGGACGACGCCGAGCGTGGCGTAGGCGTGCAGCAGTTCGGGATCGGCATCGGGGTGGCGCGAGAGGCGCCGGCCCAGCTCGATCTCGGCCCAGCCCCAGCGCGTGGTGGCGCGCCAGTCCTGGCGCTGGTTGGCGAGCATCGTACGGGCGTTCAGCAGGTCGCCGGCGTCGAAGCTTTCGGCGAGGCCGAGGCGGTCGAGCAGCGCCTGCGCCTGGTCGAGCAGGGCCTCGGCGCGGTCGAGCGACTGGTCCGCGCGCGCGACCGAGGCGTCGAGCACCAGCAGCACGAAATGGGCGTGCGATTGCAACCGGCCCGCGGCCGTCAGCGCGGCCCGTGCCTGCGCCGCCAGCGTGCGCACGCGCGCCAGGTCGGATTCCTCGAAGGCCATGCTGCCGGCCAGCGTCAGCAGCTCGCCGCGTTCGGCTTCGTCGCCGCGCGCGTCGGCCGCCGCCAGCAGCGCCGGGAGGATCGCCGCTGCGTCGTCGTTGCGGGCGTCCTGCACCAGCGCGCTGGCCACCTGCCGGCGCGCCGCGTGGCGGATCGCCGGTTCGGGGTCGTCGCGGCGCGAGCAGGCGTCGGCCAGGGCCGCCGCGGTGTCGGTGCGCAGCAGGCGGGCGAAGGCGACCTCGTCGCCAAGGGTGGACGGCGCGCCGGACGCCGGTGCGGCGACCGCGGCGCAGAGGCTGTCGACCGTCGGTGGGGCGGGGGATTCGGCAGCGGCGCCGGCAGCAGCCGCGGGCGCGGTGGTGGGCATCGTGTCGGCCGCGACGGCGGGGCCGACCAGGGTGCCGACGATCGCTGCCGCGCCGGCGAACGTGGCGACGAGCGCGGCGACGACCGCGCCGCAGACCCGCGCCGGTGCCGGCTTCACTTCGGCAGGTCCCCGATCTCGATGCGCAGCACGTCGCCGGGCGGCGTCGGCAGGTGGTTCCGGGCCAGCCAGTCGGTGACCGGCGCGGGCAGCGGCTGCGGCAGGTCGGCATCGATGCCCAGGCGGCCGAGGCGCTCGTAGGGCGTCGCGCTGATGCCGAGCGCCGCCAGCTCGGCCAGCCAGCGCGTCTGCAGCGCGGCCGGCTCGGCGCTGTCGAGGCGGATCACGGAACCCTGCAGCCCGCGCAGCACCTCGTGCGCCGGCGGCACGGCAGGCTCCTGGTGCCGGGCCAGCATGCCGGCGGTGACCGCCACGGCGGCGCCGGCCGCCAGCGCCAGCCCGCGGGAGCCGCCGAAGCCACCGGAGAACCAGCGCCACGGCCACGGCGCGGGCGGGGTGGCGCCGGGTCGGGTGGGCGCAGGCCGGGTGGAGGCAGGCCGGGTGGCCGCGGCCGGCAAGCCGAAGAGACCGGCGCGGCGGGCCCGCTCGACCAGCGCCTGCTCATCCGCCGCCCCGGTCGCCGGGTCGGCCGCCACCGCCGCGGGCGATTGCGCCATCGCCGCCAGGTGCGCCCGCAGCGCGTCGCGCAACATCGCGGCCTCGGCGCGCGCGGCGTCGCGGCCCGAGCCGGGGACGCCGGCGGACGGTTCACGGCCGGCGAGCGCCTCGAACCAGCGCTGGTCGTCGTCGAGCGCGAGCGGGCTGTTCGGCAGGGCACGCGGTGGCGGCGCGTCGCCCGGGCGATCGTCGGCCGGCGTCATCGCGACACCCCGCCGAAGGCCAGCTCGTACCACTCGGCGAAATGCACCCGCGCGCGCTTGCGGCATTGCGAGATGAACTCGCGCGTCGCGCCCGGGCTGCGGCCCAGCAGTTCGGAGATGTCGTCGTTGGACAGCCCGTCCTCGACGATCCAGCGCAGCACCGCGGCATGGCGCGGCGACTCGGCCTCGTAGCGCGCCCAGCAACGCTCGAAGCACTGCGCCGCCTGCAGCCGGCCGAGCGCGCCATCGGGCCGCGGCACCGACGCCGCCGACAGTTCGGCGACCTGGGCGTCGACGGCCGGGTTCATGCCTTCCTCGCCGAGGCCGACCTCGAGGTCGGGCTGGCGCAGGCGGTCGAGCGCGGCGTGGCGGGCGATCGCGCGCATCCACGGCCACAGCTCGGAATCGCCGCGGTACAGCGCGCAGCGCTGCCAGACCTTGACGAGCGCGTCCTGCACCACGTCGCGCGCGGTGTCGGGGTCGCGCAACGTGCGCATCGCATCGCGGTACAGCGGCCCGGAGAATTCACGGTACAGCGTGCGCAGCGCCGATTCGATCGCCGCGCCGCCCTCGCGGCAGGCACGCATGAACGCCTGTTTGTCCAAGCGTGGGTTCTCTCGATCGGGAGGGTTGGGGCGGCCATGTTAGTCGGGCAAGGGCGGCGTCTGTGCTGTAGACGCGAAAGCCCGGCCGATGTCAGTGTGGCCCGAAGGGCGAGCGGCGCGCCGGCGGGTCGGATGGCCGGTGGACGGCGCGCAGGAACTGGGCGCAGGCTGGCCGCGTGCGCAGGCCGTGTTCGCAGGCTGGCCGAGTGCGCACGCGGCGCTCGTCGGTCGTTCGGCGCCCCGCGCACCCTGGGGCGCCCGGCCGTGGCGATCGACGGTCGGCCCGGGCCGACAGGGTGCCGGCCCCGGATAGACCGCGGAGGATTCCTCCCGGCGGGCCCTCAGGCAGGCTGCCGCGCCGCTTCCTTCATCGTCCCGGCGAGCGTGCCGTAGACGTCGATCCAGGCGGCCTCGACATCCGGCGTGAACGCCACGCCGGTGCCGAAGGCCAGCGTGCGCAGCAGCGCGCCGCCGACGGTGTCGTAGTCGTCGTCGCGAACACCGTACTCCGCGTGCTGCTGCCCGAGGTGGCGCAGCGCCGGCATCAGCACCTGGGGTTCCTGCAGGTGGGCGACCGCAAACGACATCATCTTCATCAGCTTGGCGCCCTGCAACGCCATGTCGCCGCGGAACAGGGTGCGAAGCGACGGATCGGCCGCGAAAAGCTCGGTGTAGAAGTACTCGGCGGCCTGCGGTGCGATCGGTTCGACCAGGTCGAAACTCTCGCGGACGAGCTGGATGGTGTGGTCGTCCATGGTGTCGATCCTCCAATCGGTGCGGGGCGGGAGTTGCCAGACAACCCTCAAGCAATCCCGGTGCCGCACCCGGCCGGTGCGGCAAGCGGCCCAGCCTGTCAAGGACTCAGCGCACCGCGTTGCGCGGCCACCACATGTTCAGCGCCAGGCCGCCGAGCACCAGCGCGGCGGCGGCGAGCTTCCACGCCGGCAGTGGTTCGCCCAGCCACAGCGCCGACGCCGTCAGGCCGAACACCGGCACCAGCAGCGCCATCGGCGTGATCGCCGCCGCCGGGTGGCGCGCCAGCAGCCACGCCCAGGCCGCGTAGCCGAACAACGTGTTGCCCCACGACTGCCAGAACACCGCGACCCAGGTGGCGGCATCGGCATCGTGCAGGCCGCGGATGATCGCCGCCGGCCCCTCGATCGCGAGCGACAGCGCCAGCAGCACCGGCACCGCGAACGCGCTCGCCCAGACGACGTAGGCGACCGCGTGGACGCGGCCGGCAGCCTTGCCCGCCATGTTGGCGCCGGCCCACGAGAGCGCCGCCCCCAGCACCATCACCACGCCGAGCACGGTGGTGCTGCCGTCGGTGTGGACGGCGATCACGCCGATGCCGGCCAGCGCGAGCAGCAGCGCCGCGGCCTGGTGGCGATGCAGCGTCTCGCGCGCCAGCGCCATCGCCAGCCCGATCGTGAAGAACACCTGCATCTGAATCACCAGCGAAGCCAGGCCGGGCGAGATCTGCCGGCCCATCGCGACGTTCAGCAACCCGAACTGGCCGACGCCGACCAGCAGGCCGTACGTGGCGAGGTTGCGCCACGGCACGGCCGGCCGCGGCAGCAGCAGCGCCGCCGGCAGCAGCGCGAAGAAGAAGCGCAGCGCGGCGAACAGCAGCGGCGGCAGGTGCGCCAGCGCGATCTTGATGACGACGAAGTTGGTGCCCCAGACGGCGACGACCGCAAGCGCCAGCCCGAGGTGCGACAGCGGGATGGCGGTCCGTTTCATCGTGCTGAGCCGCGGTGGGGCCGCGCCGGCCGGCGCGGGAGCGCGCGTGGCCGCGTCACCGGACCGGGGGCGCGCCGAGGTGCGCCAGCGGCAGTGCCGCCCGCGCCTTGACCTCGCCGAGCGAGAAGCGGGTGTGGATGTCCTTCACGTTCGGCAGGTTCAGCAGCGTGCCGACGCAGAACTGCGAGAACGCGTCCAGGTCGGTGGCGAGCACCTCCAGGTCGAAGGTGCCGGTGCCGGAGATGTAGTGGCAGGCGGTGACCTCGGGCAGGTCGCGCAGCGCCTGTTCGAGCACGCGGGTGGCCGCGCCGTTGTTGCGGTCGGCGTCGACCCGCACGAAGGCCAGCACGCCCAGGCCGATGCGCCGGCGGTCGATCTCGGCGCGGTAGCCGGTGATGATGCGCTGCTCCTCCAGCCACTTGACGCGCCGCCAGGTGGGCGCGGCCGACAGGCCGATGCGCGTGGCGAGCTCGGTGTTGGTCAGGCGCGCATCGGCCTGCAGCTCGCGCAGGATCGCGATGTCGTAGCGGTCGAGCGCCGCGCCGTGCCGCTCGGGCGCGTCGCCGGATTCGGCCTCCGTTCCCGGATTCTTGCTTCTCGGCCTCATTTGCTTCGGGTGGGCTGCATCGGCGAAAGATCGTTGCTCAACGCTGGCGATTCTCGGCACACAAAGAAAGCACTTCCATAGGCGTTCACACTAGACTGCCGATTGCCGCGGAACACCGCCCGCCCCTGCCCCGCAGGGCCCGCCCGACACGACCGGCCGGGCCCCGCCGCACCGCCCCGCCCCCCATCCGGAGCCGCCATGAACGCACCGCTTCCCGAGTCGATCCGCCTGGCGCTCGAACGCGTCACCCTCGACGACAAGTACAGCCTCGACCACGGGCGCGCGTTCATGAGCGGCGTCCAGGCGCTGGTGCGGCTGCCGATGCTGCAGCGCCTGCGCGACGCCGCCGAAGGCCTGAACACCGCCGGCTTCATCAGCGGCTACCGCGGCTCGCCGCTGGGCGGCTACGACCAGGCGCTGTGGGCCGCGAAGAAGCACCTGGCGGCGCAGAACATCGTGTTCCAGCCCGGCGTCAACGAGGAACTCGGCGCCACCGCGGTGTGGGGCACGCAGCAGCTCGACCTGTTCCCGCAGTCGAAGAAGTTCGACGGCGTGTTCGGCATCTGGTACGGCAAGGGCCCGGGCGTGGACCGCTGCTCCGACGTGTTCAAGCACGCCAACATGGCCGGCACCGCGAAGCACGGCGGCGTGATCGCGATCGCCGGTGACGACCACATCAGCAAGAGCTCGACCGCGCCGCACCAGAGCGACCACATCTTCAAGGCCTGCGGGCTGCCGGTGTTCTTCCCGTCGTCGGTGCAGGACATCCTCGACATGGGCCTGCACGCTTTCGCGATGAGCCGCTTCTCGGGCGTGTGGGCGGGCATGAAGACGATCCAGGAGGTCGTCGAGTCGTCGTCCTCGATCAGCGTCGACCCCGACCGCGTGAAGATCGTGCTGCCCGAGGACTTCCAGATGCCGCCCGGCGGCCTGCACATCCGCTGGCCCGATGTGCCGCTGGAACAGGAAGCGCGGCTGATGGACTACAAGTGGTACGCCGCGCTCGCCTACGTGCGCGCGAACCGGCTGAACCACGACGTGATCGCCACGCCGAACGACCGTTTCGGGATCATCGCCAGCGGCAAGGCCTACAACGACACCCGCCAGGCGCTGGCCGACCTGGGCCTGGACGACGACACCTGCCGCACGCTCGGCATCCGGCTGCACAAGGTCAACGTGGTGTGGCCGCTGGAGGCGACGATCACGCGCGCCTTCGCCGAGGGCCTGCAGGAGATCCTGGTGGTCGAGGAGAAGCGCCAGGTGATCGAGTACCAGCTCAAGGAGGAGCTGTACAACTGGCGGCCCGACGTGCGGCCGAACGTGCTCGGCAAGTTCGACGAGCCAGAGGGCGACCATACCGGCGGCGAGTGGTCGCGGCCGAACCCGAGCGACAACTGGCTGCTGCGCGCCAAGGCCGACCTGACGCCGGCGATCATCGCCAAGGCGATCGCCAAGCGGCTGAAGAAGCTCGGCGTCGGGCGCGACATCGTCGAGCGCATGGACGCGCGGCTGGCAGTGATCGACGCACGCGAGCGCTCGCTCGCCGTGCTGAACATGGCCGACACCGGCGAACGCGCGCCGTGGTTCTGCTCCGGCTGCCCGCACAACACCAGCACGCGCGTGCCCGAGGGTTCGCGAGCGCTGGCCGGCATCGGCTGCCACTACATGGCGACCTGGATGGACCGCAGCACGATCACCTTCTCGCAGATGGGCGGCGAAGGCGTGGCCTGGGCCGGCCAGGCGCCGTTCACGACCGACACCCACGTGTTTGCGAACCTGGGCGACGGCACCTACTTCCACAGCGGGCTGCTGGCGATCCGCCAGAGCATCGCCGCGGGCGTCAACATCACCTACAAGATCCTCTACAACGACGCGGTCGCGATGACCGGCGGCCAGCAGGTCGGCGAGCGGCCGGAAGGCCATTCGGTGCTGCAGATCATGAAGAGCCTGGACGCCGAGGGCGTCGCCCGCCTGGTGATCGTGACCGACGAGCCGGGCAAGTACGACGGCGCCGCGCTGCTGCCGGGCGTCGCGGTCGAGCACCGCGACGAGCTCGACCGCATCCAGCGCGAGTTCCGCGAGATCCGCGGCACCACCGCGATCATCTACGACCAGACCTGCGCCACCGAGAAGCGGCGCCGCCGCAAGCGCGGCACGCTGGCCACGCCGGACAAGACGGTGATCATCAACGAGCTGGTCTGCGAGGGCTGCGGCGACTGCTCGACGAAGAGCAACTGCCTGTCGGTGGAGCCGGTCGAGACCGAGTTCGGCCGCAAGCGCCGGATCAACCAGAACACCTGCAACAAGGACTATTCCTGCGTCAACGGCTTCTGCCCGAGCTTCGTCACGGTCGAGGGCGGCACGCTGAAGAAGCCGAAGCCGCAGAAAACGGCCGGCGCCGCCGCGCTGCCGCCGATCCCCGAGCCGGTGCTGCCGCTGGCCGAGCAGGCCTGGGGCATCGTGGTCGCCGGTGTCGGCGGAACCGGCGTGATCACGATCGGCCAGTTGCTGGGCATGGCCGCGCACATGGAAGGCAAGGGCATCGTCACGCAGGACGCGGCCGGCCTGGCGCAGAAGGGCGGCGCGACCTGGAGCCACATCCAGATCGCGAACCGGCCGGAGGCGATCTTCACCACCAAGGTCGACACCGCGAAGGCCGACCTGGTGATCGGCTGCGACCCGATCGTCGCGGCGAACAAGGCCACGCTGGCGGTGATGCAGCCCGGCCGCAGCTTCGTCGCGATGAACAGCCACGGCGCGCCGACCGCGGCCTTCGTGCGCAACGCCGACTGGCAGTTCCCCGGCGCGAGCTGCGAGGCGGCGGTGGTGGCGGCCGTAGGCCGCGAGGGGCTGGGCGCGTTCGACGCCGAGCAGGTGGCGGTGCAACTCGTCGGCGACTCGATCTACACCAACCCGCTGATGCTCGGCTACGCCTGGCAGCGCGGGCGGGTGCCGCTTTCGCACGCGTCGCTGATGCGCGCGATCGAGCTGAACAACGTGCAGGTGGAGAACAACAAGGCGGCGTTCGAGTGGGGCCGGCGCTGCGCGCACGACCTGGCGGCGGTGCAGGCGCTGTTCCAGGCGGCGCAGGTGATCCGCTTCGTCAAGAAGCCGTCGGTCGACGAGCTGGTGGCGCGGCGCGTGGAATTCCTCACCGGCTACCAGGACGCCGCCTACGCCGCCGGCTACCGCGAGTTCGTCGAGAAGGTGCGCGCGGCCGAGAAGCCGCTGTCGTCGACCCGTCTGACCGAGGCGGTGGCGCGCTACCTGTTCAAGCTGATGGCCTACAAGGACGAGTACGAGGTCGCGCGGCTGCACAGCGACCCGGCCTTCCTCGCCAGGCTCGCGTCGCAGTTCGACGGCAACGTGAAGCTCAGCTACCACCTGGCGCCGCCGCTGACCGCCCGCACGGACGAACGTGGCGTGCCGCGCAAGCGCGCCTACGGCCCGTGGATGCTGACCGGCTTCAAGCTGCTGGCCCGGCTGAAGGGGCTGCGCGGCAGCGCGCTCGACCCGTTCGGCCGCACCGCGGAGCGCCGCACTGAACGGGCGCTGATCGGCGAGTACCGCGCCAGCGTCGAGGAGCTGCTGGCCGGGCTGGACGCCGGCCGGCTCGGCGACGCGGTGGCGATCGCCAGCATCCCGGAAGAGATCCGCGGCTACGGCCACGTGAAGGAGCGCCACCTGGCCACCGCACGCACGCACTGGGCGGCGCTGATGGCGGACTGGCGGGCGGGCGCGGCGCGCAAGGCGGCCTGAGAGCTCCCGGCCGCCGCGCGGGACCGCGGCGTTTCGCCGGCGGCGGGAGCGGCGGGAGCGGCGGGAGCGGCGGGAGCGGCGGGAGCGGCGGGAGCGGCGGGAGCGGCAGCGTGTCAGACGCGGCCGCTGCGCCCGCTCAGCCGCGGCGCCGCTGCTGCCAGGCGATCAGCTCGCCGACGAAGCCGCGGCGGAAGGCGATCACGCAGACCACGAAGATCGCGCCGATGATCACCGTGACCCACGAACCGACGCGATCGGCCAGGAAGTTCTGCAAGCCGATGATCGTGAACGCGCCGACCACCGGCCCGGCAAAGCTGCCCAGGCCGCCGAGCAGCGTCATCAGGATCACCTCGCCGGAGAGCGACCAGTGCGCGTCCGACAGCGTCGCGAAGCCCAGCACCAGCGTCTTCAGCGAGCCGGCCAGCCCGGCCAGCGCGGCCGACAGCACGAAGGCCAGCAGCTTGTAGCGGTCGACGTCGTAGCCGAGCGAGATCGCGCGCGGCTCGTTCTCGCGGATCGCCTTCAGCACCTGGCCGTAGGGCGAATGCACGATGCGGCGGATCGCGAGGAACACCGCGACGAACACCGCCAGCACGACAAAGTACATCACCACGTCGCTGGCCAGCGGCAGCAGGCCGAACAGGCGGCCGCGCGGCACGCCCTGCAGGCCGTCCTCGCCGCCGGTGAACGGTGCCTGCAGGCAGACGAAATACACCATCTGCGCCATCGCCAGCGTGACCATCGCGAAGTAGATGCCCTGGCGGCGAATCGCGATCAGCCCGATCGCCAGGCCGAGCAGCGCGGCGAACAGCGTGCCCGCCACCAGCCCCAGCTCCGGCGACCAGCCGGCGCTGCGCACCAGCCAGCCGGTGGCGTAGGCCGCCGACCCGAAGAACGCGGCGTGGCCGAAAGACAGCAGCCCGGTGAAGCCGAGCAGCAGGTTGAACGCGCAGGCGAAGATCGCGAAGCACAGCGCGTTCATCATGAACACCGGGTACAGCCCGACGAACGGCGCGATCACCAGCAGCGCCAGCACCGCCAAGCTCGCCAGGCGCGCGCTGCGCTCGGTATCGGTCGGTGCGGCCATGCTCACTTCTCCTTGCCGAACAGGCCGGCCGGGCGAATCATCAGCACGATCGCCATGATCACGAACACCACGATGTTCGAAGCCTCCGGGTAGAACACCTTGGTCAGGCCCTCGACCAGCCCGAGCATCACGCCGGTCAGGATCGAGCCGAGGATCGAGCCCATGCCGCCGATCACCACCACCGCGAACACCACGATGATCAGGTTGCTGCCCATCAGCGGCGTCACCTGGATCACCGGCGCGGCGAGCACGCCGGCCAGCGCGGCCAGCGCGGCGCCGCCGGCGTAGGTGAACATCACCATCACCGGCACGTTGATGCCGAAGGCCTGCACCAGCGCCGGGTTCTCGGTGCCCGCGCGCAGCGTGGCGCCGAGCGGCGTCTTCTCGATCAGGTACCAGGTGCCCAGGCAGATCACGAGCGACGCCACCACCACCCACGCGCGGTAGTTCGGCAGCACCATGAAGCCGAGGTTGGTGGCGCCCTGCAGCAGTTCGGGCACCGGGTACTGCTGGCCCGACACGCCGAACTGCTCGCGGAACACGCCCTCGGCGATCAGCGCCAGGCCGAAGGTCAGCAGCAGGCCGTACAGCGGGTCGAGCTTGTACAGGTGGCGCAGCAGCAGGCGCTCGATCACCACGCCGAGCGCCCCCACCACCACCGGCGCCACGACCAGCGACACCCAGTAGTTCAGCCCGAACTTCTCGAGCCCGAGCCAGGCCACGTAGGCGCCGATCATGTACAGCGCGCCGTGCGCGAAGTTCACGATGCCCAGCAGGCCGAAGATGACCGCCAGGCCCAGGCTCAGCATCGCGTAGAACGAGCCGTTGACGAGCCCGAGCAGGAGCTGGCCGAGAAAGGCCTGGACCGGGATGCCGAAGATCTCCATCGTCGGATCAGCCGTGGGTGGTGCGGTCGGCGGTGCAGCCGTGCACCGTCACTTCCAGGTGGCGCACTTGGTTTCGGCCTTGGTGGTCCAGGCCGATTCGCCCTTGAAGGTCTCGACCACGTTGTAGTAGTCCCAGGGCTCGGTGGAGGTTTCCGGCGTCTTCACCTGCATCAGGTACATGTCGTGGACCATCGTGCCGTCGTCGCGCACGTAGCCGCCCTTCGTGAAGACGTCGTTGATCTTCGTCTTCTTCAGCTGCGCCATCACCTTGTCGGCATCGTCGGTGCCGGCGGCCTTGACCGCGCCCAGGTAGGTGGCGGTCGCGGAATAGTCGCCCGCCTGCAGCGACGACGGCATGCGCTTGATCTTCTCGAAGAACTTGCGGCTCCAGGCGCGCGTCTCGGCGTCGCGGTTCCAGTACCAGCTGTCGGTCAGGTACATGCCCTGCGTGGCCTTCAGCCCGAGCGAGTGCACGTCGTTGATGAACATCAGCAGGCCGGCCAGCTTCATCGTCTTGGTGATGCCGAACTCGTTGGCCGCCTTGATGCTGTTGATCGTGTCGCCGCCGGCGTTGGCCAGGCCGAGGATCTGTGCCTTGCTCGACTGCGCCTGCAGCAGGAAGGACGAGAAGTCGCTCGCCGACAGCGGGTGCTTGACCGAGCCGACGATCGTGCCGCCGGCCGCCTTGACCACCGCCGAGGTGTCGTTCATGAGCTGCGCGCCGAAGGCGTAGTCGGCCTGCAGGAAGTACCAGGACTTGCCGCCGGCCTTGACCACCGCGTTGCCGGTGCCCTTGGCCAGCGCGACGGTGTCGTAGGCGTAGTGGATGGTGTACGGCGAGCACTGCTCGTTGGTCAGCGCCGCGGTGGCGGCGCCGATCGAGATGAACACCTTCTTCTTCTCCAGCGCCACCTTCGCCATCGCGAGGCTGGTGCCGGAGTTGGTGCCGCCGATCAGCAGGTCGACGCCCTGGGTGTCGAACCATTCGCGCGCCTTGGCGGCGGCGACGTCGGGCTTGTTCTGGTGGTCGGCGGTCAGCAGCTCGATCTTCTTGCCGGCCACCGCGCCGCCGGCGTCGGCGATCGCCATCTTGATCGCCTCGGCGCCGGCCGGGCCGTCGATGTCGGAGTACAGGCCGGACATGTCGGTGATGAAGCCGATCTTGATGACGTCGCCGGAGATCTGGGCTTGCGAGAACGAGGCGGCGCAGGCCAGCGAGCAGGCAATGGACAGGGTCTTCAGTTTCATTCGGTTCTCCCTTGGAACGTGATTCGGAACGGTGTCGGCCGCCGGTATACCGGCCCGCTCAGACACCGAGGTATTCATGGAGTTGCGCCAGGCGCTGCGGCAGTTCCGCCTGGGTGAACTCCTGGATGATCTCGCCGTGCTCCATCACCAGGAAGCGGTCTGCCAGCGGCGCGGCGAAGCGGAAATTCTGCTCGACCATCAGCACCGTGTAGCCCTGGCGGCGCAGCGACAGCACCATCTCGGCGAGCTTCTGCACGATCACCGGCGCGAGGCCCTCGGAGATCTCGTCGAGCAGCAGCAGCTTGGCGCCGCTGCGCAGGATGCGCGCGACCGCCAGCATCTGCTGCTCGCCGCCGGACAGCCGCGTGCCCTGGCTGGACGCGCGCTCGCGCAGGTTCGGGAACATCGTGTAGATCTGGTCGACCGACATGCCGCCGTCGGCCAGCCGCGGCGGCAGCATCAGGTTTTCCTCGGCCGACAGGCTGGAGAAGATGCCGCGCTCCTCGGGGCAGTAGCCGATGCCCAGGCGCGCGATGCGGTGCGTGGGCATCGCGATCGTCTCCGTCCCGAGCACCTGGATCGAGCCCTTGCGGCTGCCGGTCAGCCCCATGATGGCGCGCATCGTGGTGGTGCGGCCGGCCCCGTTGCGGCCCAGCAGCGTCAGCACCTCGCCCTCTTCGACGTGGAAGTTGACGCCGTGCAGCACATGGGATTCGCCGTACCAGGCGTGCAGGTCGCGGATTTCGAGGAAGCGGGCCACGTCAGTGCGCCCCTTGCAGCTCGACGTTCGCGCTGCCCATGTAGGCCTCGATCACGTGTGGGTTCTTCGACACCTCGGCATACGGGCCCTCGGCCAGCGTGGCGCCGCGCTGCAGCACGGTGATCATGTCGGCGATGCTCGACACCACGCTCATGTTGTGCTCGACCATCAGGATCGTCCGGTCCGCAGACACCTTCTTGATGAGCTGGCGGATGCGGTCGACGTCTTCCAGGCCCATGCCCTGGGTCGGCTCGTCCAGCAGCATCAGTTCCGGCTCCATCGCCAGCGTGGTGGCGATCTCCAGCGCGCGCTTGCGGCCGTAGGCCAGCTCGACCGCCGGCGTCTCGGCGTAGCCGGCCAGGTCGACCTGGCCGAGCAGGTCCAGCGCGCGGTCGTTCAGCGTGTGCAGCGAACTCTCGGGCTTCCAGAAGTGATAGCTGGTGCCGAGCCGCCGTTGCAGCGCCACACGCACGTTCTCCAGCACCGACAGGTGCGGGAACACGGCGGAGATCTGGAACGAGCGGATCACGCCGCGGCGCGCGATCTGCGCCGGCGCCTCCTGCGTGATGTCGTGGCCGTTGAAGAGGATCTGGCCGGCGGTGGGCGTCAGGAACTTCGTCAGCAGGTTGAAGCAGGTCGTCTTGCCCGCGCCGTTCGGGCCGATGAGGGCGTGGATCGAGCCGCGCCGCACCTTCAGGTCGACCTGGTTGACTGCGATGAAACCCTTGAACTCCTTCGTCAGCTGGCGCGTTTCGAGAATGGTGTCCTGGCTCATGTCGGCTCGACGGCGATTGCCCCAGCGTGTCGGTGCGAAGGCGGCATTCTCGCTGCCACGCCGCGCCTGCCCACCCCGATCACCACAGGGATTACCCGTCAGCCTTCGAGCGGTGCGCTGCCCCCTGGCGCGGGCACCATCGAGGTGCCCTGCTCGACCAGCGCGATGGCCGCACGGATGTCGGACGCCATCTCGCGGTCCTCGGCGAGGAAGGGCACGCGCTCGCGCAGCCGCGCGTGCAGCGCCTCGACCGCGGCCGAAGCGCGCAGCGGCCGGTGGAACTCCAGCCCCTGCGCCGCAGCCAGCCATTCGATCGCGACCACGCCGGCGGTGTTGTCGAGCATCGCGTGCAGGCGCCGCGCGGCGAAGGTCGCCATCGAGACGTGGTCTTCCTGGTTGGCCGAGGTGGGCAGCGAATCGACGCTGGCCGGATGCGCCAGCGACTTGTTCTCCGACGCCAGCGCCGCCGCCGTCACCTGCGCGATCATGAAGCCCGAATTGAGCCCGCCGCGCTCGATCAGGAAGGCCGGCAGGCCCGACAGCACCGGGTCCATCAGCATCGCGGTGCGGCGCTCCGACAGCGCGCCGATCTCGGCGATCGCGAGGGCCAGGTTGTCGGCCGCGAAGGCCACCGGCTCGGCGTGGAAGTTGCCGCCCGACAGCGCCTCCATCTGCTCGGCGAACACCAGCGGGTTGTCGGACACGCCGTTGGCCTCGCGCAGCAGCACGCCGGCCGCGTGGCGCATCTGGTCGAGGCAGGCGCCCATCACCTGCGGCTGGCAGCGCAGGCAGTACGGATCCTGCACCTTGGCGCAATCGCGGTGCGATTCGCGCAGTTCGCTGTCCTCGAGCCAGCCGCGGTAGCGCGCGGCCACCTCGCGCTGGCCGGGCTGGCCGCGCACGGCGTGGATGCGGTCGTCGAACGGCGTGTGCGAACCCTTGGCCGCCTCGACCGTCATCGCGCCGATGGCCAGGGCCGCGTCGAACAGCTTCTGCAACCGCAGCGCCGCATGCAGGGCGAGCGCGGTCGACGCCTGCGTGCCGTTCAGCAGCGCCAGCCCCTCCTTCGGGCCCAGCACCATCGGTTCGAGCCCGGCGCGGGCCAGCGCCTGCGCGGCCGGCAGCCGTTGCCCGTCGACGAAGGCCTCGCCGACGCCGATCAGCACGCCCGCCAGGTGGGCCAGCGGCGCCAGGTCGCCGGAGGCGCCGACCGAGCCCTTCTCCGGCACCACCGGCAGCACGTCGTGCGCCAGCAGCGCGAGCAGCGCCTCGATCACCTCGTAGCGCACGCCGGACACACCGTGCGCCAGGCTCGCCGCCTTCAGCAGCAGCATCAGCCGCACCACCGGCGGCGCCATCGGCGCGCCGACGCCGGCGCTGTGCGACAGCACCAGGTTCTTCTGCAACTGGGTGAGCTGGTCGTCGGCGATGCGCGTCTGCGCCAGCTTGCCGAAGCCGGTGTTGATGCCGTAGACGGCGTCGTGGCGCGCCACCAGCGTGCGCACCGCCTGCACGCTGGCCTCGATCCCCGGGCGCGCCGCCGGGTCGACGCGAAAGCGCACCGGCCCGTCCGCCACGCGTTGCAGGTCCGCCAGCGCCAGCCGGCCCGGCACCAGGATTCGTTCGTCGCCCGTCGTCATCGTCGCTGCTCCTCGTCGGCGGCCTCGCGGTAGACGCCCGGCGGCCGCATTCGTCACAAAGTGGTCTAGACAACTTTAGCATGCGCAATGCAGTCACCGATAGAATGTCCCTGTGAAAACCTCGCCCGACAGTGCCGACAGCGCGTCTCCCGCGGAGCGCGTGCGCGCGTCGATCCGCCAGCGCATCGCCGACGGCGGCTGGCAGCCGGGCATGCGGCTGCCCTCCGAGCGGGAGCTGGTGCAGGAGTTCGGCTGCGCCCGCATGACGGTGCACCGCGCCCTCGGCGAACTGGAAGCCGAGGGCCTGATCGAGCGCCGGCGCGGCTCGGGTTCTTACGTCGCCGAGCTGCACCCGATCTCCAACCTGCTGCAGGTGCGCGACATCCACGACGAGATCGCCGAGCGCGGCCAGCACCACGAGACGCGCGTGTGCAGCGTCGGCCGCGAGCGCGCATCGGCCGAGGTCGCCACCGCGATGCGGCTAGCGCGCGGCGCCGCGGTGTTCCGCTGCCGGCTGGTGCACCTGCAGAACGGCGTGCCGATCCAGCTCGAGGACCGGCACGTCAACCCGGCGCTGGTGCCCGATCTGCTCGACCACGACTTCGCCACCGTGACGCCCTCGCGGCTGCTGTTCGAGCGCGCGCCGCTGACCGAGGCCGAGCAGGTCGTCGAGGCGGTGCTCGCCACGCCCGAACAGGCCGAGCTGCTGGATGTGCCGCCCGGCAGCGCGCTGCTGCTGGTGTCGCGGCGCACTGTGTCGCGCGGGCAGGTGGCGTCGGTGGCGCGGCTGTACCACCCCGGCGCGCGCTTCCGCCTCGCCGGCCGCTTCTCGGTGCAGGACGGGTGATCCGCAGGGTCACCGAAACACCCGCAGAATCCCCGCCACCCCACACGGCCCGCCTGGCGCGGCGCCCCGCCATGTCCGACACCTACCAATCTCCCCTGCCGCCCGGCGCCGCCGCCCGCGACCTGACCGACGCCGAATACGCCGAGCTCGACGAACTGCTCGCCGACGCGCCGGAGCCGCTCGAACCGCTGGACGCGGTGATGCTCGACGGCTTCCTGTGCGGCGTGATCGTGCAGCCGGTGCTGATCGAGGCGGCGGCCTGGCTGCCGCACGTGTTCGACCTCGAAGCCCGCCCGCTGCCCGACGGCATCGACGCCGCCTGGCTCGAACGCTGCCAGCTGCTGATCCTGCGCCGCCACGCCGCGCTCACGCGATCGCTCGCCGAGGACGGCTGGTTCGACCCGCTGGTGCTCGAGCCGGACGAGGCCGAGCCCGACGTGCCGGTGTCCGAATACGACATCGCCGGCCAACTGCCGCCGATCTCGCGTGCGCTGATGCCCTGGGTCGCCGGCTTCCAGCACGCGGTGCTGTGCTTCCCCGACCTGGCGGAGTTCGAGGACGACGCCGCGGCCGTCGCGCTGGCGCGGCTGTACCGCCACCTGCCGGCCGAGACCGACGCGGAGCGCGAGGTGGTCGAGACGCTGGAGCGCGAGCACCCGCTCGCCACGCTCGACGAGGCGATCGAGGACTTGGTCTACGCGGTCGCCGACCTGGCCGACCTGACGCAGGCGGCGCGCTACCACGTCGACACCGTGCGGCGCGAGCAGCCCAAGGTGGGGCGCAACGAGCCCTGCCCGTGCGGAAGCGGCAAGAAGTACAAGCACTGCCACGGCGCCTGACGGGCTCGCCGGACGCCCTCCGATGCGCCTGCAGATCCTGTCCGACCTGCACCTCGAGACCGAGACCTGGGCCGCCGAACCGGCGCCCGACGCCGATCTGCTGGTGCTGGCGGGCGACATCGACGCGACCTGGCGCGCGCTGGATGGGTTTCGCGACTGGCCGGTGCCGGTGCTGTTCGTCGCCGGCAATCACGAGTTCGATTCGCGCGAGATGCGCGATGCCTGGCCCGCGCTGCGCCGCCGCTGCGAACGCCTCGGCTTTACCGTGCTGGAGCGCGAAAGCGTGGTGTGGCCCGCACCGGACGGCCGGCGCATCCGCTTCGTCGGCAGCACGCGCTGGTGCGATTTCGACCTTTACGGCCCGGCGCAGCGCCAGCGCAACCTGCGCGCGGCGGTCTACTTCGTCAACGTGATGCGGGCGACGCTCGACGGCCGGCCGTTCGATGCCGCGGCGGTGCGCGAGGAGGCGCTCGTCTGCCGCGACTGGCTCGAGGCCGAACTGCGCCGCCCCGCGGACGGGTGGGATGCGACCGTCGCGATCACGCATTTCGCGCCGTCGCTTCGCAGCGCCGACCCGCGCTACGGAGCCCAGCCCGGCACCGCCAGCTTCTGCAACGCCGACGACGACCTGCTGCCGTACGCCGACCTGTGGATCCACGGCCACCTGCACTGCCGCCACGACTACCGCGTGGCGCACGCCGGCGGTCACACCCGCGTGGTCTGCAACGCCCGCGGACACTCCCACCGCGGCGAGACCGACGGCTACGACGGGTGCTTCACGGTGGCGGTCTGATGCCAGCGGGCCTTCCGGCGGCCGCAGGCGGGCGGTCTGGTGCCGGCGGCCTCAACCTGCCGGCCGGCCCAGCCCGCCGAAGCAGGTCGTCAACAGCCAGTCGATGATCTGGTCGTCGCCGTACTGGCCACCCGCCTTCAGCAGCATCAGCACCGGGTCGCAGGCGCGCGCGAACAGCGTGTAAAGCACCACCTCGGCCGGCAGCGCGGGGTTCAGGTCGCCGGCGGCCTGCGCCTCGGCGATCCAGCCGCCCAGGCGTTCGCTGACGTCGAGCAGGCGGTTCATGTAGTCGGGATGCGCCATCAGCGCGGCGCGCAGCGTCGAGTTCTGCGTCGGCAGCGACGGCATCTCGCCGGCCAACTGCGTCGTCATCGCCCAGCGCGCCACCGATTTCAGCCGGGCCAGCGGTGCGGCGGCGGCATCGGCCTCGAGCGCGGAGATCAGCTCCTGCGTGCGCACCAGCACCCGCGCCATCGCCTCGGCAGCGAGCGCCTCCTTCGAGCGGAAGTGCTTGTACAGGCTGGCCTTGGCGATGCCGACGTCGGCGGCTACTTCGTCGACCGTCATCGCGTCGAAGCCCTTTTCGGCCAGCCGGCGGCTGGCGGAGGCGACGATCGCCTCCTCGCGCACGCGCTGCATCTGCTGCTTGAACGACACGCGCGCCATGGGTTTCATTCTATGGCCGGTCGGTCGAAGCGCCGACGGTGCGTCTCGATTGCCAACCCGCGAGTCGCAAGACGGTCAGGCGGTTTGCGCGCCGACCATCGGGTCGGATCGCCCGTCCGACCGCGCGTCTGACGGCGCGTTCAGCGCTGTGCCGAATCACCCCCCGCTGCGCGGCGGCGAACGGCGCCGGACGGGGACCGGCGCCGGGGTCTTCGTCGCGGGCGTGGGCTGGTCTGACTTGCCGAGGCTGGCGTCCAACCCGAAGGCCGTGCCCATGTCGGCGAAGTCGTCGTGGGGAAGCAGGGGCGGCTTGCCGAATCCAATCGATTGCCACCACGGCCGCCGCGGCATCTTGCTCATCACATCGTCCCCTTCGCTGCTGTGTGCCCCGGGCGCGGATGATGTCACCGGCCTCGGCACCGGCCTAGATGCAGGGTGGCACGGCACATGCATTGCGTGTCGTATGCAACAAACGCGCGACACAAGCGCGACGGCACGGTTCCGGCATCGCACCGTGCCCGTTGCCATTGGTTGCAAATGTGCGGTGCCCTTGATTCCGACGAAGGATGGATTTTTCATCCCAGGGCCACTATGGTCGTGGGCTGAGCCGCCATCGATCGGCACGAGACGTTTTGGGAGCACGCCTTGACACTGTCGACCCTGCAAGTCTTGACGTGGGGCACCGTCACCGGCGCCGTCGTCAGCGCCCTGCTGCTGGCAGCCGGCGGCGCCGGCCTGCCGGACCACCGGCGAGGTGTCGCGTCGCGCGATGGCGCCATCGGTCTTTCCCTGCCCAGCGAGCCGACCGCCGCTGGCGCGGCGGAAGCCCAGCCGGTGTCGTTGACCAAGGCCGGCGAACCGGTCAAGCGCGCCGAGACCGTCGTCCACTGACCGCTTCGGCCGGCATCGCGGCCAGTGCGCGCGCGGCGCCCGCCTGGAGCGCCGCGCCGACTCGATCGAGCGCCCCGCGCGGCGGGACGGGCGGGCGCGTGGCTTCGGATCCACCACCGGCCTCGCCGGTTGCAGGACCCTGGCCGGCCGACGCTCCGAGCTGCCACTGGTGCCAGTACAGCGCGACTTCGACCGTCGCCTGCGGCCGCAACGCGACCAGTTCCCCCGCCTCGAGCGGCCCCTGGGACTGCTGCGCCGGCAGCACTCCGATGCCCCAGCCCAGGCGCGTGGCCTGCACGTAGGCCTCCGAAGACGGCACGAAGCGTTCGATCAGCCGCGGCGCGCGAACGCCGTACGCTTGCTCGGCCCAGCGATGCTGGATCCGGTCGCGCCGGTCGAACACGACGAAGGGCAGGCGCAACGCCACCGTGCCGTCCACGTCCACCGCGTCGCGCCCGGAGATGCCGAGATGCCGCTCGATGAAACCGGGGCTCGCGAACGCGCCATAGCGCATCACGCCCAGCGGCACGATCCGGCAGCCGCGCAGCGGCCGCGCCACCGTGCTGACGCAGCCCAGCACCGCGCCCTCGCGCAGCGCGTCGTGCGTGAACTCCTGGTCGTCGACCAGCAGTTCCAGCGGCAGGCCGTCGCGCACCAGCGCGTCGAGTGCCGGCAGCACCCAGGTCGCGAGGCTGTCGGCGTTGACGGCGATCGGCAGGCGCTCGTCGACGGCATCGGCACCGAGTTCGCGCACCAAATCGGCGCGCATCGCCTGCCATTGGCGTGCGTGGCGCAGCAGCAGCTTGCCGGCCTCGGTCAGGCGCAATGGGCGCGAACGCACCACCAGCAGGCGCCCGGCCTGCGCCTCGAGCGCGCGCAGGCGCTGCGACACGGCCGACTGGGTGATCGCGAGCCGCTCGGCGGCGCCGTCGAAATGCCCGGCGTCGGCCAGCGCGGCGAGGCAGTCGAGTGCGGCGAAGTCGATGTCTTTCATGAATACATCTAATGTAATCGTCGAATCATGAATCAGGCTTCACTCACGAGGTGGCCGTCCCGACAATCCGCCGCATGACTTCCCACGATCCCCTCGCCGCCGCCTTCCTTCAGGGCTTCTTGATGACCACCGCGCTGATCGCCGCGATCGGCGCACAGAACGTGCAGGTGCTGCAGGTCGGCATCGCCCGCCGCCACGTGCTTCCGGTGGTCGTCACCTGCACGCTGTCGGACTGGCTGTTGACGCTGGTCGGCGTGTTCGGTTTCGGCGCCTGGGTGCAGTCGTCGCCGCTGCTGATGCAGGTGTTTCGCTACGGCGGCGCGGCCTTCGTCGCCGGCTACGGCCTGCTCGCGCTGCGGCGGGCGTGGCGCGGGTCGGCGGACGGCATGCCCGTCGCCGCGGCAACGCCGGCGCTCGGCCGGGTGCTGGCCACCACGCTCGCGATGACCTACCTGAACCCGCATGTGTATCTGGACACCGTCGTGCTGCTGGGCAGCGTCGGCGCACAGCATCCGGGCGCGGCGCGGGCCGGCTTCACGGTCGGCGCCGGGCTGGCGTCGCTGGCCTGGTTCACGAGCCTCGGCTTCGGCGCGGCTGCGCTCTCGCGCTGGCTGAACCGGCCGGCGGTGTGGCGCGCGATCGACGCCGGCGTCGCCGCGATCATGGCGACGATCGCCGCCCAGCTGGTGCTGCGCCCGCTCTGACGCGGCACCGGGGCACCCTCGGCCTGCGGCCGCCCCGCCTACAATCCCGCCCCTGCCGCTTTCCCCGGCGCCCCTGACGCCGGATCCGCCCATGTACTGCGCGATCGATTTCGGCACCTCCAATTCGGCCATCGCCGTGCCGGACGGCGCGGCTGGCATGCGCCTGGTCGAGGTCGAGCCCGGCCACCCGACGATGCCGACCGCGGTGTTCTATTTCGTGCACGGCCCGGAGACCGACGGCCCGCCGCGCGCCTTCGGCCGCGCCGCTGTCGCCGCGTACGTCGACGGGCAGGACGGCCGGCTGATGCGCTCGATGAAGAGCATCCTCGGCTCCAGCCTGGTCGACCAGACCACCGACGTCGGCGGCGGGCGCGGCGTGAAATACCTGGACATCATCGCCGGCTACCTGAAGCACCTGAAGACGCGCGCCGAGGCCGAGGCCGGCGCGCCGATCCGCCGCGCGGTGCTGGGCCGGCCGGTGTTCTTCGTCGACGACGACCCGGCACGCGACGCGCAGGCGCAAGCCGCGCTCGAATCGGCGGCACGCATGGTCGGCTTCGACGAGCTGCATTTCGTCTACGAGCCGATCGCCGCCGCCTTCGACCACGAGCGCAGCGTGCAGCGCGAGGAGCGGGTGATGGTCGCCGACATCGGCGGCGGCACGTCCGACTTCTCCATCGTGCGCGTCGGCCCCGCACGCGCGCAGCGGCTCGACCGCCGCGACGACATCCTCGCCAACCACGGCGTGCACATTGCCGGCACCGATTTCGACCGGCGCGTCGAGCTGGCGGCGATCCTCGGGCCGTTCGGCTACGGCTCGCATGGTCCGGCGGTGCGCGGTGCGCCGCCGCGCGAGGTGCCGAGCGGCATCTACTTCGACCTCGCGACCTGGCACCTGATCAACACCGCGTACACGCCGCAGCGCGTGGCCGAGATCCGCCAGATGCGCCGCTTCTACGCCGACCCGCGGCAGCACCAGCGGCTGATGACGGTGCTGACCGAACGCCTCGGCCACGAGCTGGCGGCGCGCGCCGAGCAGGCGAAGATCGACGTCGCCGCGGGCGGCGCGACGCACATCGACCTCGGCCACGTCGAGCACCGATTGGGCGTCGATTTCGACGAGGCGCGCGCGCTGGCCGCGATCGACGCCGACATGCAGAAGATCGTCGACGCGGCGCGCGACACAGCCGTGCAGGCCGGGCTGGCGCCGGAGCAGGTCGACGCGCTCTACTTCACCGGCGGCTCGACCGGCCTGCGGCTGCTGACCGAGCGCATCTCGGCCGCGTTTCCGACGGCGCGCGTGGTGCGCGGCGACCGCTTCGCGAGCGTCGCGACCGGTCTCGGCCTGCAGGCGCGCCGGCGCTACGCCGCAAGCTCAGCGGCCTGATCCGCGGCGCGCGCGCGGCGGCCCCGGGCGGCGCGGCGGTGCCGGGCGGCTCGGCAGCGGCCGGCCGACATCGGCCAGCAGCAGCGTCGCGCGCACCAGTTCCTCGACCGCCTCGGTCAGGTCGGCGGGCGGCTCGAGCTGCTCGATCTCCTCCAGCAACGCGTCGGCATCTTCCAGGTCGTCCGGGTCCAGGTGGCGGTACAGCAGCGCCAGCGGGCCGGTGAGCCGTTCGGCACCGCGCTGCATCAGCGCAGGGAACAGGTCCAGCGCGGTCGCGAAGCCGGCCACCCAAGGCAGCACGGCGTCGACCGAGGGCGGCGCGGCCAGGCCGGAATCGTCCGGATCGGCATCTTCGTGACGGGCGTCATCGGCATCGTCTTCCAGCTCGAACACCCAGGGATCGAACCACTGCCGGCGGGCGATCGCATCGTCGAGCTCGGCATGCCGGCGCCGCGCCAGCGCGTGCAGCGGCGCGGCGTCGAAGCCGGGCGGCAGCGAGCGGCCGTCGGCGTCGGTCAGGTGCGGCAGCCAGCGGCTCTCGGGCACCGTCTGCGGCTGCACCAGCACGCCGCAGAGGAATCCGTCGACCATGCTCACGTCCAGCGGCTCCAGCGGTGGCGGCACGCGGTCGAGCAGTTCCTGCAGGCGGTCGATGTCGCGGTCGGTCAGCGGCGTGGGGCGCGCGGCGGCGGCGGGGGAGCGTCTCGGCGCGGCGGCCGAGGGGCTCGGCGCGCTGGCAGGGGGTTTCGGTGCGGCGGGCATGCGCGATTCTCGCCCCGGCTGTCATCATCGCCGCCCGATCCTGACCGCCCCGTCCGCCCCGATGAAGATCCTCGACGCTGCCGCAACCGCGGACGCACTGCCCTGGCGCGCGCTGGTCGACGCGATCGAACGCACGCTCGACGACCATGCCGCGGGCCGCGCATGGCTGCCCGCGCGGATGGTGCTGCCGATCGCCGGGCGCGCGTCGCTGTTCGTGATGCCGGCCTGGCTGTCTGCCGATGCCGGCGACATCGCGATGACCAAGCTGATCACCTTCGTCGCCGACAACCCGGCGCGCGGGCTGCCGGCGATCCAGGGCGACGTGCTGGTGCTGCGCGCGTCGACCGGCGAACGCATCGCGCTGGCCGACGGTCCGACGATCACCGCGCGGCGTACCGCAGCCGTGTCGGCGCTTGCGGCGCGCCGGCTGGCCGCGCGCCCCGACGGCCCGCTGTTGGTGATCGGCGCCGGCACGCAGGCGCACGCACATGTCCAGGCCCTTGCCGAGGTGCTCGGCGTGCGTGAAGTGCAGGTGCTGTCGCGCAGCGCGGCTTCGGCCGATCGGCTGGTCGACGCAGCGCGGGCCGCCGGGCTCGCGGCCCAGCGCAGCGACGATCTCGCCGCCTCGCTGCGCGACTGCCCGCTGGTCGTCACCGCCACCACCGCCGACCGCGTCTGCCTGGCGGGCGACCTGCGAGACGACGCCTTCGTCGCCGCGATCGGGGCGTTCACGCCGCGCATGGTGGAGGTCGATGCGGCACTCGTGCGGCGCATCGGCGAGCGCGGATCGATCGTGATCGACAGCGATGATGGCCGTCACGAGGCCGGCGACCTGCTGCAGGCCGGCATCGACATGGCGGCGCTGCCGGTGCTGCACGCGGCCCGCGCACGGCCCGGCCCGGTGCTGTTCAAGAGCTGCGGATCGGCGCTGTGGGACCTCGCCGCGGCACGGTTGCTCGCAGTCGACGCGTGAATCGTGACTTGCGACCCGATGTGCCACACACGGTCCCCCGTATTGGGGATGGTGCCTCCCCGGGACGGCTCCTACAGTCGCTTCAATTGCTGTCACACGGGGCTCTCCAGGCCACAAGCACCCAGGTTCCAACACCCGCCCACAATGCCGGCACACCGGCGGCCCACAGGGTGAGCGAACCGAAACGATCCCAACGACGTCCTTGTTTGAGGACTTGACACGGCCCACCTGCTCACGCAGGTGGGCTTTTTTTTCGCCCCGGCCGACGCGTCAGCGCAGGATCATCTGCGTGCAGCGAAAGAGCGCCATCTTGCGGCGCTGCGGGCTCCATACCGTGGCCGACCACACCTGCGTGCCGCGCCCGCGGTGCTCGGACACCGCATCGCAGGTGATCGTGCCCTCGGTCGCGGTGCCGAGGAAGTTGCTCTTCAGCTCGATCGTCGTGAAGTTGCCGGCGTCGGCCGGCAGGTGCGCGATGGTGGCGTAGCCGCAGCAGGTGTCGGCCAGCAGGATCACGCTGGCGGCATGCAGGAAGCCGTTCGGCGCCAGCATCCAGGGCTGGATCGCCAATTCGCCGCTGAGTTGCCCGTCGGCGAGCGCGGTGATGCGCAGGCCGTAGTGTTCGGGCAGCCTGCCGGCCTGGCGCCGGTGCAGGGCGTCGATGGTCATGTCGGGTCGCAGCATGGCAGTCCTTCCGGTTGCAGGGTCGGGCCGGGCCCGGGGAGTCGGGTCCGGATGATGCCGCGAACGGCGCCGCCCGCGAGGCCCCCCGGCGTCGACCCCGCGAGCGCCTAGACCTCGACCGCCTGGCCTTGTTGCAGCGAGCGCGTGATCGCCTGGCCGATCCGCGTGGCTTCGGTCGCGTCGGCCAGCGTCAGCGACAGCGGCGATTCGCCGCGGCAGGCGGCGACGAAGGCCTGCATCTCGCGCTCGAAGGCCTCGCCGAAGCGCTCCAGGTAGTCGACCACCGTGTGGTGCCGCATGCCGTGACCGTCGCTGATCACCACGCGGTCACGCGCGGCGGCCTGGCCGACGAGCAGGTTGCCGCCGGTGCCGATGATCTCGGTCTGCGTCTCGTGGCCGTGCGCGTAGGTGCGCGACGCGTACAGCACCGCGCGTTGCCCGCCGTCGAACTCGACCATCGCCAGCCCGTTGTCGACGTCGCCGATCGCACGCAGTTCGTCGTGCACCGCGATCGTGCCGGTCGCGAACACGCGCGTCGCGCGCGGGCCGCCGAGCAGCCAGCGTGCGAGGTCGATGTCGTGCACGCTGCAGTCCATGAAGATGCCGCCCGAGGTCGGCGCGAAGCGCAGGAACGCACCGCTCGCATCCAGCCGGTCGCAGGTCTGCGAACGCACGATCACCGGGCGGCCGATGTCGCCGGTGTCGATGGCCTCGCGCGCGGCGGCGTAGCTGGGATCGAAGCGGCGCACGAAGCCGACCATCGCGACCTGCCGCGGGTGCGATCGCGCGACCGCCTCGACGCGCTCGCAGTCGGCCAGGCCCAGCGCCAGCGGCTTTTCGGTGAAGACATGCTTGCCGGCCTGGAGCGCGCCAATCACCTGGTCGGCATGCAGCGGGGTCGGCGTGGCGAGCACCAGCGCGTCGACTGCGTCGTCGGCCAGCAGCGCCTCGAAGGTCTCGTGCAGCCGCGGCACGTGCAGTTCGTCGCGCGCGTAGGCGCGTTCGGCGTCCACCGGACTGCATGCCGCCACGAGTTCGGCGTGGCGGGTGCGGAAGGCCAGGTTTTCGGCATGCCGGCGGCCCATGCGGCCCAGCCCGGCAATGCCCACGCGCAGCGGACGGTTCATCGTGAAGGGTCTCCTCGTGATGTCGGCGCGCCGGGCCCTCGCCCGGCAGGCACCGCAAGAATGGAAATTCCATTCTCTCACTTATCACGAATAGAACCAACATTCCATTCACGACGCCGGAACCGGCATCGGCACCGGCGCGCGTCCCGCGCGCCCGGCCCCTCCCGGTTCAATACTCCCAGAAGATGCGCTGCAGTTCCTTGGTGTCGCTGGTCTTGGTCAGCGCCAGCGCGGCCAGGATCTTCGCCTTTTGCGGGTTCAGGTCGTGGGCGACAACCCAGTCGTACTTGTCGTCCGGCTGCTCCGCGTTGCGGATCACGAAGCCATCGGCGATGCGCGACGAGCGGATGATCTGGATGCCCTTGGCGCGCGCCGCCTTCAGCGTCTCGACCTCGTAGTCGGGCACCGAGCCGTTGCCGGTGCCGGCGTGGACGATCGCCTTGACGCCCGCCTTCACCGCGGCGTCGGCCATGATCGTGCCCATGTTGCCGGAGCCGTAGACGATCGCGACCTCGGGCAGCGTGGTCAGCGTGTCGATGTCGAACTCGGAGTTCATCGTGTGGCGCTTGACCGGGGCGCGGAACCAGTAGGCGCGCTTCTCCACGATCATGCCCAGCGGGCCCCAGGGGCTGGAGAACGCGCTGGTCTTGATGTTGATGCGCTTGGCGGCGTCGCGGCCGGTCAGGATGTCGTCGCTCATCGCCACCAGCACGCCCTTGCCGCGCGCGCTCGGCGTGCCGGCCAGCACCACCGCGTCGTACAGGTTCAGCATGCCGTCGGCCGACATCGCGGTGCTCGGGCGCATCGACCCGACGACCACGATCGGCTTCTCGGTGTGCACCGTCAGCGTCAGAAAGAACGCCGTCTCCTCGATCGTGTCGGTGCCGTGCGTGACGACGATACCGTCGACGCCCGGGTCCTTGGCCAGCGCGGAGATCTTCTTGCCGAGGATGATCAGCTTCTCGTTCGTGAAGCTTTCCGACGCGATCTGGAACGCCTGCTCGCCGCGCACGTTGGCCACGTCCGCCAGTTCGGGCAGGCCGGCGATCAGCTTCTCGACCGGCACCTTGGCGGCCTGGTAGGTGGCGCTGTTGGCCGACGACGCGCCCGCGCCGGCGATCGTGCCGCCGGTGGCGACGACGACGATGTTGGGCTTCTTGGCAGGCGCATCGGCCTGCGCCTGCGCGAGCGTCAGGCCGAGGCTGGCCAGGGCCAGCACGGTGGCGCGCAACAGGATCTGGGGAAGGATTCTCATGGGTTGACTCTCCGGTCGACGATCGAACTGCGGGTGGGAACCGCGCGGCAGGCGCACGGCCGGGGCGACTGTAGTGGCATCGGCCGGCCACGCCACCGCGGGGGCGCAACCGCTAGCACGCCCCGGGCCAGCAGCAGCGGTTCGTCGACCGCCTCAGCGCACGTTGCTGCCGGCCACCGCCTGGCGCAACTGGCGCAGCACCTCGGGCAGTTCCTCCGCGGGCCGCGCCGGGCTGAACAGGAAGCCCTGTGCCTCGGTGCAGAACTCGGCGCTGAGCAGGCGCAACTGCGCCTCGGTCTCGACCCCCTCGGCGGTGGTGGCGATGCCCAGGCTGTCGCACAGGCTGGTGACGGCGCGCACGATCGCGTCGCCGTCGCGGCGCACGCCCAGGTCGCGCACGAAGCTGCGGTCGATCTTGACCTTGTCGAACGGGAAGCTGCGCAGGCTGCCGAGCGACGAATGGCCGGTGCCGAAATCGCCGATCGCGATCTTCACGCCGCGCTCGTGCAGCCGGTGCAGCACCGCGTGCACCGCGTCGCCACCTTCCAGCAGCGCGCGCTCGGTGACCTCGATCTCCAGCCGAGCCGCCGGCAGCGCGGCCGCCTGCAGCGCCTGCGCCACCACGTCAAGCAGCGCGCCATGGCGCAGTTGCCCGAGCGACACGTTCACCGCGACACGCGCCAGCTCCGGCCAGCGCGCCACCTGCTGGCAGGCCTCGTGCAACGCCCACTCGCCGATGGGCACGATCAGCCCGACGTCCTCGGCCAGCGCCAGGAAGCTGTCGGGCAGCAGCAGCCCGCGCCGCGGATGGTTCCAGCGCAGCAGCGCCTCGACACCGCTGACCTGGCGCGTGCGCACGTCCACCAGCGGCTGGTAGTGCAGCACGAACTGGCCGGCGCGGAACGCCTCGCGCAGCTCCAGCTCGAGCTGGCGGCGCGACTGCATCGCCGCGTTCATCTGCGGGTCGAAGTAGCAGGCGCGGCCGCGGCCCGCCTCCTTGGCGCGGTAGAGCGCCAGGTCGGCGTTCTTCAGCAGCGTGTCGGCGTCGGCGCCGGCGTCGTCGATCAGCGCGATGCCGGTGCTGGCGCCGATCACCACCTGCTGGCCGTCGATGTCGTACGGCGCGCTCAGCTCGTCGACCACGCGCGTGGCCAGCAGCATCGCGTCGTCCGGCCGGGCGATCGCGGCCTGCTGGATCGCGAACTCGTCGCCGCCCAGGCGGGCCACGGTGTCGGTGTCGCGCACCAGCGTGCGCAGCCGCGCGGCGGCGGCGCACAGCAGCGCGTCGCCCGCCGGGTGGCCGAGCGTGTCGTTGACCTCCTTGAAGCGATCCAGGTCGATGCACAGCACCGCGCCACGTTCACCGCGGCCGGCGCGGCGGATCGCCGCGTCGACGCTGTCGCGGAAGCGCACCCGGTTGGCCAGCCCGGTCATCGCGTCGTGCAGCGCCATGTGCGCGATGCGCGACTGCGCCTGGCGCCGCTCGTCCACGTCCTCGACCACGCCGACCCATTCGGTGATCGCGCCGGCCGCGTCGAGCACCGGCGCGCCGCGGCCGCGCACCCAGCGCCAGCCGCCGTCGGCAGTGCGCACGCGGCATTCGAGATCGACCAGCCGGCGGCCGGCTTGCAGTTCCTGCTGCTGCGCGGCGAGCAGCGGCCGGTCGTCCGGGTGCACCTGCTGCATCCAGCGGGTGCCGAGCGCACTGTCTTCGGGCAGCCCGGTCAGTTCATGCCAGCCGGTGGTGCCGACCAGGGCGCCGGCGGCATCGCAGCGCCACAGCAGCAGCGCGCCGGCCTCGGCCAGCGTGCGGTAGCGGCGCCGGCCGACATCGTGCGCGTCGGCGCGCCGGCGCAGCGCCGCCTCGGCGGTGGCGAGGCTGAGGCGCAGCGATTCGAATTCGGTGATCGTCGACGTCTCGGGCGCCGCCGGCGTCTCCGCCTGCTGCTCGGCGGCCACCGCCTCGGCCCGCTCGGCCAGGGCCTGCACCGGCTGCAGCACGGTGCGGGTCAGCCGGTACGCGAGCAGCAGCGCGAGGCCGAGCGCCAGCGCCATGCCGCCGACCAGCGCGGCCAGCGGCTGCTGCCAGCGGGCATCGAACAGCGCTTGCGACTCGCCGGCGACGACCACCCAGCCCGGCGTGCCGGCCAGCTTCTGGAAGCCGAACATCACCGGCCGGCCTTCGGTGGTGCTGGCGTCGAAACAGCCGCTGTCGGCGTTCAGCGCCTGCAGCCGGGCCCAGTCCGGCACCGGGCGGCCGACGTACAACTCGGCATCGCGCGAGCGCGCGACGAGGCGGCCGGTGCCGTCGGTCACCGCCAGCAGCAGGCCGTCGTCGGCGCCGGCGTTGCGCTGCAGCAGGCGCACCAGGCGTTGCGGCGCGAGCACCAGCACCAGCACCTGGCGCGGCCGGCCGCGCGGACCGTCTCGCGCGGCACGCCCGACGGCAGCGCCGGCGGGCCGTCGGCCTCGGCGGCGGCGAGGTCCTCGACGAGGATGCGGCCGTCGAGCTGGCGGCCGACGCGGTCGAGCCAGGCGCCCAGGTCGTCGGCGACGCCGCGGGTGGCATCGGGCGCGACGGCCAGCGTGCGCAGGATCGATGCGCCGCTCAGCAACTCGCTCTCGACACCGCGCGCCAGCGTGCGCGAGGTGTCCATCAGCCGCGCCACCGACGCATCGCGGTACGCGCTGGCAGCGCGCCAGACCGCGAAGCCGGCGACCGCGAAGGCCGGCAGCAGCGCGGCCAGCACCAGCGCGGTCAGGTAGCTGCGCAGGTGTCGGCGTTTCATGCGGAAGAGCCCCCCGGGAGCGGCTGGCGAAGCCGGCACTGTAGCGCGCGCGGAGGGCCCCGCCGGCAAACGGGACCGGCCCGTAGAATCCGCGCCGATGAAGACGAAGCGCCCTGCATGGGCCGTGCCGGTACGGTGGGCGCTGCTGCTGACGGCCCTGCTGGGCGGAACCGCCGACGCAGCAGGGGCCGGCGCAGAGACCGGAGCCGCGGCTCCGGCAGCGCCGGCGTCCACCGCCTCCGACCCATCGCCTGCCGCGGCCGCCGTGTCAATGTCCGCCCGCCGCGTCTACGAGCGCGCCCGTGCCGATCTGGTGCAGATCCGCACCGTGTTGAAGGGCCGCGCCAGCCAGACCTCGGTCGGCTCCGGATTCGTGGTCTCGACCGAAGGCCACATCGTCACCAACTTCCACGTCGTCAGCGAGGTGGCGATCGAGCCCGAGACGCACGACCTGGTGTACGTGACGGCCGACGGCCGCGAGGCCCGCGTCGACATCCTGATGCTCGACGTGCTGCACGACCTGGCGCTGCTGAAGGTGGCCGGCAACCTGCCGCGGCCGCCGGAGGCGCTCGGCTTCCGCCCGGCGTCGCAGGCGCTGTCGCAGGGCGAGCGCATCGTCTCGCTGGGCAACCCGCTGGACGTCGGCTTCGCGGTGATCGAGGGCAACTACAACGGCCTGGTCGAGCGCAGCTTCTACCCGCAGATCTTCTTCTCCGGCTCGCTCAGCGCCGGCATGAGCGGCGGCCCGGCGCTGGATCAGGACGGGCGGGTGATCGGCGTGAACGTCGCGCGGCGCGTCGACGGCGAGCAGGTCAGCTTCCTGGTGCCGGCGAGCTTCGCGGCCACGCTGCTCGAGCGCGGCCGCAACGCGCCGCCGATGAAAGGCCCGGCGCATGCAGAGATCACTCGACAGCTGCTCGAGCACCAGGCCGCGCTGACCGACCGCTTCATCGCCCAGGGCTGGAAGATCGACACCCACCCGCGCTACCTCGTCCCCGTGCCGCCGGACCGCTTCATGCGCTGCTGGGGTTCGAGCGAGCCGTCGAAGACCGGCGGCCTCGACTTCGAGCGCTCCGACTGCGTGATGGACACGCGCATCTTCGTCGGCCAATACACCACCGGTGCGATCAGCGTGCGCCACGAGAGCTACGACGGCCGCAAGCTCGGCACGCTGCGCTTCGCGGCGCGCTATGCCGACAGCTTCCGCAACGAAAGCTTCATCCGCCTGCGCGGCGAATACATGACCAAGCCGCAATGCCAGGAAGACTACGTCGACCGCGACGGCCTGCCGCTGCGCGCGGTCGTCTGCCTGCGCGCCTACCGCAAGCTGCCGAAGCTGTACGACGTGTCGGTGCTGGTGGCCACGCTGGACCAGAACCAGGCCGGAGTGCAGGGCCGCTTCGACGCGCAGGGCGTGGGCTTCGACAACGCCCTTCGGCTGGCCCGCCATTACCTCGACGGTTACGGGCGGAAGCCATGAGCACGGTGGCTGAATCCGGCATCGCGGGCACGAATCCACCGGTCGCGCCGGTCGCCCCGTTCGCGCCGGTCGCCCCGGTCGCGCTGATCGAGCTGCTCGACCGTGACGGCCACGTGCGGCAGAGCGTGGCCGTCGCGGCCTGGCCGCTGCGCGTCGGCCGGGCGATCGACAACCAGCTCGTGCTCGACGACCCGCACACCGCGCCGCACCACTTCGTCGTCGATGCGGACGACGCCGGCGTCTACGTGCAGGCGGGCGACACCCGCAACGGCCTGCGGTTCGCGCCCGAGCGCGGCGCGCCACGCCGGCTGGCCGCCGGCGAGCGCGCCGCGGTCGGCGACGCGCCGTTGCGGCTGGACGCCGGCGACAGCCACCTGCGGCTGCGCCTGGCCGCGCACGCCCTCGCGCCCGAGCGCCCGCTGGCGGCGGCGCGCGGGCATGCGGCGTCGATCGGGTCGACGCTGGCGGTGGTCGGCGCGGCGCTGGCGCTGCTGGTCTTCCTGCGCTGGCTCGATACCGACCCCGACCTGTTCACCCGCGCGCTCGGCAGCACGGCGGTGACGGCCAGCACCGCCGTGCTCGCCTGGTGCGGCGCCTGGGCGCTGGTGTCGAAGGTGTTCACGCGGCGCAGCCACTTCTTCTGGCACCTGCGCGTGCTGCTGCTGGCGGTGATCGCGGCGCAGGCGCTGGAGGCGCTGGCCAACCTGGCGGCGTTCGCGCTGTCGTGGCCATGGGTCAGCGACTACGCCTTCGTGCTCGGCTACGCGGCCGGCGCGGCGATGGTCTATTTCCACGTGCTCGGCATCGAGCCGCGCCGGCCGCGCCGGCTGGCGGCGGCGGCGCTCGGGCTGTTCGTCGCCGCCATCGGCGTCAGCCTGTGGTTCAACCGGCAGGCCAACGACCAGTTCGGCGAAGAGCTGTACATGAGCCACCTGTTCCCGCCGGCCTTGCGCCTCGCACGGCCGCTGGACAGCGAGCGCTTCCTGCAGCGCGTGGCGCCGCTGCAGGGCCGGCTCGACGAACTGGCGCGCCGCAAGGACAGCGGGAGCGACGATGGCGCAGCCGACGACGACGAGTGAGCGCAGCGTGCTGGTCACCGGTGGCGGGCGCGGCATCGGCGCCGCCACCGCGCTGCGCTGCGCCGTGCAGGGCGACGCGGTTGCCGTCAACTACGCCCGCGACGCCGCGGCGGCCGACGCGCTGGTCGCCCGCATCCGCGCCGGCGGCGGGCAGGCGATCGCGCTGCAGGCCGACGTCTCCGACGAGGCGCAGGTGCTCGCGATGTTCGCGCGCATCGACGCCGAACTGCCGCCGCTGCGCGGACTGGTCAACAACGCCGGCGTCGTCGATGCCGCGTCGCGTGTCGACGCGATGAGCGTGGCGCGCTGGCAGCGCATGTTCGGCATCAACGTGATCGGTTCGATGCTGTGCGCGCGCGAGGCGGTGAAGCGCATGTCGCGGCGCCACGGCGGCGTCGGCGGCTCGATCGTCAACCTGTCGTCGGCGGCGGCGCGGCTCGGCTCGGCCGGCGAATACGTCGACTACGCCGCCAGCAAGGGCGCGATCGACAGCTTCACGCTCGGCCTGGCGCGCGAACTGGCGGCCGAAGGCGTGCGCGTTAACGCGGTGCGGCCGGGCATCATCGAGACCGACATCCACGCCTCCGGCGGCCAGCCCGACCGCGCCGCGCGCGTGGCGCCGCAGGTGCCGATGCAGCGCCCGGGCCACCCCGAGGAGGTCGCCGAGGCGATCGCCTGGCTGCTGTCGGACGCGGCCGGCTACACCACCGGCGCGCTGCTGGACGTGACAGGCGGGCGCTGAGGCGCACACCGGGCGCGCCGCCCGGTGCGGCGAATGGCGGGTGCGGCGAACGGCGGTTTCCGGCGACCTGAGCGGTGCGGCGACCCGTGCGATGCCGCTGCGCGGCGGTGCCCGCGCCGCCGTGCCGCTTCAGACCGCGCGGCGCAGCGCGGTGACGGCGGCGTCGAGTGCCACCGCGTCGAAGGGTCCCGCCGCCGGCGCACCGCCGGCACGCAGCCCGGTCGCAGCGGCCGCCTGGGCGTCGGCCAGGCCGCGGGTCCAGGCGTCGATCCACGGGGCGGCCCAGGGCCAGGCCTGCGGGGCGCCGGGCGTCGCGCTGGCACGCGCACCCGCACCCGCACCCGCACCCACAACCGCGTTCGGGCCCGCACCGCCCCGGGCAGCGGCGCCGGCGCCAGCCGTCACGCGTGGCGCCCCCGCCTGGCGGCGTGCCGCGCGCGCCTGCTGGCGTTGCAGCGCCAGTGCATCCTGCTGGGCGCGCCACAGGTCGTACCACGGCTGCCACAGCGCGGCGGGTTCGCGCAGCGGGCCGCTCGGCTGCCCGTCGCCACCGGACTGCATCCGCGCCGGGTCGATCAGCAGGTTGGCCGACACGCCGAAGCACCACTGCCAGACGGACAGCGCGTAGTCCATCGGATCCTCGCGCCAGCGTTCGAGGTGGCGGGCGAACTGGTCCGCAGTCGCGCTGGTCATCGACGCGGTGTCATCGATCGCGTCGTCGATGAAGCGCGGCAGCGTCGCCGCGTCGATCGTCTCGTACAGGCCGAGGTACTCCTGCTCGCCGGCGTCGAAGGCCCGGCGGTCGTCGACATAGACGCCGATGCGGCGCGCACCGTGGCGGCCGTCGAAGAAGCCCAGCTCCCAGGGCATCCACTTCGAGCCGGGCGCGTTGGGCCCGGCGAGGAAGACCAGGCAGTGGCAGCGCCGCATCACGCGGCGGAAGTGTTCGGCGGTGTCCGGGTCCACGCGGCTGCGGTCGAGCCCGGGGTCCTGCTTCCAGTCGACGTACACGCTGTGGCCGAGCCGGCGGATGCGGCGGTACAGCGCCTCGACGGCGGCCTTGTCGGCGAAGCGGTGGGAGAGGAAGACGTCGAAGTGCGTGGCGGCGCCGGCGGCGGGTTGGGGGTCGGTGCCGGACCCGGCGCCGGGCCCGGGGTCGCGGTCACCGCGATTCCCGGCGCCTCGGCCGGCGGGGGTGTTCGCCATCGATACGCTCCTTGCGGCGACCACCGGCCGCCGATCAAAACATCGTGGGCGCGTGCAGGATGCGGCGTCAAGCACGGACATCAAGCACGGACATCAAGCTCGGTCGTCATGCTCGGACCTCACTATCGGGCCTCAAGTAGCGGCGTCACGCACCGGCCTCCAGCACGCACCTCCAGCACGGGAACCGCTCGCCGAAGCCATCGGCGCCAGCCCGCATCAACGCCGCTCGACGACCATCGGCACCAGTTGCAGCGCGTCTCGGACGCGGCGGGCGACGTTCAGCGCCTCGTCCCGGCTCGGGTAGGGCCCGGCCTGCAGCCGGAACATGCGCGTGTCGTTGAACACCGCCAGCAGCGGTGCCAGCCAGTCCAGGTCGGCCACCACGCGGCGGTGGAAGCCGTCGGCACCTTCGCGCTGGCGGAACGCACCGAGCTGTACGAAGAAGCCGGTGGCCGCGCTGCGCGCCGCCGCGACGCCCGACACCGGGGCGTCGGGTGCGGCGGGCGCGGGGGAGGTCGCAACGGTGGTCGGGGCGGGCGGCGGCTCGGCCACGACGGCGGCGGCCGCAACGCCCCCGGCCGGCGATCCCGGCTCGGTGGATGGCGGTGGAGCCGCCGCGGCGACAGCGGCCGGACCGGTGTTGCCGCCGACGGTCGGTACCACCGCCGGCGTGGGCGAAGCGGCCTCGGCTGGCGGCGTTGGCGCCGGTGCCGGTGCCGGCGCCGGCGCGACCGGCGCGGCAGCCGCCACCACCGGCGCCGGCTGCCGCGCGGCGCGGCGCGATCCCGTCGCCGCGGCGGCCACGGCCGTGGCCGCGGCCTCGGGCTCGCCGGGCGTGCCGCGGCGCCAGGCCCCGGTGCGGATCTCCTCCGACGTGAGGCGCGACACCTCCACCGGCGCCACGCCGCGCAGCAGGTCCAGCTTCAGCGCCGCGGTGTAGCTGAGGTCGATGATGCGGTTCGAGTGGAACGGGCCGCGGTCGTTGATGCGCACGATGATCTCGCGCCCGTTGGCCGGGTTGCGCACCCGCGCGTAGCTCGGGATCGGCAGCGTCGGGTGCGCCGCGCTCATCGCGTACATGTCGTACGGCTCGCCGCTGGCGGTGCGCCGGCCGTGGAACTTGCGGCCGTACCACGAGGCGAGCCCGAGCTGCGTGTACGAGCGGTCGTCGGTCTGCGGCACGTAGGTCTGGCCGAGCGCCTCGTAGGGCTTGTTCGGCCCGCCGCTGCGGATCGGCTCGATGCGTGGTTCGGCGTCCGGCGTGGCGGCCAGGTTGGGCGGCGGGTTCGCCTCCGGGCCGTCGCGATCGGGGCGCGACGACGAGGGCCACGGGACCGAAGCCGAGCCCGGTCCGCCGGATGGCGGCCTGGACGCGCATCCGGCCAGCCCCGCCGCCGCGACGACCACCAGCGTCGCCAGCGGCCAGCCGGCGCGGGCAGGTCGGCGCCGCGTCCTGCCGGACGCGGCCGGTGGTGTCGCCGCCTGTTCTGTCGGTGTCTGCATCGAAATCCGCGATCGGGCGCGGGCTGCGCGACCCGCTGCACGGCGTTTCCCAGGGACGTCTCGCGCCGGGGATGCCGCGGGCGCGATTCTCGCCGACGCAGGGCCGCGTGGCTCGGATTCAGCGTCGATCCACCCCCGGCGGCCGGACGGACGGCCGCCGAGCTCCCAGCCGGCGGAGACTAGTACCGTGCAGCATCGCCGCCGCTCGATACGGTGGCCGAGCCGAAGCCGGCCTCCTCCAGCGCCTCGGTGCCGATCGCGACACAGGCGTTCACGCAGGCGACGATGCGGCGGCCGTATCCGCTTTGCACGACGCCGACCCGGGTGTCGCCATCCATGATGACGTCGCCGTCCGGGCGTTCCTCGATGGTCCAACTCGCATTGCTGGTCATAACGCGCTCCTGTTGATGGGTGTCGCCGGTCGGTGGCCAGTGTGCCGCCCTGCCCATGCCCACGCGACACGCCGGGTCCAGCGGACCGGCAAATCGTGGCACGCGGCGCCGGAACGTACTATGGACAGGTCGGCAAAGGAAAGTACGCCACCTTGCGCAGCCCGGCTTTGTCGCTGGTGAAGGCGTAGAGATCGTTGGTGACGTAGTGATAGCGGAACAGCCCCGCCCCGCCGAACTGCATCGGAAGCGACGGCGGATCGACCGTGGCACCGAGGCCGGCGAAGCCGCACCTCTCGAGGCGGAACGCTCCATAGTCGAACAGCTGCGCACGCGTCGGCCCCTCGATCAGCGTGACGGACTGGCCGGCCAGGTAGTCGAGGAACGAGGTTCCGGCCGTGTAGAGGGCGTGAACCTGCGGAAATCCACTGGTCACACGGAGAACCGGAGGCGCCACCGTGCCGATCAGAACCGAACCTGCCACCGAGCCGCCGTTGCCTCCGTCCGGTCGCGACACGCTGATGCCCTCGGCGACGTCGCGATCGATGAACTGAATCCATGACCGGTAGACGTTGTCGCCCGACACGGCGACGTCGAGGATCTCGTAGTCCGACTGCTCCTGATCGAGCGTCGTCTCGGCGCCATCCGCCTTCGCGACAGCCACCACTCGCCGCTCCCGCCGGGGCGCCACCGACTTCACGATCACGTGGCCGGTCGTGACCCCGAAGCTGCTCACCGCGTAGCGCAGCGCCGCCGTCTGGCGCACCGTCAGGTCGTCGGTGACGCGCAGGATGCGTGTCGATGAGTTGCCGCGCAGCGCCAGCCACGCCTCGGCGCCGCTGCCGCCCCCCAGCAACGATGCGATGGTCTCGCCGTTGGTCAGCGAGGCCAGCGCGGTCGGCAGCACGCCGGCGGCGCTGTCCAGCCGGTAGCCGTAGAGCGCACTGGCGCTCCCGTACAGCCAGACGCCTGGAGCGGCAGCCCCGAAGGCGGTTCCGAGGGTGGCAATGTCGCTGGAAGACTGGGTGAACAGCGTGACCGGTGCCGCGAGGTCGGCATCGAGCCGGCGCACGGCGCGACCGACGCGCACCAGCAACCCGGTCAGCGCACCTTGATCGTCGCGGACCGCCGCCAGCGGCTGCCCGATCGACAGCGGCGCATCGGTCTCGCTCATGGTCATGCGCACCGCCCACGCGCCGTCGTCGGCCGTGCCGCACTGGCCGTCCGGGCCCGGGGCGCGGAAGAACGCCCAGCCGCGCGAGGCGTTGGCGAGATCGCTGCCGTCGACGCGCGGCTCGGCGCGAATGCCGCCCTTGGCGCAGACCTGCGACGCCGTCAACGTCGACATCCGCACCGCCTGCGGCAGGGTGCCGGACGATTGGAGATCGAGCCGCTTCAGCACGCCGCTGCGATCGAAGTAGATCCGATAGCGCTGGTGCAGCCCCGACACCATCGACGCCTGGACCGTTCCTTCGTTCAGCGCGATCACCTCGGCCTGGATGGTGCCGGCTGCTTCCGCCTTGGCTGCGGCATCGGGATGGAACGAGTTGATCATCACCAGGGCCTGGGTGCTCAGCGGCGCACCGCCGTCGGCGAAGAGGAGCTTGCGGGCGGCGATTTCGGGACCGGCGAAGTCGGCCAGGTAGAGTCCCGCGCCGCTGGTCGGCGACAGCACCGTCAGGGCGGCGGCACCGCTGGTTTGCGTCGCGTTGGCATTCGTCACGCGGTAGGAGAAGCGGGCCGCGTCGTCGGCGGCGGTGGTCGACGGGATCTCGTAGCTGGATGCCGTGGCGCCGGGTATCGGCGTGTCGTTGCGCAGCCACTGGTAGGTGAACGGCGGTGAGCCGCTGACCGAGGCCGCGAAGCCCGCGGGTTGGCCCGCGAGCACCAGCACGTCGTGCGGCGGGTCGGCCCAGGGCCCGAACGGCGGGATCACCGACAGCACCGCCGGCACCGTCGCCGACACCAGCGAGGTGCCGACCACGCGCACGACCACGCTGTACCCGCTTTGGTTGTCGGCCAGCGTCGTCGGCGGGGTGGTGTAGCTGGCGTGCACCGCCCCCGGGATCGGCTTGCCGTCGCGCAGCCACAGGTAGCCGAGCGGCGATGGCGAACTGGCCAGGACATCGAAGGTGGCCGTGGACCCGACGACGACACGCGTGCTCACCGGGGCCCGGAGGACGACGGGTTTGCCGGGCACGGTGACCTTCAGCGTGGCCGCTCGCGAGGCGACCCGGAGCGAGGTGCCCGCAACGCCGACGACCACGTCATAGGTCGAGCCCTGGTCCGCCTCGGTCGCCGGCGGCGTCGTGTAGCTTGGCTGGACCGCACGGCCGATCGGCTGGCCGTTGCGCGACCACTGGTAGGTGAGCGAGCGGCCGCCGGCATGGGCCACCACGCGGAAGCCGGCCCGGTGTCCGAGGAACACGGTGCGATTGCGCGGCGCGGTGACGATCGTGGGTGGCGTCACCACCTGATGGACGGTCAGCGTCGCCGCACGGCTCGTCTTGCCGCCTGTCGGATTGACCGCGACGACGCGGTACTGCGCGCCGGAGTCGGCGACCGCGACCGGATCGACGACCAGCACCGGTGCGGTGGCGCCAGCGATCGGCTTGCCGTTGCGCTGCCATTGATAGCGCAACGGCGGCGAACCCTGCGCCTCGGCGCGAAACATCGCATAGGCACCGGGTGAAGCGACGGCGTCCTGGGGCTGCCGCGAAAAGGTCGCCGCCACGGCACCGGAGCTCAGCACGAGGCAGCCGTCCAGCGTGGTGTCCGCATCGAGCTCCCCTACGACGCGGGCGGCGGAGCGCCGCGGATCGAGCGCGGCGACGATTTCGGTCTCTCCTTCGCGTTGCACCTGCAGAGAAAAGGTCCCATCCGCCGCGGTGACGGCGCTCGTCTGCAGCGAATGGTCGAGCCCGAGGCCGACCACCACGGCATCGGCGACCCGGCGCGCACTCGTGTCCTGAACGCAGCCCCGAACCGTCAGCGTGTCCACCGGCATGCCGACACCCCAGATGCTGAAATGGGCGACCATGGCCTCGAAATACCGGTTCGGCGCCGAGCCGCCCAGCCGGGCCTCGCCCTGCGCCGACCAGAGCCCGCTGGCGCGGTCGAACGCATACAGCGGCAGGGTCGACGGGACGCCTGCGGCGCGCGTCGACACCGGGATTCGGAGCAACGCCCGGCGCCCGGGCGCCAGGTCGAGCGAGCGACCGGCGGCGTCGCGCAGCGCGACGTCGACCGCGCCAAAGCTCTCGAACACGCCGGAATCCGCAGCGCCGGCGGCCCACCGGTAGTCGCCCGGCAGGTTGGCGGGGTCCTGCCCTGGATTCAGCGGAGTCAGTTCGATCGTCACCGTGCCGCCGGCGGGGCCGCCGCCAATGGAACGCACGAGGCCGGCTGCGGGCAGTTCCGCCCGGGCACTGCTCTGCCGCATCGACGCGGTGACGCCTTGCGAGGCATCGAAGCTTTGACGCAAAGCGACGGGAGTCAGCCGGACGACGAGCCCCAGCACGGTGGCGCCGGCATCGACACGGGGCCGCACCTGCGTCGCGGCATAGCCAGCCTTCGAGACCGTCACCGCCATCCGGTCGCCGGCGGCCACGCTGGCAAGGACGTAGCGCCCGGCCGAATCGGTCGTCGCCACGACGCCGCCGGCGCTCACCGTCGCGCCGGCGAGCGCCGATCCACTCCGCGAATCGACCACCAGCCCGGCGATCGTTCCCGCGCCGTCGCCCGGGGGATGGCCGGGAGGTGGCGTGGGCGCCACGGCATCGGGTGGCGGCGGGGAGTCGTCGTCGCCGAGGAAGCAGCCGCCGGCCGCCAGGCACAGGATCGCGATGCAGCCGAACCGTAGCGCTCTTCGAACCCCAACCAAGCGCTCGTCCATCGCGTCACTCCCGTGGCCTGAACGCGGCCGCGGCCGCGGCCGCGGATGTCGCTGCATCGACCATATCGCACCAGCCCCGGCATCGCGAGGCTCTCGCGCCGCGCCTCATCCATCGAATCAACGACGTTCCCGGCGAGAAGCTTGGCGAGTGGGCGCCCTGCGCCGCCGAACGGGACTCACGCGGCAGGTCCGGCACGCCCCGATCGGGCAACGAAGCCTGGCCGACCACCAGTACACACACACGCAACGCCGGAAAGCAAGATGGGCGCCCAAAGCGCCCATCGCATGTCCCATTTCCTGGCGCGCCCGGCTGGGATCGAACCAGCAACCCCTGCCTTCGGAGGGCAGTACTCTATCCATTGAGCTACGGGCGCAGCGCGGCGGATTGTAGCCGGGGCAGGCGGCGGGCCGCGGCAGGCCGTCCGCCGGCCCCAAGACCCTGCCGGCCCCCTGCCTATAATCCCGGGCTTTGCGCCGCCGCGGCCTGAGCCGTCCTCCGCCGGGCCGTCCCGTGGGTCTTGTACGGGTCGTCGCCCGGGCGGCATCGCACGGGGTGGCGCGCCGCCATCCTTCCCGCATCCGCCACCCAGGCAACGTCACGCAGTCAAGGACTTTCATGAGCGCCGCCCACCCACACCACGACGACGATGGCCCGCACGAAGGCCCGATCAAGACGCCGAAGCAGTTGATCCTCGCCGTGGTGTTCGCGTTCGTGATCCCGATCGCGGTGATCGTGCTGCTGGTGCTGAACGTCAGCAGCCACGGCCGCCCCGCTGCCGGCAGCGACGGCCTGTCGCCCGAGGCGGTGGCAGCACGCATCCGCCCGGTCGCGATGGTTCAGGTCAAGGACGCATCCGACGCCGCTGCGCTGAAGACCGGCGAACAGGTGTTCGCCGCGCAGTGCTCGGCCTGCCACGCCACCGGCGCCGCCGGCGCACCGAAGTTCGGCGACGCTGCCGCCTGGGGCCCGCGCATCGGCCAGGGCTATGACGCGCTGCTGAACAGCGCGCTGAAGGGCAAGGGCGCGATGGGCGCGCAGGGTGGCGGCGATTTCAGCGACTTCGAAGTCGGCCGCGCCGTCGTCTACATGGCCAACAAGGGCGGCGCCAAGTTCGACGAGCCGAAGGCGCCGGCCGGCGCCGCATCGGCGCCCGAAGGTG
>JBGAMJ010000018.1:0-62163 GCA_044223035.1 Piscinibacter sp.
CAGGGCCTTGCCGGCGGCACAGGCCGCTTGCCGGACTTGACGTTCGGACTCGGTTTCGATCCGGGCGGAACAGTCATGCGCCGGGCAGGCTTGCGTGGCCGAAGGCGCCTGGCGAACAGGCCCGCCATGGCTCCGCCGGCCGAAAAGCCCTCGATTCTAGCACCACGCGCGCGGTCGGCTGATGGCATATCGGCCCGTCAGTTCACCGGCCCGCCGCGCGTGAGCACGGCCCGCGCGGCAAAGGGCGGCGCCCGGGCATACCCCCGCAACTACTCGACGGGCTGCGGAAGCGGTTGCGGGCAGCGCTCGTGGCGCGGCACCAACGGCAGCGCGAGCAGCAGTTCGTCCTCGACCAGCCCGATCAGGTCGAGCCAGCGCGGCAACGCGAGCACGTCGTCCTCGTGATCGGCGTCGAGCTGGGCCGCCGCGTCCTCGCCTTCGACGAACAGGAAGTCGCGCCGCACCTCGAGCGCCACCGCCACCGGCGCGAGGCAGCGCTGGCAGACGAGCTGCAGCGCCGCATCCGCCTCGAGGTGAAGCCAGGTCTGCGGCGCGCCGCCACGCACCGGCCGCTGCTCGCCGCGCGCCCGCCACGGGGCGACGTCGCCGGCGCCAGGCGGTGCGTCGGCGTGCGCCGCATCGGCCAGCCGCGTCAGGTCGGCCAGCGCGATCTGTCCGTCAAGGCTGGCGCCCTGGCGCGCCAGGGCCGCGACGTCGAGGCGGCGCGGGTCGATCGTGGTCGGCGTCATGAGACGAAGTTTACGGTTGGCCCGGCAAGCGGCGCCGGCGCGGGGCGGCCGATCCCGATGGGACAATCACTGAGATGAAACCTTCCCCACGCCCCGTTCGTCCGCCGCCCGCCGGGGCGGCGCGTTTGTCAACGGCGGCATTCCGGCGTCATTGAGATGGCTTCCGCCCTGCCTCCCGTCCCCACGCTGATCCTTGGTTCCACCTCGCGCTACCGGCGCGAACTGCTGGCGCGGCTGCGGCTGCCGTTCGAGGTGCAGTCGCCCGAGGTCGACGAAACCGAACAGCCCGGCGAGGCGCCGGCCGCGCTGGCGCTGCGGCTGGCGAGCGCGAAGGCGCAGGCGGTCGCCGAACGCTTTCCGCAAGCTGTCGTGATCGGCTCGGACCAGGTCGCCGAGCTCGACGGCGATGCGATCGGCAAGCCGGGTTCGCACGACCGCGCCGTGGCGCAACTGCGCCGGATGAGCGGGCGCAGCGTCGTCTTCCAGACGGCGGTGGCGGTCGTGCGGCGCGCCACCGGCTTCCACCGGGCGCTGCTGGTGCCGGTGACCGTGCGCTTTCGCCGCCTGTCCGACGCGGAAATCGAGCGCTATCTGCTCGCCGAGACGCCGTACGACTGCGCCGGCAGCGCCAAGTCCGAGGGCCTGGGCGTCGCGCTGCTCGACGCCATCGAATCCGATGATCCGACCGCGCTGGTCGGCCTGCCGCTGATCCGCACCTGCGGGCTGCTGCGCGAAGCCGGGCTCGATCCGCTGCTGTCATGACTGGCGCGAGCGACGCGGCGTCGCCGCTCGGAACGCTGTACCTGGTGCCGAACAGCCTCGATTTCGGCGTTGCCGAGGCGCCGGCGGGCGACCTGTCGCAGGTGCTCCCGCTCGGCGCGATGCAGGTCGCCGCACGCCTGGCGCACTGGGTGGTCGAGAACGCGCGCAGCACGCGCGCCTTCCTCAAACGCGTCGACGCGGTCGTGCCGCTGCGCCAGCCGCTGCAGACGCTGGACATCGTCGAGCTGCCCCGCCCGGCCAAGGGCTCTGCCGTGCCGACCGGCGCGGCCGGGCATGACGCGCTGCTGGCCCCGGCGCTGCGTGGCGACGATGTCGGCCTGCTGTCCGAAGCCGGGCTGCCGGCGATCGCGGACCCCGGTGCGGCACTCGTCCGGGCGGCGCATCGGCTCGGGGTGACGGTGAAGCCGCTTTCGGGGCCGAGTTCGCTGCTGCTCGCCCTCGGCGCGAGCGGGCTGAACGGGCAGAGCTTCGCGTTCGTCGGCTACCTGCCGGTGGAGGCCGCCGCCCGGCTCGCGCGCGTGCGCGAACTGGAAGCGCTGTCGCGGCGCGCGGCGCAGACGCAACTGATGATCGAGACGCCCTACCGCAACGAGGCACTGCTCGGCGCGCTGCTGCAAGGGCTGCGCGGCGACACGCAGTTGTCGATCAGCGTCGGCCTGACGCTCGCCGGCGGCTGGACGCGCACCGACGCGGTGTCGCGCTGGAAGTCGGCGCCCGCGGCGCTGCCGAAGGACGTGCCGGCGGTGTTCGCGCTGCTGGCGGCGTGACGCCGAGCCGGCGCGGCGGGGCCCTCGCGGGTGCCCGCGCTCCTCGGGCCGACGACGCGGTACCCGCTCCGGCGACTACTCCGCCTTCTTCGCCCCGAACAGCGCCGCCACCTTGCGCTTGGGCTTGATGTTGGGCGAGAAGCCGCGCGGCGTGGGATGCGCCACCGCGGCCTTCTCCCAGGCCGGGTCGGCATTCGCGTTGGCGACGTAGGGCTGGTCGAAGAACGGGTCGATCGGCTCGCGCGCCGGCGGCGGCGTCAGCGGGCGCGACGTCGGCTGCGGGCGGAAGCCGCGCACCGGTTCGTCGGCCTCGGCGTCGGCATCGACATCGCGCCGCACCCGATCGGCGCGGAAATCGCGGCGCGGGCGTTCCTCGTCGAGCTCGAGCGGTTCGAGTTCGATCTTTTTCTTGATCAGCTTCTCGATGTCGCCAGTCAGGCGAGTGTCGTCGCGGGTGACCAGCGTGACCGCCAGGCCCGAGGCGCCGGCGCGGCCGGTGCGGCCGATCCGGTGAACGTAGTCCTCGGCGTTGAACGGCACGTCGAAGTTGAACACCGCCGGCAGGTCGGCGATGTCCAGGCCGCGGGCGGCCACGTCGGTGGCGACCAGCACGTCGACTTCGCCGCGCTTGAACGCGTCGAGCGCCTTCAGCCGCTCGTCCTGCGATTTGTCGCCGTGCAGCGCGTTGGTGCGCAGCCCGTCGCGCTCGAACGAGCGCGCGAGCCGCGCGCAGCCGAGCTTGGAATTGACGAACACCAGCGCCTGCGTGAGCGAGCGATCCTTCAGCAGCTTCAGCACCGCGCGGCGCTTGTCGTCGGCGGTGACGCTGTAGAAGCGCTGCTCCACCGTCGACGCCGTGGCGTTCGGCCGCGCCACCTCGACCAGCACCGGGTCCTGCAGGTAGCTTTCGGCCAGGCGCTTGATCTCGGGCGAGAAGGTGGCGGAGAACAGCAGCGTTTGCCGCTGCTTGGGCAGGTAGCTCAGGATGCGCTGCAGGTCGGGCAGGAAGCCGATGTCGAGCATGCGGTCGGCCTCGTCGAGCACGACGTACTCGACCTGGTTCAGCGAGCAGTTCTTCGCCTCGATGTGGTCGAGCAGCCGGCCGGGCGTGGCGATCAGCACCTCGACACCCGCCTTCAGCTCGGCCGTCTGCGGCTTCATGTCGATGCCGCCGAACACCACCGTGGCGCGCAGCTTGGTGTGCTTGGAATAGGTCTTGACGTTGTTGGCGACCTGGTCGGCCAGCTCGCGCGTGGGCGCCAGCACCAGCGCGCGCACCGGGTGGCGGGCCGGCGACACGCTCGAGCTCTCATGCTTGAGCATCTTCTGCAGCAGCGGCAGCGAGAACGCCGCCGTCTTGCCGGTGCCGGTCTGGGCGGCACCCATCACGTCGCGCCCGGCCAGCACGACCGGGATCGCCTTGGCCTGGATCGGCGTCATCTCGGTGTAGCCCGAATCGGCCACCGCCCGCAGCAGCTTGGGATCGAGCGCGAGGGTGTCGAATCGGTGGGCTGCGGCCGGTTCGGCCGCAGGGAGGGTGGCGTCGTCGACGCCAGCCATGGAGGTTTCCGTCATGCTGCGATTATCGCTGCCACGGCCCGCATGGCGAGGCAAGCGGGTGAGCCCCCACTAGAATCCGTCGTTTTTCCGGCGTTGACTGTTCGACCCCGGACGTCACCATCCGACGCCCCGCACTCCACGGCACGACCGACCATGATCCTCGTCACCGGCGGCGCCGGCTTCATCGGCGCGAACTTCGTCCTCGACTGGCTGGCCGCCGGCGACGAGCCCGTGCTCACCCTCGACGCACTCACCTACGCCGGCAACCGCGAGAACCTCGCCTCGCTCGACGGCGACCCGCGCCACGTGTTCGTGCACGGCGACATCACCGACCGCCCGCTCGTCGACCGCCTGCTGGCCGAACACCGGCCGAGCGCCATCGTGCACTTCGCCGCGGAAAGCCACGTCGACCGCAGCATCCTCGGCCCCGGCGCGTTCATCCGCACCAACGTCGAAGGCACGTTCGCGCTGCTGGAGGCGGCCCGCGCGCACTGGAACGGGCTGGACGCGGATGCGCGGGCGGCATTCCGCTTCCTGCACGTGTCGACCGACGAGGTCTACGGCTCGCTCGGCCCGGGTGACCCGCCGTTCGCAGAAGACCACCCGTACGAGCCGAACAGCCCGTATTCGGCCAGCAAGGCGGCCAGCGACCACCTGGTGCGCGCCTGGCATCACACCTACGGGCTGCCGGTACTCACCACCAACTGCAGCAACAACTACGGCCCCTACCATTTCCCCGAGAAGCTGATCCCGCTGATGATCGTCAACGCGCTGGCCGGCAAGCCGCTGCCGGTGTACGGCGACGGCATGCAGGTGCGCGACTGGCTCTACGTGCGCGACCACTGCGCCGCGATCCGCGAGGTGCTCGCCCGCGGCCGCCTCGGCGAGACCTACAACGTCGGCGGCTGGAACGAGAAGCCGAACATCGAGATCGTGCAGACGATCTGCACGCTGCTCGACGAACTGCGCCCCGACCCGGCCGGCTCCTACCGCCGGCTGATCACCTACGTCACCGACCGCCCGGGCCACGACCGGCGCTATGCGATCGATGCACGCAAGCTCGAATCCGAACTCGGCTGGCGCCCGGCCGAGACCTTCGAGACCGGCATCCGCAAGACCGTGCGCTGGTACCTCGACCATCCGGACTGGGTCGCGCGCGTGCAAAGCGGCGCCTACCGCGACTGGATCGACAGCCAGTACACCCGCCGCGACGCGGCGGGCGGCGCCGCATGAAGATCCTGCTGCTCGGCAGGAACGGGCAGGTCGGCTGGGAATTGCAACGTGCGCTCGCGCCGCTGGGCGAACTGATCGCGCTCGATTCGAAGGGGCAGGACGGCCTGTGCGGCGACCTGGGCCAGCCCGAGGCACTGGCCGCCACCGTGCGCGCCGTGGCGCCCGACGCGATCGTCAACGCCGCCGCGTACACCGCGGTCGACCGCGCCGAGAGCGACGCCGCCGCCGCGCAGGCGATCAACGCCACCGCGCCCGGCGTGCTCGCCCGCGAGGCCGCCGCGCTCGGTGCCTGGCTGGTGCACTACGGCACCGACTACGTCTTCGACGGCAGCGGCGAACAGCCCTGGCGCGAAGACGCGCCGACCGCGCCGTTGAACGCCTACGGCCGCAGCAAGCTCGACGGCGAACTCGCGATCGCCGCCAGTGGCTGCCGCCACCTGATCTTGCGCACCAGCTGGGTGTATGCGGCTCGCGGCGGCAACTTCGCGAAGACGATGCTGCGGCTGGCGCAGGAGCGCGAGCGCCTGACCGTCGTCGACGACCAGTTCGGCGCGCCCACCGGCGCCGAGCTGCTGGCCGACGTGACCGCGCACGCGCTGCGCAGCGCACGAGGACGACCACAGCTCAGCGGCATCTACCACTGCGCCGCCGCCGGCGAGACGAGCTGGCACGGCTACGCCAGCCACGTGATCGAGCGCGCCCGCGCGGCGGGCCGGCCGATCCGCGTCGCCGCCGACGCGATCGAGCGCGTGCCCGGCAGCGCCTTCCCCACGCCGGCGCGCCGGCCGCACAACTCGCGGCTGGACACGCGGCGGCTGCGCGACACCTTCGACCTGTCCCTGCCGGCGTGGACCGTCGGCGTGGACCGGATGCTCGCCGAGATCCTCGGCTGACGCGCCGCCCGCCGACCCGCGTGGGCTGCCGCGAACCCCAACCGACCCATCCCCGATGAAGCGCAAAGGCATCATCCTCGCCGGAGGATCCGGCACGCGGCTGCACCCGGCCACGCTCGCGATCAGCAAGCAGCTCTTGCCGGTCTACGACAAGCCGATGGTCTACTACCCGCTGTCCACGCTGATGCTCGCCGGCATCCGCGACATCCTCGTGATCAGCACGCCGCAGGACACGCCGCGATTCGAGGCGCTGCTCGGCGACGGATCGCAATGGGGCCTCGACCTGCGCTACTGCGTGCAGCCGAGCCCGGACGGGCTGGCGCAGGCCTTCATCCTCGGGCGCGACTTCGTCGACGGCCACCCGAGCGCGCTGGTGCTCGGCGACAACCTGTTCTACGGGCACGATTTCCAGTCACTGCTGAGCGCCGCGGCGGCGCGCGAGACCGGCGCCTCGGTCTTCGCCTACCACGTGACCGACCCCGAGCGCTACGGCGTGGTCGAGTTCGATGCGCAGCGCCGCGCGTTGAGCATCGAGGAGAAGCCGGCCCGGCCGAAGAGCCACTACGCCGTCACCGGCCTGTACTTCTACGACGCCACCGTTTGCGACATCGCCGCCGGCATCCAGCCGTCGGCCCGCGGCGAGCTCGAGATCACCGACGTCAACGCGCGCTACCTGGCGCAGGGGCAGTTGCACGTCGAGATCATGGGCCGCGGCTACGCCTGGCTCGACACCGGCACGCACGACAGCATGCTCGAGGCCGGGCACTTCATCGCCACGCTCGAGAAGCGCCAGGGCCTGAAGGTCGCGTGCCCGGAGGAGATCGCCTACCGCGCTGGCTGGATCGACGCCGAGAAGCTCGAATCGTTGGCCCGCCCGATGCTGAAGAACGGCTACGGCCAGTACCTGATGCAAATCGTCAACTCGCAGGTGTTCTGATGCAGGTCACCCGAACGGCCATCGACGGCGTGCTGATCCTCGAACCCAGGGTGTTCGGCGACGCGCGCGGCTTCTTCATGGAAAGCTTCAACCAGCGTGCCTTCGACGACGCGCTCGGCCACGCGGTCTCCTTCGTGCAGGACAACCACTCGCGCTCCACGAAGGGCGTGCTGCGCGGCCTGCACCTGCAGCGCCCGCCGCACGCGCAAGGCAAGCTGGTGCGCGTCACGCAGGGGGCGGTGTTCGACGTGGCGGCCGACATCCGGCCATCGAGCCCGACCTACGGCCGCTGGGTCGGCGTGGAATTGAGCGGCGACAACCACCGCCAGCTCTGGATCCCGCCGGGCCTGGCCCACGGCTTCCTGGTGCTCAGCGACTCGGCCGACTTCCTCTACAAGACCACCGACTACTACCACCCCGAAAGCGAAGACTGCATCCGCTGGGACGACCCGACACTCGCGATCGCCTGGCCGCTGGACGGGGCGGCGCCGAAGGTGTCGACGAAGGATGCGGTGGGGCGGACGCTGCAGGGCTGAAGCGATGTCGCGTGGCCGTTGAGCGACAATGCGCCCCGCGGTCATACGACAAGGCTGCCAGCCGGTACATGACAGCAAACACGTTGCACCGTGCCGTCGCTTGCGTGGGCCCCGATCCGGGGCTTGAGGGCGAGCAATTCCGTCGAGCGTCTTCCCGGTTGGCCGGGCGCGCCTACGTTCCTTGACTGTTCCATCTGCAGATTCGATCGAGACACGTCATGACCACTGCGAACGCCGGGCACAAGCCCCCACCCCTCATCAACCTACAGCGCGTCGGCGCACCGAACTGGTCGGTATTTCTCGCCGCCGGAGAGCGGATATCGAAGGTCCTCGCCGCGCAGTTGCGTCAGCTCTTCGGAGATTCCGACCTTGCCGGCCGGCGGATCCTCGACTTCGGCTGCGGCTGCGGGCGGGTGCTGTATCCGATGACAGACGGATTTCCGCGGGCCGAGTTCTCCGGCGTGGACGTCGATGCCAGCGCCATCGACTACCTGAAGTCCGAACTTCCCCGCGTCCGGCTTCAGGCGACGGCGTTCGACCCGCCGCTGCCTTTCGCCGATGGCGAATTCGATGCCGTCTACTCGATCTCCATCTGGACGCACCTGGCCCCCGAGGATCAGTTGCGCTGGCTCGACGAGATCGCCCGCATCGTGCGCCCAGGCGGCTTCGCACTGATATCGACTTCCAGCTTCAGCGCATTGAAGGCTCGCCAGAAGCGCAAGGACCCGGGCTGGGAACGCGTCGGCGACGTCGATCTGAGACGCGGCGGCGTGCTCTTCATTCCGTATCCAGAGGATCCGGCGCGTCGCGACACCTGGCGGCCGGGCATTCACCGGCCGTACGGCTTGACCTTGAACGATCCGGCTCAGGTGAAGCGGACCTTTGGTGGGAGCTTCGCGGTCCAGTCGGTCACTGTCGACGCCATCGACAACGTCCAGGACCTGGTGGTGCTTCGGCGCTGACGGCGATCGAACGCGAGGACGGCGGCCGCTGCTGTCCGGTAGGATCCCCCGGCACTATCGGGTGAAAACGAAGGCGCGCGCACCACATCGACACCTGCTACATCAACGGCAAATTCCTGTCACAGCGGACCACGGGCGTTCAGCGATTCGCGGCTTCGTTGCTCACCGCAGTCGACCGCCTTCTCGTCGAGCGGGTCCGCACACCGGCTCGATGGGTACTGCTTCATCCACCTGGAGCGCACGTTCCGGATCTCGAAGCGATCGACAGCCGACCGATCGGGCCGAATGGCGTGCCGTCGGCTCTCTGGGAGCAGGTGCTGCTTCCCTGGCAGGCGAGGGATGGGCTCCTGTTGAGTCTGGCGGGATCGGCGCCCTGGACGGCACGGCGGCAGATCTGCACGCTGCACGACGCCGCCGTATTCGACGTGCCGGAGGCATACACCGGCGCGTTCGTCGCGTGGTATCGCGCATTGTTCCGTCATCTGAGCACGCGGGCGTGTCGACTGATCACCGTGTCGGAATTCTCTCGAGAGCGCTTGGCACTTCGCCTCGGCGTGCCGACGGACCGCTTCGCGATCATTCCAAACGCAGCGGGGCATCTGGCCGACTGCGTCGACGACACATCGATCCTGCAGCGGTTGGCGCTTGAGCCTGGCCGGTACGTCCTCGCCGTCTCTAGCGCCAACCCGACCAAGAACCGCGCCCGTCTGGTCGAGGCCTTCACCCGATTGCCATCGGCGTTGAACCTCAGTCTCGTGCTGGTGGGCGGACGCAACCACCGGGTGTTCGCCGATCGAGGCGATGCCACGTTGCCGCCGCAGGTCGTGCGAACCGGTACGCTGACCGATACGGAACTCGTCGCACTCTACCGACACGCATCGTGCCTCGCGTTTCCATCAACCTACGAAGGATTCGGCCTGCCGCCCATCGAAGCCATGGCGTGTCGTTGTCCGGTGCTGACGTCGCGCTCCGGTGCGCTGGCCGAGGTTTGCGGACCGGCGGCGCTCTACGTCGATGCCGAGTCGGTCGAGGCCCTGGCTTCCGCGATGACAGTGCTTGCGACCGACGAGGGAACCCGGCAGCGCCTCATCGAAGCGGGCATCGCGCGCGTCGCGCGCTATGACTGGGACCGTTCGGCCCGGATGCTGTTGCAGCAGGTCGAAGGCGCGTTTTAGGCAACCGCCCAGCTGAACGCGACACTCTGGGGACGCGGGAGGTGCCGATCGGGCTTTCGCCGGGGCGTGGGGTAAAGTACGCCGGACCTTGGAGTCTCGCCTCGTTCAATGGCTCCCGCCCGAGCGGCAAGCGCCCTCGCGGCGTCCCGATTTCGACACCCATGCACCCATTCCTTACCGGTTCGCCGCGATCGCTGCTCACTTTGCTGTCTGCCACGCTGCTGCTGTGGGGCTGCGCCCAGCTTCCAGCAAATGGCCCCAGCACCCGTGTCATCGAACAGGCCGGCGCCACCACGAACACGGCCCCAGCAGTTCAGGTCGTGGACATCGACGCCGCGGTGGTCAAGCAACTGGCGACGACCCGGCAACAACTCGCATTCTCCGAGGCCTTCGGGCCCGACCTTGTCGCCACGCCGACGGTCGGTGCCGGCGATTCGGTGGAGGTGACGATCTGGGAGGCACCGCCGGCCACGCTGTTCGGCGCCTCGAGCGTCGATGCGCATGTCAGCAACACGGCCGGCGCGGTGGTGCTGCCGCCACAGATGGTCGATCGGGAAGGCTTCATCCTGATCCCGTTCGTCGGGCGGGTGCGGGCCGCGGGCTTGGCGACCAGCGCGGTCGGGGCTGACATTGCACAGCGCTTGCAGGGCAAGGCCCACCAACCGCAGGTGCTGGTGCGTATCACGCAGAATGCGTCGTCGACGGTCACCGTGGTCGGAGAGGTCAACAACAACCTGCGCATGCCTCTGACGGCCAGCGGCGAGCGATTGCTCGACGCCTTGGCGGCCGCGGGCGGGGTCCGTCAGGCCGTCAGCAAGGTGACGGTGCAGATGACCCGTGGAGCGCAGCACCAGTCGATGCCGCTCGATCAGGTCATTCGCGATCCGGGGCAGAACGTGAGGCTGCGCTCCGGCGACGTCGTGACCGCACTGGTGCAGCCGCTGAACTACATTGCGCTGGGCGCCACGGGACGCCAGAACGAGGTGCCGTTCGAGTCACAGGGTATCTCGTTGGCGCAGGCAATCGCACGCTCCGGCGGCCTGCTCGACAGCCGGTCGGATGCGCAGGGCGTCTTCCTGTTCCGATTGGAATCCCGGAACGCATTGGCATGGCCGCGTGAACCGGTGCTGACGACGCCGGACGGACAGGTTCCCGTCATCTATCGGCTCAACCTCCGCGACCCGGCCAGCTTCTTCGTGATGCAGTCCTTTGCCGTGCGCGATCGCGACATCCTGTACGTCTCGAACGCGCCGGTCGCCGAGCTGCAGAAGTTCATGAACCTGGTGTTCTCGATCAATCGGGTCTACACCCTGGACAACGCGAACTGAGGGCGGCCGGCCGTGGCGATCTCGCGCGAGACGGTCGTCTGGGGATTTCGTCTGATCCTCGGCCGCGAACCCGAGTCCGAAGAAGGGATCGTCAGCCACATGGCGCTGGCCGACGAAGCTGCGCTCGTCGAAACGCTGCTTGGCTCGCACGAGTTCCGGGCGAGCAGTCGATTGCGCGTCCGGCTGGAAGCTGCCGACCCCAAAGCAAATGCGGTAAAGATGGCGTGGCCGACCGAGTCGCGCTCGCGCCTGAAGGTCGCCATCTTCGGCAATTGCCAGGCCGCCGGCGTCGGCCGACTCATCCAGGCCATGACGGGCGACGCGATCGCGCAAAGCTACGAGACGACGCCGGGCTTCCTGAGCCGCTTGCACGATGGCACGTTCGATCTCGACAGCGTGGTGTCGGAGGCCGACCTGGTGCTCGTCCAACTGGTCGGCGAGGTGACGCGGCAGATCGAGAAGCGGCTGCCGCGACACCGGGCCAAGGTCCGCCAGTTCCCACCGCTGAACTACACCGGCTTCCACCCCGACTGTGTCTACGTGGGCCGCCGCCCCGGCGGCTACGTCTCCGGGCCGATGGGGGAGTACCAGTCGTCCATTGTGTTCTGGGCCTGGCAGCACGGACTGGGACCGGAGCAGGCCGTGGCCCTGTTCCGGGACGAAGTGTTCGACTGCCTGGACTTCCCGCAGTACCACGCGGCGGCAGAAGACAACTTGATCGCGCTCGGTCGGCATGCCGGGCTGCCGCTGGCGCCGTTGATCGACCGCTGGCGCGCGATCGGCTGCTTCATGCACACGATCAACCATCCGAAGCTGTTCGCTCTGGCCGACGTCGTCGGCGAGGTCCTTCGCCGTGAAGGCATCAAGCCGCTGGAAGGGGCTCACGAATGGGTCGACGACGGGCTCGCGCGCTGGCCGGTCTGGCCGGTGTATCCCGCTCTTGCGAACCCTCCCCGGCTGATCGGGAACTACCAGTTCAAACTGGACCGCGGGCACTGCCCGGACCAACGTCCGGTGCTGACGATGTCGCTGCCGGAATTTGTCGATGCGTCATTTGCCAGGTTTCGCGAGGCGCCGGAGGGTAGTCTTCACTGCGATCGCACGGCCACCGAAGCGTATGCAAGGCTCGAGCAATTCATCGCCGAGCCTGTGTCGCGCCTGCGTCGCTGGGCGGGTCGCATCGGCTCCAGCCTGTCTGCTCGGCGCCCGGATCCACCCGCCGTCGGTGCCAATCCCTACGCAGATCTCCCCGACGAACGGTTCTGGCGCCGCGCAGTGGAACAGGTCGATCCCGCCACGCTCGACCCGGTGCTGACTTCCGCATGGCGCATCTCGCCGACCGATCGCGTGGCCACTGCCGGCAGTTGTTTCGCCCAGAACATCGCGCGCCACCTGCGACAACACGGCTTCAACTACATGGTCGTCGATGCGGGCCGCCCGCCTTCGCCGGAGGCGGCACGTGAACGCGGCTTCGGGGTGTACTCCGCGCGCTACGGCAACGTGTACACGTCGCGCCAGCTGGTGCAGTTGTTCGACCGGGCACACGGTACCCTGACGCCGCTGGACCGATCCTGGAAGCGTGCGGACGGCAGGCACGTCGACCCGTTCCGCCCGCAGATCGAACCGCTGGGGCATGCCCGGCCGCAGGACGTCGAAAAGACGACCGCCGAGCACCTCGCCGACGTGCGGCGCCTGTTCGCGGAACTGGATGTCTTTGTCTTCACGCTGGGGTTGACCGAGGCCTGGCGGCGTCGAGACGACGGGGCAGTGTTTCCGCTGGCTCCCGGCGTCGCCGGCGGAACCTTCGACGCGTCGCGCTACGAGTTCGTCAATTTCGGTGTCGAGGACGTGATTGGTGACCTGCACGCGTTCCGGATGAGGCTGCGCAGCGTGAACCCGCGGGCGCGACTGATCCTGACGGTATCGCCGGTGCCGCTGATCGCCACCTACGAAGATCGCCACGTGCTGGTCTCCACCATCGAGAGCAAGTCGGTGCTGCGCGCGGCGGCCGGCGCTTTCGTCGCGTCGGCCGCCGACGCCCAGTATTTCCCGAGCTACGAGATCATCACGGGGCCGCAGGCGCGCAGCAGTTATTTCGAACCCGACCTGCGCTCCATCTCGGAGGCTGGCGTGCAGCATGTGATGCGGGTGTTCTTCCGCCACTTCACTGCGGACGGCAACGCCGCGGGCACCCTGGAGCTGCCGGAGAGACGAAACCCTGCGATCGACCGGGAACAGCAGCAACTCGGCGACATCGTCTGTGACGAGGAAGCGCTCGACCGCCACCGTGGTCCTTGAACCGCGCGGCGCGGGCTTGCGCTACGGCGGCCTGTCGCGGTTTCAGACGGTTCGACAGGCTTCCACGCGGAATGCCAGCCGGCGCTTGTCGGTCGATCCGGGCTCGACCTCGGCGGGAATGAACCCGCCGTCGCTCAGGACGGTGTAGATCGCGCGGGCGCCGGGGCGTCGATCGTCGACATCGATCGACAATTCGAATCGCCCGTGACCATCGACATCGACGCATCGGACCTCGCCGTCAGGCGCCAGGACCTCGATGCGCAATCGGGGCGGTGCCGGGGCCTGCAGTCGGCAATCGAGCAGCACGCGACGGAACGGCGTGGTGGCCTGCTCGACACGAACCAACATCGACGGTGGTGCCCAGCCGTCGGGATGTATGCCCAGGAACGCATGTGCCCCACCGCAGACGAGGCGGGAATCGCGCGCGAGTCGCTCGCTCAACGCCTGCGCCTGGCCGCGAACCATCCATCCTGACGCACTGTCGATCAGCGCGTCCACGCGCGCGCGAAGCGTTCGCGAACCAGCCCCGAACGGATGATCGCGGCAGAGCTCGTCAACGTGGGTCAGGAGCCAATGCGACGGTGCCGGACCGACGTGCCGGGCAATCACCTCCATCGCCTCCATCGCAACCCGCTCACGCTGGCGCAGCGTGATGCTGCCCGCGTGCAGACGCGAGCGGGCCTGAACGGTGTCGATGAAGCCAATGCCGCCGGGGTGCCTGCGAAACAGTCGCAGCCAGAACTCGAAGTCGAACGCGGCCCGCAATCGCGTATCGAGACCGCCGAGCGCCAGGAAAGCTTCGCGTCGGAAGAACGCCGTCGGCTGGCAGATGAAGCATCCATCGGCGAACTCCTGAAGAGGCACTGACGGCAGGCGGGACGGGTATGCGCCGATCACGTTTCCGGCCGCGTCGACATGCTCGCCGTGACCGTAGACCATCACGTGCGACGGGTGCTCGACCAGGTGTTGCAGCGCACGCGTCACCGCGCCGGCGGTGTACAGATCGTCCGAATTGAGCCAACCGATCACCGGCGCCCTGGCATCGCGCACCGCGGTGTTGACCGCATCGGCCGGTCCCAGATCGGGACCCGACGACCACCGAAACCTCCCCCGATAGCGCCCCGCCAGGTCGGACAGAAGTTCGAGGCTTCCGTCGTCAGAGCCGCCGTCGCACACGATCAGTTCGGCGTCAGTCACGCCTTGATCGAGCACGCTGCGAATGGCATCGCCGAGAAACGAAGCCTGGTTCAACGACGGCATCACGACGCTGACGACAGGCATCGACCGCTGGCGCATGGGATCGGCGGGTCAGTTCGGATCGCCGACGACCCGAAGGTCCGCCAGGCAGAGCGACGTTTCGACCTGCGCGTTGGAGATGAATCCGATCCACGACAGCCTGGACCATCCGGGGCTTCCGAACGGCAAATCGTCGAAGCGACGCGGCTGACCGCCCCCTTCACGAAGTTCGAGCTGCCATCGGCCGGGTGCACCGCCTCCCAACGGCGCGGTGATCGTGACGCCCAACCATTCGCCGGGCCGAGGCTTCGCGACCACGCGCCCGCCCGCCTTCACGCCGTCGCGACCGATGGTCAACGACGGTCCGGTCAGGAAGGGCCGACCGTTGTCTCTCCATTCATGGATGAATTCGGTCGCGTTGTCGTACTGGATATAGAACGAACTGGTGCTGTGCCCTTGCACGTGATTCAGCAAGGCATAGGCATTCGGCTCCGACCGGTGCTCGAGCCGGGGGCCGTCGTTGAACTGCAGGCAACGCCCGCCGCCCGGCGCACCGTCCTTGGCGACCACGTGAATGGCCTCCAGATCGTTGGGCGGCGCGTAGCGCAAGCCGGCCGGCCGCTGACCGACCGGAACGCTTGCCAGGTCGAGCTGAACCGGAACCGGTGGGGCCACCGCCGCCGACCGGCTCTGAACGGCCGGCGCAGCCATCATCGCCTTGGCCTTTCGATCGGGCGCTGACTGCGGCCCGGCCTGGGCGACGATGCGAGCCAGGCGCGAAGTCGTCTGGCCATCGAGCCCGGTGAATCGGATGTCGCGGGCGTCGGAGGGCGACGCCTGGATCCCGACGCTGCGCAACGTGCAGCCGCCTCCGCAACTCGCCTGGTCGACCTTGCCGCCACTGGCCGTATCGGAGGTGATGTTCCCGCGGAACTGGACGCCAGATCCGGCCATGCGCCCGTCGAAGGGCTGGCGGCCCTGCGGCACGAACAGGTTGTCGGTCACCTGAAGGTTGTTGTCGGGCTCGGGCTTGGTGACCCGAAACTCGGCCAGCCGGCCGTAGGCAAAGACGTTGCCCGCGACGACGTTGTCCCGGCCGAAGTGGAGGTGGTAGGCGCCAGTGTCCGTGCCGATCACGATGTTGTCGCGGATCGTCAAGCCGCTGGTCCCCTGATCGTTGTAGATGCCGAAGGCGCCGTAGCCGTAACCGTCGTATCCGCGCACTTCGCGGATCACGTTGCCGGAAATCACCGTGCCGGGCGAGACGCCCAGCGTGTAGATGCCGCCCATGTCTTCCAGGTGGCCGAGCCCGATGTCGTGCAGCAGGTTGTTGACAATCTGGTTGCGACCGGATGTTGCCGCGGCGTAGCCCCAGCTCCAGCCGACCGAAATGGCGGTGTAGGTGGTGTCGAAGATCTCGTTGTCGGACACGACGTTGTCGAAGCTCTGGCCGATCCATACCGCCACCGCGCCCGGGTACACGTGGCCGGTGTCGGAAATGGTGTTCTCCGCAACCGTGATCGCCCCGGTGGCTGTGGGATCGTCGGCCGCCTGCTTCGTCAACCCGACACGGACGGCACCGGCACCGAGGTCGGTGAATTCGCTGTTGCTGACACGCGATTCCCGCACCGACTGCCGGAACCACAGCGCATAGGTGCCCGTGTGCGCGAACTTGCAGCGATCGAAGACGATCCCCGACGCGCCGTCGATTTCGATGGCCGCACCGATGCGGGACGCGGCCTGGTTGTCCTGGAAGCCTTCGGGCGGCACCAGGTATCGGGAATGCTCGAACACCAGCCCGCGGAACTCGACATTGCGCACGAGCTGCTGGGAGGCAGGATCGCCTCGCACGGCCATCAGCACGTCGATCCGCGGCAGCACCGCCTGCGCCGCCTTCCCCGCCTGGTCGGGCCGCGGAATGTATCGAACCTCCTTGCCATCGCCGATCCATTCGCCGGGCGCATCCAGGGCCTTGGCAACGTTCTCGACATAGAAGCGCTGATTGGTACCGCGGCTGAGGAAGGGCCATGTCGACCGCGGCGTGACGCGGATGGCTCCCTCGGGCGCCGAATCGGCCAGACGGTGATAGCCCGAGGTCCAGACCTGCATCACGTGCAGCAGTGCGCGCGACTTGTCGGGCGCCGGCAAGCCGGACAGCCACGATTGTGCGTTCCCGGCCGCAGTGAAGGCTTCGCTGCCGCTGTCCTTGTCGGTTTCGCCCGGCACACGCACGGGCGCGCGGACGAACCAGTAGTCGTCCATGTTCGGCTCGCGCGCCAACACGGCACGCCGGTCACCGACGTACAGCTGCCCGCCGCCAGCCCAGGTCTTCGGGTCGATACCGTCGGCTGCATAGGTCACGACGCCCTTTGCCCCCGCGGCGCCGCGCGGCGGCAACCGCCGGACACATGCGCCGTACCCGGCTTCTCCGCCCGATACACCACCGGCGCGTCCGGCGTTCCCGAGTCCTCGGGCCCGATCTGGAAGGTGGCGTCCAGCGTGTAGGTGCCGGGCGCGAGCAACACCTCCACCGGCCGGCGGTTGCCCTGCGCGCTCATCTTGGCGATGGCCTGCCGCGCAAGCGCCTGCGCTGCCGCAAGGGTCCGCACGGGCGATGCAGTCAGGCCGTTGCCGCTGTCGTTCCCGGTGGGCGACACGTTGATCCGCAGCACCGGCACCGCGTTCGGGTCACGCGCGCGCTCCGTCGCCGGCTGGGTCACCTTCTGCGCCAGCACCGGTACGCAAAAGGCCGTGGAAAGCAGGAACCCCAGGCAACGGTTCAGCATCGGTCGATTCACGGTCGTCATCACATTCACCTGTCTCAAATTCACCGAAACGCAAGCACGCGCCGGTCACATCGATCCGCCCATCGCCGTTCGCACCGGGCCCCTCGGCCGCGCCAGGTGACGCCGTCAGCTTCGAATCGCACCCACTGCGGCAGCCGGCGTCGAGGCAACTTCCACCTCGGCCGCGAGTTCACTGAGGTAGAGCCCGAGCATTCTGGGTGAGTTCAACTCCCGCTGGGCATGCGGAAAGTCCAGTGTCAGCTCGATCAGCCCTCCCGCGCGGGCAAACGGCGGCAGCTCGATCGACAGGTCGTGTCGCGCGCGCGCCGGAGACGCCTTGAAGCGACCCACCTCCTGCCCCCCCAGGCGAAGCACGATCACCTGGCTGTTTCCCTTGCAGAGGCCGACGAATCCGAACCGCATCGCGGTGGCACCCGTGGGAACCTGGAACGCGATACCGGCCGTCTTCTCGCAGGACCATACCCCTTGCGACTCCGGTGTGCTCCAGCCACGAATGAGAAATCGCACCCCGTCCCCGCCGGCGGCAACCCGATGCGTCTCGCCGAAGAAATCCTGGTACTGCCGTTCACGGGTCGTGCGTTCGGCGGCTTGCCGGTCGGCCGCGATGGCATCGACCTGATCGGCCACCAGCGTGCGGACCAGCGTCCCCTCTCCGACGATGCGGTACGACGCCAAACCGAGGAAATCGCGCGCAGGGCCCTTGCGGCTGTTCTGATGCTCGCGGAAGGCGGGGAGCGCCGGGTCGAGCGGATCGTCGAAGTCGGGCGCCAGCGAGCGGTAGAGATCGACGGTTTCGCTGCCGATCTGCGCAAAAGAGTGCCGTCTTGCGATTACCTCGCGATCGAACCGGCGCAAGCGCTGGCGCAGCGGCTCGTCGGAACAGAATCGCCGGATCGCCCCGGCCAGCGCCGGCACGTCGCCCACCGGGCGCACGACGAGACCCTGGTGTCCGTCATCGATCTGCTCGGGAATGCCCCCGCAACCAAATCCGATCACGGGCGTGCCGCAAAGGAGCGACTCGATAATCACGTTCGGGTAGTTCTCTTCCAGCGACGGCACGACGAATGCATCCATCGCGCTCAGAACCTCGGCGATCGCGGATTCTTCATGCAGGTCGCCGATGTAGGCGATGCGCACGTGCTCGCCCAGCGCGTCGAGTTCCGCGGACCGGGTACCGAATACCAGCAAGCCCAGCCGCCGCCCGCGCAGCGAACCGTCGTCGACGAGCGTGCGAAGCGCGCCCAGCAGCAAGCCGAAACCCTTGCGCGTATCCGCCAATGATTGTGCGCCGAAACCGAAAACGATCGTGTCGCTGTCGAAACCGTGCTCGCTCCGAACGGCGGCACGCGCTGTCGGCACCGGCGGCTTGAACACGTCGATGTCGAACGCGTTGCGGATCACGTGCACCGGTTTGTCACGGAGCAAACGCGAGCGCCGTGCCCGCTCGCCGAGCCAGGCGCTGGGCGTGACCACGGTGAGATCGAGATCGTCGATGACCGATGCCTTCTGGTCGAACCAGGCCTCGACGAGGCGGTACGGGTCATGAAGCAGCTGCGGACATTCGGCGCAGCGCGAGCGGAATTGCTCGCAACCGCTCGTGTAGTGGCAGCCGGCGGTGTAGAGCCATTCATCGTGAAGCGTCCAGACGATCGGCCGGCGCAGCCGCGCGAGTTCCTCCAGCGAATGCAGGTCCAGGAAATGGTTGACCCAGTGAAGATGAATGATTCTGGATGCGGCGATCAGCGGATTGTCGCCGACCAGGAGACCGCTGGCCCACGGGTCGCTGAAGATGGTCTTCGAACGCGAGCTTCGATTGCCCGAGACGAATCGCTTCTGGATTCGCTGCAAGGCTTCGCGATGGGCCTGAAGCGTCGGCGAGAGCTCGGAGTTCCGCACCCGATACCGGAAACTCTGCGGATCATTGAAGCGACGATGCATGCAGAAAACCGGCGACGCGACACCCAGCAGCTCGAGCGATCGCGCAAGCCTGAACGCGGCTATACCGGCGCCTCCGCTGCGGTCCGTCGTGTTGAGGATCGAAACTAGCATGGGTTCACCCACTCCCTCATCTGCGCGAAAACCGATGCGCCTGCGAGATTGCCAGGTGTCATCGGAACTGCGCCAACCACTGGTTGATCTGCTCGACGGGCAGGCGGATGCCGCGCGCCGAAATTCCCTCGATCATGCCTTCGAGTTCCGCCGTCGCGCGCTCGCGCGGAAGGCACGGCAGCGCGGTATCAGCCGAAATCTCTCGCGCCCGATTGTCGACGGCCAGGATGAGCGCCCGGCGCTTCTTCTGTAAGGCGCGTACACCCGCGTGCAACCGGGTACCGACGTAGTCGAGATCGAGCGACGAGGTCAGCAGGCGATCGTAGGCCTCGAGCGTCGCCGGCACGACGCGGATGCGATCCTGACCGGTCGGCACCAGCCGCTTGAGATACTTGAAGTCGCCCGTTCCCTGGATCCAGACATAGACGGTTCGGTAGCGCTGCGCCAGATGCTCCAGCATGAACCCGTCCGCGACCGGGTCCGCCTTGTAGTCGGTCAGCGTGGTCACCACGTCGCGCGCCTTGCGGTCGGGCACTCCCTGCAGATGCGCCGGCGTGAGGCTCCACAAGGTCGGGCAGGTGGTATTGATCACCGATTTCGATTGCAAGCCGCGCAGCTTCTCGACGCTGTAGCTGTCGCGGACCGAATGGACCGTGCGATTCGAGAGGATGCGGTTGAGCAGGAGTTCCGTGTATGGATTCGGTGCTTCCTGATATTGCCACCATCCGCAGCCCAGCAGCGTGACGTCACGCAGCGCGGCGAATTCGAGCCCTCCGAGCTTCCATTGCTTGTACTCGTCCATGTGCGAGGCGAGCAGGTTTGTTCCGCAGACGAGCCGGATTTCGCACGAATCGAGCAGCTTGAGTGATTCCGGCCCCAGATACTCGTGCGTCGGAACGTTCACGAAGATCGCGGCAGGAAACACGTCCCGCAGTTGCCGCTTGATCGAATCGACGATGATGTGGTCGCCCATGTTGCGCGAACCGATACCGGTGTCGAGCAAGGCGATCTGGCGTATCGATTCGACCGTATTCAGGCCGAATGAATATGGGTCACCAGCGGCTGCGGCGCTCTGCCGCGGCGACACCTCTTCGACCGCGGACGGCGCCGGATCGCTTTTCGCTCTAAAACTTTCCATCCCGTTCAATCGCCTCCGTCCGTAAATATCCCGAATCTCCCGCCGGATCAATGCCAGCGTGGCAACGTAGCTGTTCCTTCGATAGTATTCCCCGCAGCGCCGGCGGCATTCTTCCCATTCCGCCGGCGTCCAGCCGAGCATCGTGCGAAGCGATCGGATCAGCCCCTCGACGTCGTTGGCCTTGTACGTCAACCCCACCCCGAATTGCCGGACCCGCCAGCCGACGCAGCCGTGATCCGTGGCAATGACCGGCTTGCCGAACGCCATCGCATGCGCGAAGACCCCACTCGAGCCGGAGAAATCGGCCGCATAGGGCAGCAGGACAGCATCGCAGTTTTGATACGTGGCGAGGATTTCCTCGTCGCTCACGTATTCGGCACGGACCGCGATCACCTCGGACAGGGTGGCCACTTGCGGACTGAGATTCTCCTCGCCGGGCGCCACGCGCCCGCTCAGCAGGACACGAAGCGGAAGTTGCTGCTCCCGCACGATCCGGGCAGCACGGATGATGTCTCGCAAGCCCTTGCGTGCCGACTGCAAACCCACCGCCAGAAACGAAGTCTGCTGCGGCGCGACATTGTTGTCGACGAACGCCGATCGCGCCGCGCGCGCTTGGCGCATCGCGGGCGAATCATCGGCATGGGGAATCGGATCGGGCATCGTCCGCACGCGCATGCCGGGTATTTGCAGCGCATCCGTATCGAAGCTCTCGTCGAGCACCCAGAGCGTGAGCGAGGCGCAATGCTTCGCGATCTGGCCCAGCAAGGTTCGCTTGCGCTCGTCGGCTAGCGTGGGCGGCGCGTACTCGTAGCCGACCAGATGCACCGGATACTCTTTCCCGGTTCGCAGCAATTCTTCCGCGAACTGGGGCAGCACTTCGTTCCAGCCGGCGAACACGAACACGGTGCCCGGCAACGCGTCCCCGAGGCCATCGACGATTTGACGGCACACGTCCGCGCCGATCTGGCCGTACCACAGATCCTCGCGCACGCGCAGCGAAGGATCGATGTCGACATGGGCCAGGCGATCCCGGTATGAGGCCAGCAGGTCGGATTCGATGTGCTGCCGCGTCCACAGCCTGATCTTGCGGTCCGTCGTCGGGCTCAGTGCCTCGACCAGCATCGCCGAGTAATACAGGCGGCTGCCACGGAAGATCGGGTCGACGACGACCAGCGGGCCGACGAGGTCGCCCGCAGCGACCGCAGGCGCCGACGGGACCCCTCGGGCAGCGCGGATACGGGCGATCGAGGCCTCGACGCGCCGCAACTCCGGCTGATCGCCGAGTTGCTCGTACAGGTACCGCAGGCGCTGGAACACCAGCAGACTGTCCGGAAGGTCGGCCCCGATCTGGGCCAGAAGTGCGGCGGCGTCCTTCAACTGCCCGCTTCGGGCCAGTTGGTCAGCGATCTTCATTCGATGCACGGCAATGCTCACTCCAGGTGGTCGAATGCAATGGGCGTCGTCACGCGGTGGACACGAAGGTCCGACACGCAAGCAACCAGGTCTTTCCATCCGGCGTGGGGCAGCCCGCGAGCGTTTCGAACCCGGCATCTCGGACGGCCTGCTCGAGCGCCGGGCGCTCGAGGTGGTTCCTCCAACCGAGTTCGAGCAGGCGTTGCGGCGACGGCGACGCCGGCGTCCGCAGGACATGGCTCAGGATCAGGTAGCGACAGCGCGGCGCCAGTCGATACAGCGCGGCGTGCAGATCGGCGAGGTATTCGGTCACGCCGAGCAGGATCACGATGTCCACAGGAACCGGCAGCGTGTCGGTCCCGAGATCGAAGGGCGTCACGTCCCCGGACTGCGGCAGCAGGTCGTACCCGGCGCATCGCAGCTTCGGCGCCGCGACGGCAAGTCGCCGCGAGAGCTTGCCATCTCCGCAACCGATGTCCGCCACGCTGGAGATGCCGGGGTCGGTCTGCAACAGACCGAGCACCAGAGACACGCAGGCGTCGGCTCGCTCAAGCCAGCCGCGATCGGCCTGGGTCTCGAGATTGAACCGGCCGAGGTCGGCAGTCCGACCGCCGGACGCCTGTGCCGCGGTGGGTCTGGGCCCACTCATGCCGACACCGTGCCCGCGATCTTGGTCAATTTCATCGATCGGGCGCTGTCGTCGGCGACGTAGTCGGCGCCCACGTCGCCGAGGAACGCGTCCACCGCACGGCGGCAACCGCCCCAGTCGTGGTAGTCGTCCAGGATGATGCTGCCGCCGATCGACAAGCGCGGATGCAGGCGTTGCAGGCACACCTGAACCGGGTCGTACCAGTCGAGATCGATGTGGGCGAATGCGACCGGTCCGGCACCCGTCAGCGTGTCCTGCACGAGGCCGCGGACCAGGGACACGCGACGCGACGCGACATCGATCTCGAAGCGGGCGAAGTTGCCGAGCACGAGGTCGTACAGGTTCGTCTCGTAGCCGTAGTACGGATCACCGTCGATACCGGACGATTTCCCCTGAACGATGTCGCGATAGCGCTCGTGCACGTCCGGTGTGTCCTCTTCGGTGGGTGACGGGATCATGCCGAAGACGTCATAGACCTGCAGCGCCCGGTCCGACTTCTTGATCGAGGCGATCAGGATCGCGGACCCGCCCAACGCACAGCCGGCCTCGATGAACACACCGGGAACGCACTGCTCGTCGATCGCGCGACACGCCCGGGCGATCGAGGCCATCTTGACCGGCGACAGGTAGGTCAGCTTGGCCGCGAGGATGCGGGATATCAGCCCCGCGTCCGGCGTTCCGGAATCGGACGCCGCACGCAGCGTGTGCACCGTCTTCCGCAGGCCCTCGATCAGTTCGCGCTGACGACGCACTTCCGCCGCGTAGCTTTCCGCGGTACCGGTCGCCGCCGATGGGGCCGCCGCCGGCGGCGCCTCCACCCGGGCGGCCGGCGCTGCGATCAATATCGTGCTCAACAGCCGCCGCGCCTCCTGCTGGTGTGCGTTGCATCGTTCACCGTTTCCCTGGAGCGCAAAGGCGTCGACCATGTCGAGGTTGACGCCCGCAAGAACGACACGCCTGAGCTGCCGCGCGTTGACCCGCCATGCCCTCGCGGTGGCCACGGCGGTCCGCGCGCGCGCGTGGTCCCCGAGATGCAATTCGCGCGCCAACTGCATCAGCGCAAGGACGCTCCGGTCGGACCGGCGTTCGGCGTCGATGCCGTCGAGCATGGCCAACGCGCCCCAGTCCGCATCGAGGAACCGCGGGAGCGCCGCCTGCACGCGCGCGTCGACGTCACCCGTCGCCACGGATGCAACGGCCGTCGTCGATGCGTCGCCGGCATCCGTCATGGCGCGTCGCCGAGGAGTTCGGTGACTAGATCCAGTTTCATCTCGGCACGAGCGACGGACCGGTCCAACGCCTCCTGGTGACGCCGCAGCACCTCTATTTCGCCGAGCAACCGCCGGCGCTCACGCTGGGCCTCCTGCTTGAGCGGATCGCGCCGCAGCACGACCAGGCGGTCCGCACCGGCGAGTTCGGCATCGGCCACCCGCCCGAACGCCTCGGACTCGAACCGCTGAGCCGCCGGCAAGGCCGCTCCATGCTCGCCGGCGGACGTCCAGGCCAGCCAGTCGAACGGGTCGAGCGTCGCAGCGTCCAGCGCATCGAAGAGCGCATCGCCGAGGTCCGGTACGTCGACGGCCAGCGCGTTCGCATCCGTGCCGTCTCGGCTGACGCGAAGTTCGGCGAGCAGTTCCGCGAGTCCGACCACCGCCACCGCCTCCGTCGACACGAGCCGGACGCGCGGCCACCCCCGGGTGACCAGTGCGCTCGATCGGTCCGTCAACCCGTTCAGCTCGGGCAGGTTGAAGCGGTGCCACCGGCCATCCCCACCTCGGGGGCCGACCACCCGATGCATCGTCTCGACCCGCCCAAACCCGCGCATTCGAGCGCCAAGCCCGGCAAACGCCGCGTCGTCGCCTTCGACCAGCACCAGCCGCTGCACGGACAGTCCCGGCAACATCGACATCCCGGGCCCGGACCAAACCCCTCCGCCAGCACCGATGCAGATGACGGTCGCCCAGCGCCGCGCCGGAAGCTTCGCCAGCGCTGCCAACGCGCGATTCACCGTGTGCCTCCGCGACGCCGTGGCATGGCGTCAGCGCACCACATCGCGGCCGAGCATCACCCGCGCCGCACGGCGCAGACGCGACGAAGTCAGCGTCTCGTGGCTACCCGCCAGCGGAGCCGACAGCCGTTCGGAAAGTACCGACAGGCCTTCGCGCGCCAATGCCTCCGTCCAGCCCGGACGCGCGCCCAGGTGTACCAACGCCCCCAGCAGCCCGAGCAGAAACTGGCGGTCCGACGCGGTCATCGCATTCCAGCACTCGCGCTTCTTCACCACGTCGCCGCCGCGGCCCAGCGGCAACGGCCAGGACTCCGCCAGCCCGCCGTCGTCATCAATCGGCCAGGAAGACCAGGGAACCTGCCGGGCATCGGCCGGCCGGAACAGCTCGAGGCGATCGTCTTGCGCAGACGCCGCCAGCCACCAGCGCAGACCGACGCTCGGAATCAGGCGCTCGTGCCAGGTCACGTTGCGCAGCACCAGTTCGGCCGCCCGGCCGCCGGACGTGTCGGTCAAGGCCGCGATGTCGAACGCATCGAAACGCAGCAACGGCGGAAGTTCGAGCACCTGCTGGCGCAGGCGCGCCGCGGTGGAACGCCAGAATGCCGGAAGCTGCCGCTCGGCCAACGCGGCCGATAGCGAGTCGATCAGTTGCAGCAACAGCAGCCAGTCGCTGCTGTCGAAGTGCTCCAGCGGCGCGACGGTGTTGCGATCGGTGGGGATGATCAGCATGAACCCGCGGCCCTGCTCCGATCCGCTCTCGGCCCATCCTGAGATCACGCTCGTCCCGCCATCTGCGAACACCACCAACCCCGGGCGCCCCTGGTGTTCAACCAACCGGGCATCGACGAAGCCGGCACGGCGCTGCCCGGCCTCGAGGCTTCGAGCCACGAAGCTCAGTTCCCGGTGCGGCGGCGTGTCGCGAATGGCGCCCAGATCGATGCGCGCAACGCATGCCAACCCGGCCCCCACGGTGGGTGGCGGCGGTGGGGGCGGGATGCTCTTCAATCGCAGGATTTCGGCGTGGTAATACTCCAGCTCCTCCTGCATCTGCTGCGCCTGGGTGCCTGTTCGCTCCTGTTCAGCGCGCGATTCGGCCAGTGCGCGGCTCAACGCATCGATCTGCTGCACGCATTCAGCGACCCGTGCATTGCCCGCTGCGAGATCGACCTGGCGTTGCTCAGACACCGTTTCCGCCGCCGCCAGTGCCGCCGCCAGTGCCGTCGCCTTCGCGGTCAGCGAGCCCTCTAGCGCAGTCAGATCGCCCTGCAGCGCGGCCAGCTCTTCGGCCGAACGCGTGGCTCGGACGGACCATTCGTCGCGTTCGGTCTGCACGTCTTGCAGACGCTGCGTCCAGACCGCCTGCAGCCGCCGCGATTCGTCGCCGGCACTTGCGAGCGCCACCCTGCCTTGCTCGAGTTCTTCCTCGAGCCGCTCGGCCCATTCCGTCAACTGCCGGACATGCAGTGCCTGCTGTTCGCCGGCGGCGCGCGCGCCGTCGACCTCGGCGGACAAGCGGGCCGCGAGTTCGGCGGCACGTTCGGATTCGGCCGTCAGCCGCTCCAGCTCGCGCAGGGCCTGGTCGCGTTCGCTCGCCGCCACCCGGCCGGCTTCGAGGGCCTGTCGGGCATGTTCGGTCGCCTCCGCGAGGTCGGATCGCGCGCCGTCGTGTTCGGTGGACAGTCGGCGCAGGTCGGCATCGGCCAGGTCGAGCGCGGCCGAGAGCCGCTCGATCTCGGCACGGCCGACGTCGGCGGCGAGCCGCGCTGCTTCGGCCGCGTCGGCCAATTTGTTGCGAAGCGCGTCGCGTTCGCCCGTCAGGCGCTGGATATCCGAGTCGGCGGCGTCCCGCGCGGTCGACAAGTGCGCGATCTCGGCCCGGGCGGCATCGGCAGCCAGACGCGACGCTTCTGCTGCCGCCGCGAGATTGGCGCGGGCTTCGTCGCGTTCGGTGGTCAGCCGGCGCGACAACGCCTCGGCAACATCGAGCGCAGCAGACAGGCGTTCGATTTCCGCCCTGCTGGCATCGGCAGCCAGACGCGACGCTTCTGCTGCCGCCGCGAGATCGGCGCGGGCTTCGTCTCGTTCGCTGGTCAGCCGTCGCGCCAGCACTTCGGCCGCATCGAGCGCGGTCGACAGGCGTTCGATTTCCGACTTGCCGGCGTCGGCGGACAGCCGCGCGGCTTGCGCCGCTTCGTCGAAGCGCGCAGCGATCGCGTCCCGTTCCGCGGACAGGCGGGCGATCGCCTCATCGGCGTCGCGAAGCCGCGCCGCGAGGCCTTCCACCTCAAGGCTGCGCGTGTGCACGGCGTCGGACAGCTCGCCCCGCGCCAGCGCCAGGCCCTGGATCTCCGCACTCAGCCGGGCCCCCTCGGCCAGCGAATGTTCGATCGCCTTCGCATGCTCGGCAATCAGCCGTTCGCGCGATTGCCGCAGATCGCCGAGTTCGCGAGCGAGTTCGTTGATCTGCTGCACCCGCGCCGCCAAACGCTCGCGCTCGACGCCCAGTTCAGTTCGCAGCCCGTGCGCGGCGGCTTCCCCGGCGGCGAGCGCCGCGTTGCGCTCATCGATGTCTGCGCGCAAGCCCGAGACACTGGCCGCCAGCGCGGCGGTTTCCCGGTAGGTCTTGAGGATGGCCCGGTGCTCCATCGGCGGCGCGAGCGTCAGCCGCACCGCCGATGGCCCCGGCTCGTCACCGGACAGCCACAGGCAACTGGCGCGCAACCGGGCGAACAGCACTGCCGTGTCGCCGTCGTCGTCGATCAGGCCTCGAGCCACTGCCAGGTTGAGCGTATTCGTCGGGCCCGAGGCGATCCGGAGCGCACTCGAATCGAATGCCAGGCCGGACACCCGCGTTGCCAACCGGGCCAGCCCGGCGGGGTTGCGGCGGCATTCGTCCACGTCGACCAGCACGCAGCGCCCGCTCGCGTCGTGCGCGTGGTCGAGCAGCCGGCGGGCGGCATCGCACCATTCGCGCAGCAGGGCGCCCACGTCGACGCCATCGTGCGCATCGATCAGAGAGGCAAGCGAACTGACCGGGCTCTCGACGAACCCGAGGATTTGCGCGTGCGGAAACGCAGCGGTCACCGCATCGAGTGTCCAGACGCCGCGGGCGTCGCAGGCCGTCAGGAATCGAGCGTCGACCGGCAGTTCGTCGAGCAAGCGTTCATCGGCGGTGCCCACCAGCCGCGACGTGTCGATGCGCCATGCCCGTGCCCCGATGATCGGAAGCAGCGGATCGCCGATCACGCGGTCGTGCCACTCGCCGTACCCGGCCCAGTGCTGCGCCTCGCCGGGGACGAGCACATCGAGCAACGCCGTCGCCGCGCCGTGCCAGGTGCCGAAGGGCGTTCCGACCACCAGGAACGGGCCAGCGGGCTCCACCGACGCGACGTCGACGGTGGCAGGAGTCGGAGAATCAGCGACTGTGATGCCGTTCATGTGCATGGATTCTGCCCTGGGAATTGGGCACCGTCGCGCATCGCGGGGAGCGCGGCAGTGCGGCAGGGCACCCGGGTGCACTGCGTCCGAACGGTCGAAGTCAATCCTGCCGGCATACGTCCTCCAGGAACTCCTGCCAGCGGGGGAGCAACCGTTCGGGCAGGTATTGCTCGGACACGGTGGCCCCTCGTGCGACGAGCGCTTCGCGTCGCGCCTCGGCCTCCGGGCCGAGCAGCGTGTCGAGCGTGTGGGCGAGGTCGGTGGCGGAATACGGGTTGAAATAGGCGGCGGCGTCGAGATAGATGTCGCGATGCACCTGGATGTCCGAAGCCGCCACGACGCCGCCGCTGCGCATCGACTCCACCCCCGAGTAGTCGAAGCCTTCGCCGAAGCTCGGGCACACGGTGACGCGCGCGTGACGATAGAGCAGCCGGATGTCGTCGGACGGCACGTCCTCGAGCATGTGCAGACCACCGCGCGCCAACCACGGGCGCAGTTTGGCGACGATCGTCTTGTGCTCCCAGCCGAGTCCCCCGACGAAGACCAGTTGCAGTTCGGGATGCGTTGCGCGCAACCGCTCCCAGGCACTGAGCAACGTCAGATGGTTCTTTCGCGGCTCGACCGTCGAGACCATCAACAGGTAAGGCAGCGTCTCGTTCCAGCGATGAACGATCGGTCCGCTGGCGCCTTCGAACGCCGAGTGCCGGCGCAGCCGGAGGATCTCCGGAATACGCTGCGGCCCGGCATGTTCCGCATGGTAGTGATGCGACACCATGTTGGGGATCGTCACCGCGCGCGCTTCGGCCTGCGGAAAGATCGACACCAGGTCGCGGCGTGTAGCCTCGGAAACGCAGGCGAACCAGGCTCCGTCGAGCACGTTCCGGCGCAGCGCCTGGAAGTGCGAGGCCTGATGGAACGCCCGGTCCGAGATCGTGTGCGGCATCAACAGCGGCACCGCGTCGTGGTAGCGCACGATCAGCCGGGTCGGCCGCGCCACCCGCCCCGGGTACGGCGTCTCGGCGATCATGATGTCGAAGTCCCGCGTGTCCAGCGTCGGATAGACCGCGTGCCCGAACTTGCGCGTGACCAGCCCGCCCACGTGCAGCGCCATCCATGGCAGCCGTGCGATACGGTACCCGCCGCTCGTCACCACGCCGAGGTCCGCGCTCGGCAGCGTCTTGGCGAACATGGCTCGCCAGATGAAGTCGCGAAAGGCCTCCGGCTCGAACACACTCAGCGGCAGGCGGCGCCCCAGCATCGTTCCTAGCACCGAGCGCGCCGGCGCCAGCGCGAGGCCGGCACCGGCGATCAGGCGGTCGAGGCGCGTGGCGTCGCCGCGCGTCTGGAGCGAAACGACCACCCGCGACAGCCGGTTGATCTGTTGGTCCCGACGCAGCGCGTGACGCGTGGCCGGCAGCCCCTTGCCCAGCACCCGCGTGCTGCTCTGCAACAGGCCGTCCACCGACAGGCATTCGAGCTGGCGCAGCCCGCGGAACAGCAGACGCGTCTCCTGCGGGATGCCGGCATGGCCGTCGAGCGACGGGCGCAGTTCGAGCAGGATGCGCTGCCGGATCCTTCCGTTGCCCGCCGTCACCGCGACGCTCCGTGCCCGCCACCCGCGGGCCGGCCGCGACCGTGCACGGCATTCCCCCGTGCCACGGCGCCATGGCAGGTGCGCGCCGTCATGATGGCTCGCCCACCTCGAAGGGGCGCACCGGCGTCGACTCGTAGAACCGGTAGGCGGCGTCGACCGAGTCGAAATGCAGCAGGCGTCCTTCGTGCAGCACGCAGGCCGCCTGGCACAGTGAGCGGATGATCTGCGGCTCGTGCGAAACCAGGATGAACGAGCGGTCGCGTCGCTTCACGAACAGCTCGTTGTGGCAGCGCTCATGGAACCGGCGGTCTCCGACGACCAGGATCTCGTCGATCAGGAAGCAGTCGAACTCGATCGCCATCGACAGCGCGAAGGCGAGTCGGGTGACCATCCCCGACGAGTAGTGCATCACCGGCTCGCGGAAGTAGATGCCGAGCTCGGCGAAGTCCTCCACGAAGGGGACGAGCGGTCGGTAGTCGACGTCGTAGATCCGGCAGATGAACTTGAGGTTGTCCAGGCCCGTCAGGTGCATCTGGAACGCGCCGTTGAAGGCCAGCGGCCACGAGACCCGCATGCCGCGGTGCACCCGGCCGGACGTCGGGTGCACGGCCCCCGCGAGGATCCGCACCAGCGTCGACTTGCCCGCCCCGTTGCGGCCGAGGATGCCGATGTTGGCCCCGCGGTCCAGCCGAAGGTTCACGCGGTCCAGGATCATGCGACGCCCACCCCGCGTGTGGTAGTGCATGCTGACGTTCTCGATATGGATCATCGTTGTTCGATCTGCCGCGCGGCGCCGCGCATCAGCGCGAGCCCGAAGAACATCAGGACCAGGTTGGCCATGGCCATGTAGGCCAGGTCATGGTGGGTGCGCACCACGTTGCCGAAGAAGCCCTCGCGTACGTACTCCACGCCGTGCACCATCGGCAGCCACAGCACGTACTGGCGCGTCGATTCGGGCAGCCAGTCGACCATGAATGCCGCGCCCGAAAGCGGGAATAGCAGGTACGAGGTCGGGTGCCAGATGCGGTCGACCAGTTCGCTGTAGGCCGTCGCCGCCCCCAGCGTGAGACCGAGCGCGGTGCCGAACCAGGCCTGCATCAACCAGCCCTGGACCACCTTGAACAGGTCGATCGGCGGCGCGATGACGCCCAGCGAAATGAAAAGCAGCGCGAGCAGCGAGAACGAGATCGTGGCTCCGGCCAGCTCGAGCAGGATGCGCGTCAGCATGACGTCGAGCACGCGAACGTTGCGATGATACAACAGATTGCGATTCTGGATCAGGGCGCTGTTACAGCGGCTCGCGGTGTTGCGCCACATCAGCACCGACGAGTAGCCGGTCAACGCGAACGCCTCGATGGGGATCGGCGAGCCATGGTGCAGGCCCGCCGCCTTCCAGAGGGTCGTGACGCCCAGTGTGAAGGTCATCGGCTCGCCCACCAGCCACAACACGCCGAGATTCTCGCGTCCGAATCGCGTGATGATCTCGCGCATCATCAGTGCGCGGATCACCCGCCACTGGATGGCCAGCGACTTCAGGAAGGTCGCATCGCCCGTCATCGCGGCGCTCAATCGAGGTGTTCGCGAACGCCGGCGACGAGCAGGCTGATGACGCCCCAGGCGATCAGTCCCACCACGAGCACCGTGGCGACCGCGCGCAGGCGGCGCGGCTCGAGCGCCATGTCAGGCACGTTCGGCTGAACCAGGCGCTCCAGGTAGAGCTGCTTGCGAGCCGAGTCGTTGCGCGCCGCCTCGAGCGACGCCAGTGTCGCGGCGTACTGTTGATCGGCGAAGGACTTGTCCAGCATCAACCGGTCGTAGGCCGTCGACTTGCTGGCCATCGACGCCTTGGATCCGACCACCTTGGCCGTCTCCTCGTCGATCGTGCGCCGCAACTGAAGCACCTGGGCCTTCAGCGTGGCGACCTGCGGATTGGCCGGCGTGAGCTGGCGCAGCCGCGCCAGCTGGATCTCGTTGACGCGCAGTTCCTCTCGCAGCCGGGCCACGTTGTCGATCTCACCGGCCGATTCGCGGCCCGGATCGAACACCCCGTTCTTGTTGCGGAACACCGCCAGCGCCGCGGCCGTCTCGCGGGAGCGCTTCTCGGCTGAATCGACCTCGCGTTGCGCCACCTCGATCAGGTCGTGACGGCTTCGGTCGTTGAGGTTGTTCACCAGGCGCTCGCTCATCTCGAGCAATTGTTCGTTGATCTCCTGGGCCTTGGCCGCGGTGAATCCACGCACCTGCAGCACCGTGATCGACGACACCGTGTCGTAGGAGATGTCGACGTGGTCGAGGTAGTGCTCGTAGAGCGCCTCGAAGCTCGCGTCGTGCCGTATCCAGCCCGGGAACCGATTGAAGCGGTCGATGTCCGTGCTGCTGAATGCTTCCCGCAGCTTCGCCCGGCCATCGAGCTCGCGCATCGCGTCACGGGACTGGATGAAGCTGTGAACGGTGTACGTGTCGTCCCGCGACCGGGAGATTCCCACCCCGGCAAGCAGCGCATTGATGCCGGTCGGCGCGCCCCGTTCGGGCGAACGCACGACAAAGCGCGACTCGCTGACATACACGTCGGACGCGATCAGGCCGTAGTACAGGCATGCCAGCAGCGTCGGCAGCGCGACAGCCATGAGGAAGATGCGGTCGAAACGGCGCGCGAACCGTCGCAAGGCGCTCGGGGCCGGTGGCGGGGCCGGCCGCGGCGCAGCGTCGACCGCGGTTGTCAGGGCAGGAGTTGTCGAGGTCATGTCACGCTGGTGTTGTTGCGCTGGCGATGCGGTCAGCGCCAAGAGCCGTCACCCGGCCGCAAGCGGCCGTGCGTCGCTTGACGTCGTATGGCGACGGGACTCCTGATCAGCGCAGCGAAGGTTCACGGATCGCGGGCGTTCGGTCGGACCGCCCGGACAACCGGCACGGATGATATCCGTTGGGTTGTGTCGCTCATCCAACGCCGAGCAGCCGCTGGTAGACGGCGATGGTTCGATCGACCATGACCTGCGCACTCAGTTCCGTCTCGAAGCGGCGGCGCGCGGCGGCACCGAGCGTCGCGCGCCGCCGCTCGTCGTCGAGCAGGCGCCGCAGCGCCGCAGCGAGCGCAGCCACGTCGCCGACCGGCACTCCGAGGCCGGTCACGCCGTCGGGGTTGACCCAAGCCACGCCGGACCCGGTGATGTCCGTGGACACCACCGGCTTGCCCATGGCCATGGCCTCGACCATCGCGACCCCGTAGGCCTCGGAGCGCTCGGTGGACGGCAGGCAGAACACGTCGCAGGCGTCGAAGTGACTGGCGAGATCCGCATCGTCGACTTGGCCGAGCAGCGCGACACGCCCAAGCAGCCCGCGCGCCGCAATGCGTTCCTGGAGCGTCGCCGCCAGCTCACCCTGCCCACCGATCATCACGGCGACATCGTCCGGGAGCCCCGCGGCCGCTTCGATCAACAGGTCGAATCCCTTGTAGTAGGTCAAGCGCCCGAGCGCGAACACGAGGCGGCGGCCGCCGAAGCGGCGACGGATCTCGGCGACCCGATCCGGGCGAACCCGCCCGCGCGGGTCGCTGATGCCGATCGGCACGATGCGCAGCTTGTGCCGGAACCGCCGCAGCGGCTCCGAGGCATCGGCGTAGACCTGCGACGTGGCAATCACCGCTCCGGCACGCCGCAGCAGCCAGGTCTGCAGCGGCTCGTACAGGCGCCGGCTCAGGCGCTGGCGGATGACATCGCTGTGCCAATGGACCACGAGCGGCACCTTCAACGGCGACGCCCACAATGCCAGTGCCGCCATCGGGTCGGGCATGTGCACGTGTACCAGGTCGTAGCGATCAATCTGCTGCCGCAGGTGCCATGCCAGCATTGGCGACACCGACGCGGACAGCAAACGGCCCAACGACGCGGCTCGCATCACGCTGTAGCCCGCGGCGTGCGGTTCGAAGCGACTCTTCGGGCCGAGATCGGCGCACAGCACGTCGGTCGGCCAGCCGGCGCGATTCAGACCTTCCGTCAGCTCCCGGGTCACCGACTCGATTCCACCGTGCACCGGGGGATAGAACTTCGTGAGCTGCAGAACCTTCATGCGGCGTGACGTTTCCGCGGATCGACCCGGCGCCTGGCCCGCAGCGATCGGGCGCGGCACCTCGCCACCCGGCCACAAGCCGTTCGGACGCCGCACGGCAGCCACCAGGGCGTCCCCGCGGTGGTCGGATAATCAATCCGGCGCCGTGCCGCGCGGCCGCCCCTCCATCCCGCCGTACCCCGAATGTCAGCCTTCATCGTCACGTTCCTGTCGTCGCTGCTCGTGACCTTGTTCGTCGTCCGTTCGTCCAACATCCACCTCACCCATTCGGCCGACCACGACCTCGACGGCCCGCAGAAATTCCACGCCCACCCGGTGCCGCGCATCGGCGGCGCGGGCATCTACGTCTCGCTGCTGGCCGGCACCGCCTATGTCGAATTCGCCGACAGCGGCATCGCGGTGTCGATGTGGTGGCTGCTGCTCGGCGCGCTGCCGACCTACCTCGCGGGGCTGGCCGAGGACCTGACCAAGCGCGTGTCGGCGCGCCACCGGCTGGCGTGCACCGCGCTGTCGGCGCTGCTGTCGATCTGGCTGCTGCAGGCAGTGATCGACCGCACCTACGTGCCCGGGCTCGACGGATGGCTGGTCTACAAGCCGGTGGCGGTCGCGCTGACGATCTTCGTCGTCACCGGCGTGGCCAACGGCGTCAACATCATCGACGGCTTCAACGGCCTGGCGTCGATGTGCGTGCTGCTGATGCTGCTGGCGATCTCCTACGTGGCGCTGCAGGTCGGCGACGCCTTCGTCGCGTCGACCTCGCTGATCGTCGCCGGCGCGGTGCTCGGCTTCTTCGTCTGGAACTTCCCGGCCGGGCTGATCTTCCTCGGCGACGGCGGCGCCTACCTGCTGGGCTTCATGCTGGCCGAACTGGGCATCCTGCTGGTCCATCGCAACCCGCTGGTGTCGCCGATCTGCCCGCTGCTCCTGTGCGCCTACCCGATCTTCGAGACGGTGTTCACCATGTACCGGCGCAAGTTCGTGCGCGGCGTCTCCACCGCCGCGCCGGACGGCATCCACCTGCACAGCCTGATCCACCGCCGGCTGATCCGCCGCAGCGACCCCGACGCGCCGGCGCTGAGCCAGACGCAGCGCAACTCGCTGACCTCGCCCTACCTGTGGCTGCTGTCGCTGCTGGCGGTGATCCCGAGCGTGCTGTGGTGGTACAGCACGCCGGTGCTGTCGATCTTCCTCGGGCTGTTCGTGATCAGCTACATCCTGCTGTACTGGAGCATCGTGCGCTTCCGCACGCCGCGCTGGCTGGTCTTTCGCAAGTAGGCCCCTGCTGCTCCAGCATCCAATCCTCATTGCGGCACGTACTCCGGCACCACCTCGGCCAGCCAGCGCTTGGTGTCGGCCGGCGACCAGCCGCCCGACGCCGCGGCCTGCAGGGCGCGCTCGAAGGCCGCGGCCAGCACGCCGTCGGCCGGGTCGTGCAGCCGGGCGATGCGCAGGCGGGCGTGCGCCGACGGCAGCGTCTGGTCGGCGCCGGCGAGCAGTTCCTCGTACAGCTTCTCGCCCGGCCGCAGGCCGCTGAAGACGATGCCGATCTCGGCCTCGCGGTGGCCGGACAGGCGGATCAGGTCGCGCGCCAGGTCGACGATCTTCACCGGCTCGCCCATGTCGAGCACGTAGACCTCGCCGCTCCCGGCCAGCGCCGCCGCCTGCAGCACCAGGCGCGAGGCCTCGGGGATCGTCATGAAGTAGCGCGTGATCTCCGGGTGCGTCACCGTCACCGGGCCGCCCTTGGCGATCTGCTCCTTGAACTTCGGGATCACGCTGCCGGACGATCCCAGCACGTTGCCGAAGCGCACCGCCACGAAGCGCGTGCGGTGCCCCTGCGTCGCCAGGTGCGACAGCATCATCTCGGCGGCGCGCTTGGTGGCGCCCATCACGTTGGTCGGGTTCACCGCCTTGTCGGTGGAGATCAGCACGAAGCGGTCGACGCCGGCCTCGGCGGCCGCGGTGGCGGCGTGCCAGGTGCCGAGCGTGTTGTTGTGCAGCGCGGCCCAGGCGTTCTCCTCCTCCATCAGCGGCACGTGCTTGAACGCGGCGGCGTGGAAGATGAGCTGCGGCCTCTGCGCGGCGAAGGTGGCTCGCAGGTGCGCCAGGTTCTTCACGTCGCCCATCAGCCGCACCAGCGGCAGCTGCGGATGGAGCTGCATCAGCTCCTGCTCGACCTGGTACAGCGCGAACTCGCTCAGCTCGTACAGCACCAGCCGCGCCGGGCCGTACAGCGCGAGCTGGCGGCACAGCTCGGAGCCGATCGAGCCGCCGGCGCCGGTCACCAGCACCGTCTTGCCCGACACCAGCCCGGCGATGCCGGGTTCGTCCAGCCGCACCGGATCGCGGCCGAGCAGGTCTTCGGCCTCGATCGAGCGCACGCGCTCGATGCGCGCGGTGCCGTCGCGCAGTTCGCTGAACGACGGCACCGTCAGCACCGGCAGCCCGGTGCCGGCGGCCAGCTCGATCGCGCGCCGGCGCTGCGCCGCGGTGGCGCCGGGCAGCGCGGTGATCAGGTGGGTGGCGCCGGCGGTCACGTCGGGCCGGGCGACGTCGGCCAGCGTGCCCAGCACCGGCGCGCCGAGGATGCGCGCGCCGCGCTTGGCCGGGTCGTCGTCGAGCAGGCCGAGCACGGTCCAGCCCTCCTGGTGCAGCCCGGCCAGCAGCAGCTGCGCCGCCTCGCCGGCACCCAGCACGATCGCGCGGCGCACCTCGGCATCGCCGCCGGTGATCCGCGAGCGGGCGTGCTCGTACAGCATGCGATAGGCGATGCGGGCCATGCACAGCCCCATCAGCGTGATCACCGGGTGCAGCGCCAGCACCGCGCGCGGCACCTCGCGCAGATGCATCATCAGCACCAGCACCGCGCTGGCCAGCCCGGCCACCAGGCAGGCCAGCGTCAGCCGCTTGACCTCGCCGAAGCCCGAGAAGCGCCACATGCCGCGCGGCACCCGGGCGACGATGAACACCGCCAGGTAGACGCCGATCACGCCCAGCATCACCCACGAGTCGTAGCTCGGCCGCGCGTTCAGCCAGCGCTCGAAGCCGAGCCGGAACACGTAGGTGAAGTTCCAGCAGACGGCGATCAGCAGGCCGTCGATCGCCAGCGAGAGCGGCTGCCGGTGCGGCCGCATGCGGGCCAGCACGCGGTCCACGCGGTGCCAGATCGTGGCGTTGTCGGCCGGCCCGGTCATCGCGAGAACAGCGCCTTCAGCGTCTGCCCGATCAGGCGCAGGTCGGTCGCGAGCGAGGCCTGGTCGACGTACTCGGCGGCAAAGCGCAGCTTGGCCGGCAGCACGACCTCGGTGTACTCGCGCTCCGGGTCGGCGGCGCGCGCCAGCAGCGCGCTCTCGTCGCGGAAGCGGATCGACGCCAGGTCGGTGATGCCCGGGCGCACGCTCAGCACCTTGTCGCGCAGCGCCGGCGGGTACAGCGCCACGTAGCGCGGCACCTCGGGGCGCGGGCCGACCAGGCTCATCGCGCCGCGCAGCACGTCGTAGAGCTGCGGCAGCTCGTCGAGCTTGCTGCGGCGCAGGAAGCGCCCGGCGCGGGTGATGCGCGGGTCGGCACCGATCGTGAGCTGCGAGCCGGCCGCGGCGGGGTCATGGCGCATCGTGCGGAACTTGTGGATCTCGAACGGCCGGCCGTGGCGGCCGACGCGCTGCTGCCGGTACAGCACGGGCCCGGGCGAATCGAGCCGGATCCACAGCGCGATGCCGGCCAGCAGCGGCGCCAGCAGCACGAGCCCGAGCGTGGCCGACAGCAGGTCGAAGCAGCGCTTGAGCATCGGATGGGGTGCGGGCGTTGCGCGGCGGCGTCGGATCGGGACCGGGCGGGCGGCGCTTACGAGCGCCCCCAGGTCCGGGCTTCGCCCGGCCCGCCCCCCGTGGGGGACCCGGCAACCTGGGACGGCCCGGCGTTTCCCGATGCGAGCGCAGCGCGCACCGCATCGGCCACGCGCCGCACGTCCGCCTCGCCCATGCGCGTGTACAGCGGCAGGCTCAGCATGCGCTCGTAGGCGTGCTGCGAGTGCGGGAAGGCGGCGGCCGCGAGTCCGTAGCGGTCGCGCCAGTACGGTTGCAGGTGCAGCGGGATGTAGTGCACGCTGCAGCCGATGCCGGCGGCGTACAGGCGCTCGATCAGCACGTCGCGGCCGATCGGCGCGCCGTCGGCCAGGCGCAGCACGTACAGGTGCCAGGCGTGGACGTCGCCGGCCGGCGGGCGCGGCGGCAGGATCACCGGCAGGCCGGCCAGCGCCTCGTCGTAGAGCGCGGCCAGGCGCTCGCGCTGCGCCTGGAAGCCGCGCAGCCGGCGCAGCTGGTGGATGCCGAGCGCGGCGGCGATGTCGGTCAGGTTGTACTTGAAGCCCGGCGCGACGATCTCGTAGTACCAGCTCGGCACGGTGGCGGTGAAGCGGTCGAACGCGTCGCGGCTCATGCCGTGCAGGCGCATCACCTTCATGCGCCGCGCCAGTTCGGCGTCGCGCGTGACGACCATGCCGCCCTCGCCGGTGGTGATGGTCTTGTTGGCGTAGAAGCTGAACACCGTGGCGTCGGACGCCAGCGTGCCGACCAGCGCGCCGCCGCTCGTGGTCGGCAGCGCGTGGGCCGCGTCCTCCACCACCTTCAGCCCGTGGCGGCGCGCCAGCGCCAGCAGCGCCGGCATGTCGGCGGCGAGGCCGGCGTAGTGCACCGGCATCACCGCCTTCGTGCGCGGCGTGATCGCCGCCTCGACGGCCGCCACGTCGATGCACAGCGTGGCCGGGTCGATGTCGGCCGAGGAAGGCGCTGAAATCGTCCTCGAAGCGGCGCGTCTTCGGCCCGGTCGTGACCCAGCCGGATTTCAGCGCGTCGACGACCTCGGCGATCTCCTCGTCGCCGATCTCGGGCAGCGCGAACGGCAGGAACGGGGCGGGCGAGGCGGGCGGCACGGGCGGCGGCGCCGGAGGGTCGGTTCGGGTCATGGCTTCTGGATCCAGCACAGCAGGTGCGTGCGCCACCACGGCAGCGCGTTGAACAGCGTGTACGCGGCCGGGTGCAGCCGCACGACGCGGCGGGCGATCGGCGGCGCCAGCGTCAGGCGGCGGGCGTCGATTCTGCCCTGCGGGAACAGCGCCCGGACGCGCGCCAGCGGCACGCCGCGCACGTCGCGGTTGCGTGGGTTGTCGACGGTGAAGTCGTACCAGAGCACGCCGCCGCCCGGGCGCAGCGCCTGCCACATCGAGTCGGCCAGGCGCTGCTGGAAGGCGTCGTCGAGCAGCGACGAGAACACGGTCGACTGCAGCACGATGTCCTGGCTGGCGGCCGGCCAGGCGAGCTGCGTCGCGTCGCCCAGCCGCAGATCGACCGCCGCCGGCAGCCGCGCGCGCGCCGCGGCATGGCGCTGGGGCAGCAGTTCGACGCCGGCGAGGTGGGCCGGGTCGAAGCCGAAGCGCAGCAGGTCGAGCAGGTTCGCGCCGTCGCCGCAGCCGACTTCGAGCAGACGCAGCCGCGACAGGTCGTCGAAGCCCAGCCGCCGGAACAGCCGCAGCATCGCGCGCTGCCGCTCCTGCAGCGGGTACAGCGCCGCCGGGTTGAGCAGGCTGTAGCGCGGGTCGCCCGCGGCGCGGCGCGCGTAGCGCTCGCGGACTGCGTCGGCCTCGGCGGACTCGGCGGCCGATTCGGCGGCCGCGCTGGCGGCTGCGCTGGAGGCCGCGCTCGAAGCCGAGTCGGAAGGGTCGGGGCGCATCGGTTCCATCGGCATCGTGGTCCGACTAGCGCGTCAGCGACGCGAACCGCTCGCGCCCGCGGCCGTGGCGCCAGGCGTCCCACGCGCCGGCCAGCGTGCCGATGCCGTAGCCGACGTGGTAGGCGGCGATCACCGCCGGCACACGCAGCAGCGCGGCGGCGCCCGGGCCGGCGGCGGCACGGACGCCGGATCGAACATCCGCCCCGGTGTCGGCGCCGGGCCCGCCACGGGCGCCTGCGGGCGAGCCGGGTTGAACGTCCGATGCGGCCTCCGTGATCGCCCCCAGCCGAATGTCGACCGCTTTCACGCGCCGCCCCTCGATCGCCACGCCGACCGTCATCGCCGCCACCGCCAGCGCGTACAGCCCGCCCAGCGCGAACAGCGGCGCCCCGCGGCCGGTGACGAGCGCCAGCAGCGCCAGCCCGGCCAGCGCCGCGACGAACAGCGCCGGCACCAGGTGGCGCAGCGACGCCGGCTGGCCGTGCTTCTTCATCACGAACGGCTTCCAGTAGCCGTATTGCAGGTACTGGCGGAACACCTGGCCGAGCGCGGCACGCGGCCGGTAGACGCTGCGGATGCGCGGCGACTGCCAGACGCGCCCTCCGCCGCGCACGATGCGCAGGTTGTGCTCGTCGTCCTGGTTGCGCACCAGCGTCTCGTCGAAGCCGCCGAAGCGCTCGATCGTGCGGCGCGGCCAGCAGCCGAGGTAGACGGTGTCGGCCGGGCCGTCGTAGCCGAGCTGGCGCGACCGCGCGCCGCCGGCCACCCAGCGCGACTGGAAGGCCGCCGCCACCGCCCGCTGCATCGGCGCGGCACCGGCATCGGGCACGGCGTGCCAGGGGCCGCCGACGTTGTCGGCGCCGGTGGCGGCCAGCGTCGCCAGGCATTGGGCGACGTAGTCGGGCGCGTAGTCGGTGTGCACGTCCATGCGCACCAGCACCGAGCCGGTGGCGCGCGCGATGGCCGCGTTCAGCCCGGTCGAGACGATGCGGCCCGGGTTGTCGATCACGTGCAGCCGCGGCTCGTCGCGGGCGCGGGCGTCCAGCCAGTCGCGCGTGCCGTCGTCGCTGCCGCCGTCGGCCACCACCAGTTCGAGCGACCAGCCGGCCGGCAGCGCCTGGCGAAGCGCGGCGGCGCAGAAGGCCTCGATGTGGCGCCGCTCGTTGCGGCAGGGGACGACGATGCTGGCGGTCGGCATGGTCTGGCGTGGGTCGGCGGGCGGTTGCGGCGGGCGGGGTTGGCGGGCGGGCGGGCAGGTTGGCGGGCAGGGTTGGCGGGCGGTGTCGGTGGGCGGTGTCGGTGGGCGGTGTCGGCGGGCGGTGTCGGCGGGCGGTGTCGGCGAGCGGTGTCGGCGAGCGGTCGGAGCGCGGGGTCAGCGTGCGGGGTCGGCGGCGCGTCAGCGGGCGAGCAGCTCGCGGTACAGCGCCGCCATCGCGTCCATCTGCACCGAGCGCGCGCCGTCGCGGCGCATGCGTTCGAGGTTGCGCCGGCCGATCGTGGCGGCGCGCGCCGGGTCGGCGGCCAGTGCCTGCAGCGCGTCGGCCAGCGCCGCGGCGAGCGCCTCGCGGCCGGCTTGCGGCAGCAACACGCCGTCGGCGGCGTCCAGCCACTGGCGGTTGGCCGGCAGGTCGGTGGCGATTACCGGCAGCCCGCAGGCCATGCTCTCGAGCACCGACACCGAGGTCGCGTCGCTGGCCGGCACCGACACCGACACCCGCGAGGCCCGCAGCGCCGCGACCATCGCCGCATCGCCGACGCGCCCGTGGAAGCTGACGAGGGTGTCGATGCCGTGGCCACGCACGCGCTCGCGCAAGGCCGCCTCGCCCGGGCCGCCGCCGAGCAGGTGCAGGTGCACGCCGGCGCCCGGCAGGCGGCGCGCGAGCAGCGCGACGGCGTCGACGATCGCGTCGATGCGGTAGTTGTCGTCCCACGAGCGCAGGCTGACGATCTGGAAGCCGGTCTTCGCCGCGTCGTCGCCGGGCTGGAAGCGCGACAGGTCGGCGCCCCAATGGATCTGCCGCACCCGGCCGCGCGGGCGGTAGCGCTCGATCTCGGCCACCAGGTCGAGCGAATCGCCGGTGACGAGGTCGGCGCGGCGCAGCGTCCAGCCGGTCAGCCAGCGCATCGCGGCGCTGTCGCGCGGCGTGACCAGGATGTCCGAGCCCCAGGCCGTCATCACCAGCGGATGCCGGCCGATGCGCGCGGCCAGGTAACCGTAGGACGTCACGTAGTGCGCGTGCACGAGGTCCGGCGCCAGCGCGGCGACGTGGCGGCGCGCCTCGCCGACGCGCCACAGCCAGTCGCGCGAGCGCGCCACCGGCGCCAGCACGCGCTGCTCGACGCCGTCGATCGGCTCCGGCCGCGCGGTGACCAGCGAGACGCGGAAGCCGCGCGGGCGCATCTCCGCTGCCCAGCGGCGCACGTGCACGCTGTTGGCATCGCCGAGCAGGCACAGGTGCGGCGCACCGACGCGGCCGGCCGGGCGAAGCCCCGGGGAGCTGCCGCGGGCGCTCATCGGGGCACCCTCGGCCTGCGGCCGGTCCCGCCGGGCGGGACGGAGCGCCCGCTTCGGAGCGGCCGTGCGCGGGCGCTCATCGCCCGCCCCCCGCGCATCGCCGCAGGAAGTCGGCGAGCTGGCGCGACAGTTCGCGGCGCTCGAAGCCGGCGACGCCGGCGCGATCGACCGCCGGGCCGGTCGCCGGGTGGGCCGCCGCCGTTGCCATCCCGGCCGCCACGATCGCGCGCAGGCCTTCGGCGATGCGCGCCGGCTGCGTGCCGTCGACCACCTCGCCCGGGGCGTGGCGGCGCAGCAGGTCGGCGGCGTCGCCCTGCTCGTCGCCGAGCAGCAGCACCGGCCGGCCGGCGCGCAGGTATTCGAAGATCTTGCCCGGCAGCCAGCCGGCCACCGCCGGCCCCTGGCCGCCGCCGACCACCAGCAGCAGCGCGTCGGCGGCCATCAGCTCGGCCAGCGCCTCGCGGTGCGGCCGGTAAGGCACGCGCTCGATCACGCCCGGGTGCTGGGCGTCGAAGCGGGCCAGCCGGGCGTCGAAGCGCGAGCCCATGTTGCCGACCAGCCGCACGCGCAGCGGCGGCGCGCCGGACGGCGGCGCCTGCAGGTAGCGGTCGACGCCGTCGAGCAGCGCCGCCGGGTCGCGCGGGCCGTAGAAGGTGCCGGTGTGGACGAGCCGGAACACGCCGCGGTCGCGCGGCAGCGCCGGCAGGCCGTCGAAATCGGCCTCGTCGTAGCCGTTCGGGATGCAGACCACCGGGCAGGCATCGCCGACGCGCCGCGCCAGCAGCCGCTGCCACGACGGCGTCACCGTCACGATTCCGGCCGCGCGCCGCAGCCAGGCCGATTCGAGCCGGCGGTCCAGCGCCTGCCGCCAGGCCGGCGCGGCATAGCCCGGGTTGTCGGTCCACAGGTCACGGAAGTCGGCCACCCACGGCAGGCCGGATTCGCGCGCCAGCCGCGCGCCGAGCGCGTGGGCCGACACCGGCGGCGCGCTGCTGAACACCAGGTCGATCGATTCGCTGCGCAGCAGCCGCCGGCCCTCGACCGCGGCGCGGCGGGCCCAGACCGCCTTGTCGTCGGGGAACTGCAGCGCTGCGTAGCCACCGAGCAACGCGTCGCGCGCGCGGCCGCGCCAAGGCGAGGCCGCAGCCGGTGATCCGGCGGCAGCGGGCGATCCGGCCCCGGCGGCGGATGCCGGCGAAGCGGACGCCGGAGAAGCGGACGCCGGAGAAGCGGACGGCGAACGCTGCCAGCGCTGCCGCCACCCGAGCACGCGCTGCAGCAGCGGTTGGTGCGCCACCCGGTGCACCGCGACGCCCGGCGGGATCTCGGCGGCCAGCGTCGGGTCGGCCACGTAGCCGGGGTCCCGAGCCGCCAGCACCACCGGCTGCACGCCGAACTCCGGCAGGTACTTGCTGAACTTCAGCGCCCGCTGCACGCCGGCGCCGCCCATCGGGGGGTAGTGGTAGGCGACCTGCAGGATCTTCATCGGCGCGCCGCGGCCCCGGCCGACGCCGCGCCGCTGGCCGGACGCCCGCCGGCCGTCGCGCCGCCGGACTTGCGCAGCACCCAGTAGTCGCAGTAGGGCAGCTCGCGCCGGCGCTCGATCGCGAAACCGGCCCCCTGCAGCGCCGATTCGACCATCGCGCGCGTGACGTGGCCGTCGCCGATCTCCCAGCAGTGGTGCGGGTCGATCCAGATGCGGCGGCGCACGAAGCGGTTCCAGGCTTCGCTCAGGCTGGTCAGCCCGATCGGGAAGCGCCAGGTCGACACCCGCTGGCGCGGCGTGACCAGCAGCAGGTGGGCTTTGCGGTGCGGCAGCGTCAGGAACAGCCGGCCGCCCGGGTGCAGGTACGACGCCAGGTGGCCGATGCAGGTCGAGAAGCGCTCGAACGGCAGGTGCTCCAGCACCTCGGCGGCGACGGCGGCCTCGAAGCGGTCGAGCAGCAGGTCCTGCCGCACCGACAGGTCGCCCAGCACGTCCGGTTCGAGCTTGGGGTTGATGTCCATCACCGTGTAGCTGCGCACGAAGGGCAGCACGCAGCGCTTGAGCACGCCGTCGCCGGTGCCCACCTCGAACAGGTCGCCGCGCACGCTGGCGGCGATGTCCTTGAACAGGTGGTAGTGGCGGGTCCAGGTGTAGAAATCGAGGTGGCCGAGGTAGTCGGCGCGGTCGAGTTCGAACTGGCGCACGAAGTGCTCGTCGGGCATCGGGCGCGGTGGCGATTCCTTCATCGCGTGCCTCCGACGGTCGGGTCGATCACCAGCTTGACCACCGAGCCGCGGCCGAACCAGTCGGCGCCCAGGTAGGCCAGCAGCGCCAGCGCGACACCGATCGCCAGCCCCGTCCACGAGCCCGGCCACAGCCACTCGCAGGCAGCCAGCAGCACCGACGCCGCCAGCGCCGATGCGGCGATCCGCAGCGCGCCGGCCCACGGGAAGCGCGCCTGCGCGTGGCGCCGCGCCAGCGCCTGGGCCGCCACCGCCAGCAGCCCGTTGGACAGCGCCGCCGCCCCGGCCGCGCCTTGCAGCCCGAAGCGCGGCACCAGCCACAGGTTCATGCCGGCGTTCAGCAGCGCCGCCAGCAGCATCAGCCAGGCCGCGCGCAGCCCCTTGCCGGCCAGCAGCAGCAGGTACAGCACGATCTGGTACAGGCCGAAGCCGATCGCGGCGACGCCGAGCAGCAGCACCACGCTGCCCGGCACCTGGTAGGCGCGCGTGGCCAGCAGCGGCAGCAGCGTGCCGGCGACGCAGGCGAGCCAGAGCGCGAACGGCACCGCCATGAACAGGAACACCGTGACCACGTCGCCAGCCAGGCGCGCGGCGAGCGGCCGGTCGCCCGCGCTCCACAGCCGCGACAGCACCGGGAACAGCGTGAAGCCCAGCACCGTGTACGCGACGTTCGCCACCGACACCAGCGACGCCACCGCCGCATACACCGCCAGCGCGTGCAAGCCGAGCTCGTGCGTCAGCACGAAGCGGTCGGTGAAGCCGTTGACCGAGGTCAGCACCGAGGTCAGCACCAGCGGCGCCGAGAAATGCAGCAGCGCCGGCCAGGTCACCGCCGGGGGTGCCGCCGCGGTGGCGGCCGGCTCGGTGGAACCCGGCGCCGAGCCGCGCCGCCATTCGAGCCCGAACGCGGTGGCGACGACCGCGAGCTGCAGCAGCGCCAGCGCGGTGAAGGCCTGCTCGAAGGGCAGCTTCAGCACGCCGTCGGAGCCGATCGCCAGCAGCATGAAGCCGAAGCGCAGCCCGCCGCGCGACACCAGCAGCGCGGCGATCGTGCGCATGCGGAAGCCGGCGCGCAGGTAGGCCATCAGCAGGTCGAAGATCGCATCGGTGGCCAGCAGGATCGCCAGCACGCCGACGTAGCCGCGCAGGTCGGCGCGGCCGTAGGCGAGCGTGGCCGCGACGTCGCGCGCCAGCCAGGCGGCGAGCCCGAGCACGCCGAACAGCGTCAGCGCCAGCAGCAGCGTGCGGCGCATCCAGCGGCGGCGTTCGGCATCGCCGACGCCGGTCGAGAAGAACTTGACGATGGCCGCCGGCAGGCAGAACACCACCAGCGGCATCAGCACGCTCGACACCACCGCGGACTGCGCCCAGACGCCGTACTCCTCGGTCGTCAGCCGGCGCGTCAGCAGCGGCAACAGCAGCAGCCCGAGCAGGCGCTCCGTCATCACGGCGGCGCCGTACCAGAGCGTGTCGGTTCGGAGGCGGGAGGTCTTCAAGACGGCGGTCGCGGCCCGTGGACGGGCGCCGCGGGCAAACCGCGGATTCTAAGTGTCGCCACCTACAATCGCCGGCTCGCTGGAACCGACACCGACCGCCCATGGACACCGCGCCCACCCACGACGCCGCTCACGACGACAACCCGCTGATCGCCGAACGCCGCGAGAAGCTGGCCGCCATCCGCAAGCAGGGCGTGGCGTTCCCGAACGACTTCAAGCCGACGCACCGCGCGGCCGAGCTGGCGCGCCGCCACGGCGCCCAGGAGAACGCCGAACTCGAGCCGCTGGCCATCCACGTCGCGGTCGCCGGCCGGCTGATGCTGCGGCGGGTGATGGGCAAGGCCAGCTTCGGCACGCTGCAGGACAGCTCCGGCCGCATCCAGCTCTTCGTCACGCGCGACGCGTTGGGCGAGGCCGTCTACGAATCGTTCAAGCACGGCGACCTGGGCGACATCCTCGGCGCCGAGGGCGTGCTGTTCAAGACCAAGACCGGCGAGCTGTCGGTGCGCGTGACCACGCTGCGCCTGCTGACCAAGAGCCTGCGCCCGCTGCCGGACAAGTTCCACGGCATGAGCGACCAGGAGCAGAAGTACCGCCAGCGCTATGTCGACCTGATCACCGACGAGGAGGCGCGGCTGCGCTTCGTCGCGCGCAGCAAGGCCGTGAGCTCGATCCGCCACTTCATGGTCGAGCACGGCTTCCTCGAGGTCGAGACGCCGATGCTGCACCCGATCCCCGGCGGCGCGAACGCCAAGCCCTTCGTCACCCACCACAACGCGCTCAACCAGGACATGTTCCTGCGCATCGCGCCCGAGCTGTACCTGAAGCGGCTGCTCGTCGGCGGCTTCGAGCGCGTGTTCGAGATCAACCGCAACTTCCGCAACGAAGGCATCTCGGTCCGGCACAACCCGGAATTCACGATGATGGAGTTCTACGCGGCGTACTGGGACCACCACGACGTGATGGACTTCACCGAGCAGGTGCTGCGCCACGCGGCGCGCCAGGCCACCGGCTCGGCCACGCTGACCTACGCCGGCCGCCCGGTCGACCTGGACCGGCCGTTCACGCGGCTGTCGGTGCGCGAATCGCTGGTCGAGCACGCCGGGTTGACGGTCGAGCAGGCGGTCGACGCACGCGTGATCCACGACAAGCTGCGCTCGCTCGGCGAGGAGCCGCCGGCGCACTGGACGCTCGCCGAGCTGCAGTTCGGCCTGTTCGAGGCCGCGGTCGAGGCCAGGCTCTGGGACCCGACTTTCATCATCGACTACCCGGTGGAGGTGTCGCCGCTGGCCCGCGCCTCCGACGCCGACCCGGCGATCACCGAGCGCTTCGAGCTGTTCATCACCGGCCGCGAGGTCGCCAACGGTTTCTCGGAGCTGAACGATGCCGAGGACCAGGCGGCGCGCTTCCAGTCGCAGGCCGCCAACAAGGAAGCCGGCGACGAGGAGGCGATGTACTACGACGCCGACTTCATCCGCGCGCTCGAGTACGGCATGCCGCCGGCCGGCGGCTGCGGCATCGGGATCGACCGGCTGATCATGCTGATCACCGACAGCCCGAGCATCCGCGACGTGATCCTGTTCCCGTCGCTGCGCACGGAAGGCTGAGAACGCGCCACGCCCGCGGGCGTGGCACCACCCCCGGTCAGCGGTGCTTGAACGCCGGCCGGCGCTTGGCCAGGAAGGCGTCCATGCCCTCCTTCTGGTCCTCGGTGGCGAACAGCGAGTGGAACAGGCGGCGCTCGTAGGCCACGCCGTCGGCGAGCGGGCCTTCGAAGGCGCGGTTCACGCTCTCCTTGGCCATCATCACGCTCGGCCCGCCCATCTCGCAGATCGTCTGCGCCGCGGCCAGCGCCACGTCGATCAGCTCGGCCGCCGGCACCACGCGCGACACCAGCCCGGCGCGCTCGGCCTCGGCTGCGTCCATCATGCGGCCGGTCAGCACCATGTCCATCGCCTTCGCCTTGCCGACCGCGCGCGGCAGCCGCTGCGTGCCGCCGGCGCCGGGGATGATGCCGATCTTGATCTCGGGCTGGCCGAACTTCGCGCTGTCGGCGGCGATGATGAAGTCGCACAGCATCGCCAGCTCGCAGCCGCCGCCGAGCGCGAAGCCCGCCACCGCGGCGATCACCGGCTTGCGCACCAGGCGCATCGACTCCCAGTTGCGGGTGATGAAGTCGCTCTTGTAAACGTCCGGGAAGCCCAGCTTCGCCATCGCCGAGATGTCGGCGCCGGCGGCGAAGGCCTTCTCGCTGCCGGTGATCACGATGCAGCCGATGCCGTCGTCGGCGTCGAAGGCCCGCAGCGCGGCGCCCAGGTCGTCCATCAGCGCATCGTTCAGCGCATTGAGCTGCTTCGGCCGGTGCAGCGTGATCAGGGCGGTGCGGCGTTCGCCGTCGCCGCGCAGGTCGGTGAGGAGGTTGTCGTAGGTCGCTGTCATGTCGGCTCCTGGTTGGGGTCAGCGGTTGCGGATGTTTCGCGGGGTGTCGCGAACGGTGTCGGATTCGATGTCGGATGAGGAGTCGCGGCGACGCGGCCGTCAGGGCGCGGCAAGCTGCGGCCGGCGTTCGAGCATCAGGTCGAGGAAGGTGCCGGGCTCCTGCTCGATGCGGATGCGCACCGGCAGGTAGCGCAGGCTGGGCGCGAACCACACCTCGACGGTCAGCGGCGAACCCGGCCGCTCCTTGCGCCGCGGCTTCAGGTGGAACGCGTCGATCGAGCCGATCGGCGTGTCGAGCCGGGTGCCCTCGACCACGTCGTAGGTCCACAGGTCGACGCTGCGCGGCAGCGCGAGCGGGATGTCGATCGCGCTGCCGGCCGCGAGCAGTTGCGGGCGCAGCGTGAACAGGTAGGTGAGCTGCACGAACTGGCTGGCGGTGTCCTGCAGCCCGGCCGGGCGGTCGTGGCGGCTGCCGTCGGGCAGTTGCACCGCGTCGGCGCCGAGCTGGATGGTCTGGCGCGTGCGCGCGCGGAAGGCGACCTTGCTCTCCTGGTCGAAGCGCTCCGGCACCAGCCCGTCGGGCCCGAGCCGGCCCTCGCTCGTCATGCGGCGGTACAGCAGCGGCGCGAAGCCGGGGCCGACGGTGACGTCCAGGTGCACCTGGTAGCGCTCGCCGACACGCACCCATTCGACCTGCGCGTCGCCGCGCACCTCGCCGCGGTAGTTGCCGGTCAGCAGGTAGCTGATGCGCGTCGAATCCGGCCAGGAAAAGGCCGACGCACTGGCGGCCGTGGCGGCGGGCTGGGCGCTGGCCACCGCCGCGGCGGCCGCGGAGGCGGGTGCGGAAGCCGGCGCCGCCTGCGCCACGGCAGGCCGCGGCGGTGGCGCTGGCGGCGGCAGCAGCCCACGGCGGCATCGGCGGCGGCGGTGTCGGCCGCCGAGGCCGCGGCGTCCGCGGCGATCGCTTCCGATGCGGCGTCCGCCGCCGCCTGGGCCTCCGCCGCGCTGGCGGCGGCCGACGCCGCCGAGGCGGCCGGCCGCGCGGCCTTCGCGACGCGGCGGGCGCGCGGCGTGGGCGGCGGCGCCGGGGCAGCCACCGGCGGCAGCGCCGGTGGCGCCTGCAGCTCCATCTCGCGCACGAACGCGACTTCCATGCGCGGCGGCATCGCCGCGTCGCGCCCGATGTCGGCCATGCGGTCAGCCACCTCGCCGGTGACGCAGCCGTGCACGATGGCCACCGCGACCGCCAGCAAGGGCAGCGCGATGCGGCGCGACAGGTTCATCGCCCGGGGCGCGCGCGCCGCGCCGTCGGCCCCGGCACCGTCGCCTGCGCCTGCGCCTGCGCCTGCGCCTGCGCCTGCGCCCGCGCCCGCGCCGACGATTTCAGCCGCCCAGCCATGATTTGCGCAGCGCCGCGACCGAGCGCGAGGCCTTGGCGTCGATGCCCAGGTTGACGGCGCCCGGCGTCGCGGCCGCGTCGGGCCAGTCGAGCGGCAGCGTCAGCATCTGCTGGTCGCGCGAGACCAGCAGCTCGCTGCGCCCGCCGGGGCGCGCCAGGCGGATCGCGTCGTCGAGGCGGCGCAGGCGCCAGCCGTCGAGCGCGATCAGCTCGTCGCCCGCCGCCAGCCCGGCACGCTCGGCCGCGCCGCCGCGCAGCACCTGCGTCGCCTTGACGCCGGTCAGCGCGCTCTCGGCGACGCGCAGGCCCAGCCGCTGCGCGACCGTCGCCGGCTGCGCCTGCCACGTCACGCCGACGCGCTCGAGCAGCGGCGCGAGCGGCAGGTCGCCGGTGCCGTGCACCCAGGCCTGCAGCTCGTCGAGCATCGGGCGGCCGGCGGCGTCATGCAGCGCGCGGGCGATGTCGGCCTCGTCGATCGGCCCACCGTCGCTCGCCGCCCACAGCGCGCGCATCACCGCGTCGAGCGACGACTTGCCGCTGCGCAGCGTCAGGTCGAGCGCCAGCGCGATCAGCGAGCCCTTGGTGTAGTAGCTGATCGTCGCGTTGGGCGTGTTCTCGTCGGTGCGGTAGTACTTGACCCAGGCGTCGAAGCTGGCCTGCGCGACGCTCTGCACGTGCCGCCCGGGCAGCCCCAGCACGCCGCTGGCGGTCTTGCCGAGCAGGCGCAGGTAGCGCGCCTCGTCGATCAGCCCGGCGCGCAGCAGCAGCAGGTCGTCGTAGTACGAGGTGAAGCCCTCGAAGAACCACAGCAGCTCGGTGTAGTTCTCGCGCGTGTAGTCGTAGGGCGCGAAATCGCGCGGCTTCATCCGCTTGACGTTCCAGGTGTGGAAATACTCGTGGCTGATCAGCCCGAGCAGCGTGACGTAGCCGTCGCTCAGCTCGCCGCGGCCGCGCTGCGGCAGCTCGCGCCGCGATGCGATCAGCGCGGTGCTGGCGCGGTGCTCCAGCCCGCCGTAGCCCTCGTCGACGGCGTTGAGCAGGAACACGTAGCGGTCGAAGGGCGGGCGTTCGCTGCCGTGCCAGAAACCGATCTCCGCCTCGCAGATGCGGCGCGCGTCGTCGAGCAGGCGGTCGCCGTCGAAATCGGGCAGCGCACCGGCCACGACGAACTCGTGCGCCACGCCCTGCGCCTGGAAGTGCCCGCGCCAGAAGCGCCCCAGCTCGAACGGGTGATCGACCAGTTCGTCGTAGCCGGCCGCCTCGTAGCGGCCGCGGCCCTGCGGGTCGACGCTCGCCGCGCGCATCGCGGTGGCCACCTGCCAGCCGCGCGGCAGCGTGCCGATCTCGATCGCATGCGGCTCGGCCTCGCGGCCCTCGACGCGCAGGCACAGGCTGGTGCCGTTGAAGAAGGCGCGGCGCGCATCCAGCCAGGCGGCGCGCACCGAGCTGTCGAACGCGTAGACGAGGTAGCTGACGACCAGCGCACCGCGCCCGGCGGTGTCGACCTGCCAGCCTGCCTTGTCGAGCTGCGTCACCGGCAGCACCTCGCGGCCCTGGCGTGCCTGCACGCCCGACAGGTGGCGCGCGAACTCGCGCACCAGGTAGCTGCCGGGGATCCACACCGGCAGCGACAGCCGCTGCCGCGGCGCCGGCCGGGGAATGGTCAGCGTGACCCGGTACTGGTGCGCATGCGGGTCGGCGAGGTCGATTCGGTAGGTGATCATGCGGTCGGCGGCATCGCGCCCCGCACGGGCGCCCGGCGCGCCGATCCCCGGGCCGCCGGCCGCGCCGCCCGGAGGGCGGCGGCGGCGCGCGCCGGCCGCCGCCGCCGGGGATCAGCCGGTCTTGCGGCCGGCGGTGGCGAGCTGCTTCTCGATCTGTTCGGGCGTGAGCGCGCCGGGAACGCGCTTGCCGTCCTCGAACACCAGCGCCGGCGTGCCGGTGACCTTGTGCTTGCGGCCGAGCGCGACGTTGCGCTGCAGCGCGGTGGAATCGCAGCCGCCCATCGTGCGCACCGGCTGCGCGCCGTCGAGCATCCAGTCGCGCCAGACCTTGGTGTTGTCTTTCGAGCACCAGATGTCACGCGCCTTGTCGGGCGAATCGCCGCCGAGGATCGGGAACAGGAAGGTGTAGACGGTGACGTCCTTCACCTTCTGCAGGTCACGCTCGAAGCGCTTGCAGTAGCCGCAGTTCGGGTCGGCGAAGACCGCGATCTTGCGGGCGCCGCTGCCCTGCTTCCAGACGATCGCGTCCTTCAGCGGCAGCGCGGCGAAGTCGATCGCCGTCAGCTTGTCGACCCGCGCCTGCGTCAGGTTGACGTGCGTCTTGGTGTCGATCATCTGGCCTTCGATGAAGTAGTTGCCCTGCTCGTCGGAGTAGTAGATGTCGGTGCCGATGCGGACCTCGTACAGGCCGGGGATCGGCGACTTGGTCACCTCGTCGACCTTCGGCACGTCGGGCAGGCGCTCGGCGAGCGCCTTGCGGATCGCCGCCTCGTCGGCCAGCGCCGGCAGGCACAGCGCGGCGGCGGTCAGCGCGGCGAGCGCGCGGAGGGTTCGGCGTGAAGGGGCGGCAGCCATGGAATGGACCTCTCAGGATTCCAGCGCGCGCGCGGCGAGCCAGCGTTTGACGGGCTTCAGACGATTGACCAGAGTGAGCCCGGCGTTGCGAAGTTCCCGCAGCGCCGGTTGCTCGCGGGCGAACAGGTGCAGCAGCCCGTCGGTCACCTGCCCCATCGCCCAGGTCGGCTCCAGCCGGGCGCGGACATAGCGGCGCAGCAGCCGCTCGTCGCCGAGCGGGCGCCAGGGTTCGCGGGCGGCGATCACGGTTTCGAGCGCGGCCACGTCCGCCAGGCCGAGATTCAGGCCCTGCCCGGCCAGCGGGTGCACGACGTGCGCGGCGTCGCCGAGCAGCACCCAGCCGGGGCCGCACCAGGCTTCGGCGCGGGCGAGGCGCAGCGGCCACGCGCGCCGCACCGAGCTCAGCCGCAGCGTGCCGGCGGCGCCGCCGGTGGCATCGGCCAGCGCGGCCTCGAATCCGGCATCGTCGAGCGCCATCAGTGCGTCGGCCTGGGCGTCGGGCAGCGACCAGACTAGGCCGTAGGCGCGGTGCGGCCATTCGGCGCCGGCGGTCTCGAATGGCAGCAGCGCCAGCACGTCGGGCGAGCGGAACCACTGGCGGGCGGTGTTGCGGTGGTCCTCGCTGGCCGTCAGTCGGGCGGCGATCGCGCGGTGGCCGTAGGGCGCGTCGTTCATCGCGACGCCCAGCGCCGCGCGGCTGGCCGAGTCGCGGCCCTCGCAAAGCGCGGTCAGCGGCGCCTGCGCATCGTCGGCGGCCAGGCTGACGTGGGGCGCGAACTTCACCGCGGTCGCGAGTTCGTGTTCCAGCAGGCCGGCGTCGACGATCCAGGCCAGTTCGGACACACGCTGTTCCCAGGCGGAGAAGTGCAGCGCGGCGCCGGCACGGTCGCCTTCGATGTGCATGTCGTGCACCGGGGTGGCCGCGTGCGGCGGAAGCGCGTCCCAGACCTTCAGGCGGCGCAGCAGCGACACCGAGGCCGCGTTCAGCGCATAGGCGCGGATGTCGTCTCCGGCGGGCGCCGGGGACGGGCCCGGTTGCAATCCGACGCGCAAGCCGAGCCGCGACGCTGACAGCGCCAGGCTGCGGCCGACGATGCCGGCCCCGCGCACCAGCAGGTCGAAGGTTTCCATTGCGAAAGATTGTAGGAGGCCACCCCCGTGGCCGCCGAGCCGCTCGGCGGCCGCCACGATCCGCACGTCGGGTGCGTTCGGTGCGCCCGGTGAATCCCACGCGAAGCGGCCCGGCGCGAACAGCCGCGAAACACCGCGACGGACCGCCAACCCACTTGCGATACAACGGTCACCCGTGCGGAACACCGCCCCTCGAAGCCCGGAAGGCCCCACCGTGATCACCGACGCCGACGACGACACCGCCCCCCTGCGCATCGCCGGACTCGGCGTCTACCCCGTCAAGAGCTGCGGCGGGCTGGATTCCGACGCGGCATTGCTGGTCGAGACCGGCCTGGAGCTGGACCGCCAGTGGATGGTGGTCGATCCGGCCGGGCGCTTCGTCTCGCAGCGCGAACTGCCGCGGATGGCGCTGATCCGGCCGACGCTCAAGGGCGCCGACCTGGTGCTGCGCGCGCCGGGCATGCTGGCGCTGTACGTCGGCCTGCAGACCGTCGACGCCGCCTGCCGCGCCACCGTCTGGAACGACGAGGTCGCCGCCTACGACATGGGCCGCGTCGCCGGCCAGTGGTTCAGCGACTTCCTCGGCCGCCCGCTGCGGCTGGTGCGCTTCGACCCCGAGCAGCGCCGGCTGGCCGACCGGCGCTGGACCGGCCCGCTCGAGGCCGAGGCCGCGTTCGCCGACGGTTTCCCGCTGCTGATCGCGTCGACCGCGAGCCTGGCCGAGCTGAACCGGCGCCTGGCGGCGGCGGGCGTGCCGGCGGTCGGCATCTCGCGCTTCCGGCCCAACCTCGTGCTCGACGGCCTGGACGCGCACGGCGAGGACCATCTCGACGAGATCCGCTTCGACACGCCCGACGGGCCGGTGCGGCTGAAGCTGGTCAAGCCGTGCACGCGCTGCACCATCCCGGACGTCGACCCCGCGACCGGCGAGACCGGCCATGCGGTGCTGGACACGCTGGCTGGCTACCGCGCGGACGCGCGCGTGGACGGCGGCCTGACGTTCGGCATGAACGCGATCGTGCTCGAGGGCATCGATTGCGAACTGCGCCTCGGGATGGAAGGGCGCGGGAGCTACCGCTTCGACTGAGCGCTCGCGCCCCGGCCGCTCAACGGCGGCGCGGCGGCAGCGGGATGAACTCGGTTTCGCCCGGCACCTGCACGAAGTGACCGGAGACGCCGGGGCCGCCGGCGGAGCCGTCGAAGGCCTCCCACTCGTCCTGCGCCTGCTCGATGCGCTCCCGGCTGCTGGACACGAAGTTCCACAGCATGTGCCGGTGGCCGAGCGGCGCGCCGCCGATCATCGCGATGCGCGCGCCGCCCGGGGCCGCCAGCGTCGGCGTGCTGCCTGCCGGCAGCACCGCCATCGTGAACGGCTCCACCGGCGTGCCGTCGAGCTCGAAGCCCTGGTCCACGCCGTACAGCGCGCGCTCCTCGGCGGCGTCGGGCAGTTCGAGCGTCGCGCCGGGGTCGAGCGCGAGGTCGACGTACAGCGTCGGCGAGAGCGTGCGCACCGGCGATTCGACGCCCCAGGCGCGCCCGACCAGCACGCGCAGCCGCGCGCCCGGGAGATCGACCACCGGGATCGCGGACGCGGGCGTGTGGTCGAAGCGCGGCTCGTCGTCCTCGCGCTCCGCGGGCACCGCGGTCCAGAGCTGCAGGCCGTGGCTGCGGCGCTCGACCGAGCGCAGGTCCTCGGGAGTGCGCTCGGAGTGGACGATGCCGCGGCCGGCGGTCATCCAGTTGATCGCGCCCGGCTCGATGCGCTGCACCACGCCGGTCGAGTCGCGGTGAACCATCGCGCCCTCGAACAGGTAGGTGACGGTCGACAGCCCGATGTGCGGATGCGGACGCACGTCGTGCTGGTCCTGCGGGCCGGCGGTGACCGGGCCGAAGTGGTCGAAGAACAGGAACGGCCCGACCGCCTGGCGCTGCGCCGACGGCAACACGCGGCGGACGAAGAATCCGCCGCCGAGATCCTTGGCGTGCGGCGGAAGGAACTGCAGTTCGGCCATGTCCGGGCTCCGTGGGGCGAGGCCGGCGAGTGTAGGCCGGGCTCCTAGAATCCGCGCTTTCCCGCCCGGGATCCGCCGAAAGCCACACCATGACACTGCCCCTGCATCCGACCTGCACCTTGCTGCGGCCCCGAAGCGCGCGCTTCGACGTGCGGGTATCGCAGTCATGAGCCTCCAGTGCGGCATCGTCGGGCTGCCGAACGTCGGCAAGTCCACCCTCTTCAACGCGTTGACCAAGGCCGGCATCGCGGCGGAGAACTACCCGTTCTGCACGATCGAGCCGAACGTCGGCGTGGTCGAGCTGCCGGACCCGCGGCTGGCGGCGCTGGCGAAGATCGTCCAGCCCGAGCGCGTGGTGCCGGCGATCGTCGAGTTCGTCGACATCGCCGGGCTCGTCGCCGGCGCGTCCAAGGGCGAAGGCCTGGGCAACCAGTTCCTGGCGCACATCCGCGAGACCGACGCGATCGTCAACGTCGTGCGCTGCTTCGACGACGAGAATGTGGTGCACGTGGCCGGCCGCGTCGACCCGATCGCCGACATCGAGGTGATCCAGACCGAACTCTGCCTGGCCGACCTGGCCACCGTCGACAAGGGCCTGGCGCGCTACGTCAAGGTCGCCAAGGCGGGCAACGACAAGGAGGCGCAGCGCCTGGTGGCGGTGCTGCAGCGCTGCCAGGCGGCGCTGAACGAGGCGCGCCCGGTGCGCAGCATCGAGTTCAGCAAGGAGGAGCAGGCGGTGCTGAAGCCGCTGTGCCTGATCACCGCCAAGCCGGCGATGTTCGTCGGCAACGTCGACGAATCCGGCTTCGAGAACAACCCGTACCTGGACCGGCTGCGCGAGTACGCCGCCCTGCAGGGCGCGCCGGTGGTCGCGATCTGCGCCAAGACCGAGGCTGAACTGGCCGACATGGACGAGGCCGACCGGCTGATGTTCCTGCAGGAGATGGGCCAGACCGAGCCCGGGCTGAACCGGCTGATCCGCGCCGCGTTCAAGCTGCTCGGGCTGCAGACCTACTTCACCGCCGGCGTGAAGGAGGTGCGCGCCTGGACGATCCACGTCGGCGACACTGCGCCGCAGGCCGCCGGCGTCATCCACACCGATTTCGAGCGCGGCTTCATCCGCGCCCAGACCATCGCCTACGACGACTTCATCGCCTTCAAGGGCGAACAGGGCGCGAAAGACGCCGGGAAGATGCGCGCCGAAGGCAAGGAATACGTCGTGCGCGACGGCGACGTGATGAACTTCCTGTTCAACGTCTGACGGCGGCCACCGCCGTCCCGACGTCCCGCTGGGCCGCGCGGCGGCCGGCGTCTAGCTGCAAGCTCTTGCAGGTGCCCGATGCCCGGCTCGGGTGCTAGGCTCCGCCGCCTTCGCCCTCTTCGTGGTCCGCTGGTCGCCAACGAGTTGCCTGACGCCGCCGAATGCCTCCGAACGCGGGTCAACCGTGAATACCCGAGCTGATACGCGGCAGATCGCGCCCTGGGTCGGTGTCGGCGTCGCCACCGCCGTCGCCTACGCGGCGTTCGGTCTGCTGGCGCTGCTGATCGCCATTCCGCCCGGGTTCGCGTCGCCGCTGTTCCCGGCGGCCGGCATCGCTCTCGCCTGCGTGCTCGTGCACGGCCTGCGGGCGCTGCCCGGCGTGATGGTCGGCGCGCTGGCCGTCCAGATCGCCGCCGGGCTGGATCGCGGCCTCGCCTGGGACGCGCTCGCCGTGCCGGTGGCGATCAGCGCCGGCGCGACGCTGCAGGCCTGGTTCGGCAGCCAGCTCGTGCGGCGTTTCGTCGGCCAGCCGCTCACGCTCTCGGAGCCGCGCGACATCGCCGCCTTCTTCGGCCTCGGCGCGTTCGCCGCCTGCATCGTCAGCGCCAGTGCGTCGACCGTGACGCTCGGCCTGTCGGGCGAGTTGGCGCCGGACCGGCTGCCCTTCCACTGGCTCACCTGGTGGGTCGGCGACTCGCTGGGCACGCTGATCACCACGCCGATCGCGCTGACGCTGATCGGCCGCCCGCGCGAGGAATGGGCGGCGCGGCGCCTGACCGTCGGGCTCACGCTGACCACCGTCTGCGCGCTGCTGGCCGCGATGATCATGCTGATCGTGCGCTGGGACGAGGAGCGCCTGCGCGGCAGCTTCGAGCGCGATGCGCTGGCGGCCGCGTCGACGCTGTCGCTGCAGCTCGCCACCTCGCTGCACGCGCTGGAGGCGCTGCGCGACACCTTCCTCGGCTCGGACGACGTCACCAGCGACGAAATGCGACGCGCCACGCGCTCCTGGCTGACGGCGGCCAACCCGCCGCGCGCGCTCGGCTATGTCGAGCGCGTGCCGCGCGCGGAGCTGGCCGACCACGAGGCGCGCCGCCGCGGCGCCGGGCTGGCCGACTACCGCGTCTACGACGCCGGCGGCGGTTCGCCCGCCGGGCGCAGCGACGGCGGCGCGCCCGGCGAGGGCGACCTGATGGTCGTGCGCGACGTCGAACCCGCAGGCCGCGCCGGCACCGAGCTGGGCTTGAACGTGATGTCGATCGACGCCGACCGCGCCGCGCTGGAGGCAAGCGCGCGCAGCGACCAGCCCTACGCCACGCGCAGCGTGCCGCTGGAGCGCAATGCGACCGGCGGCGAACCGGGCGGCGTGCTCGTCTACCACGCGCTGTATGCCGGAAACCCGTCGAACGTGCGCGACCGCCTGGCCGCCTGGCGCGGCGCGGTGTTCGTGACGCTGAATGTCGACGACGTGCTGCGCGGCGTGCGCGCGGGCCTGCCGCGCCAGCTCAACATCTGCGTGATCGACAACGACGCGACCGCGGTGCGCCGGCGCGTCGCCGGCCCGGCGGGCTGCGAGGAGCAGGCGCCGATGCTGCTGCACGCGCAGCCGCTGCCGTTCGCCGGCCGGCCGTGGGAGTTGCACGTCTACCCGAGCGGTGACGCGCTGGACGGCCTGCGCGGGCGCGACTGGTGGCTGCTGTCGGTGTCCGGCCTGCTCGCCGCCGCGGTGCTGACTGCGCTGCTGCTGCTGGTGACCGGGCGCACCCGGCGCATCGAGGCGGCCGTGCGCGAGCGCACCGCCGCGCTGACCGAGCAAGTGCGCGAGCGCGAACAGGCCCAGGCGGCGATGCGCGAGAGTGAACAGCGCTTCCGCAACATCTTCAACCACGTGCCGATCGGCGTCTGCTACACCGACCTGCGCGGCTACGTGAAGAACGTCAACCCGCGCTTCTGCCAGCTCGTCGGCCACACGGAGGAAGAAGTGCTGTCGATGCGCTCCAGCGACTTCACGCACCCGGAAGACGTCGCCTACGACCGCGAGCTGACGCTGCAGCTGCTGCGCGGCGAGACCCCGATGTACCGCCGCCACAAGCGCTACATCGAGCGCTCCGGGCGCATCCTGTGGGTGCAGGCCACCGTGTCGCTGCTGCGCGACGAGGACGGCGAGCCGCGGCGCATCGTCGCCGCCGTGGAGGACATCACCGAGCATCTGCGCCTGGCCGAGGCGGAGCGCGCGCGCGAGGCGGCCGAGGCCTCGAACCGCGCGAAGAGCGAGTTCCTGTCGCGCATGAGCCACGAGCTGCGCACGCCGCTGAACGCGATGCTCGGCTTCGCGCAGTTGCTCGAACTCGACCGCCGCTTCCCGCTGGCCGATTCGCAGCGGCCCTGGGTCGGCCAGATCCAGCAGGCCGGCTGGCACCTGCTGGAGATGATCAACGACGTGCTCGACCTGTCGCGCATCGAGTCGGGCAACCTGCGGCTGACGGTCGAGACGCTGGAGCTGGTGGAGCTGGTCGCCGCAACGACGGCGTTGGTCGAAGGCGCCGCCACCCAGCGGGGCATCCGCATCGGCACCGAACTCGCGCCCGGCGCGACGCGCGTGCGCGGCGACGCCACCCGCGTCAAGCAGATCCTGACCAACCTGCTGAGCAACGCCGTCAAGTACAACGTCGACAACGGGCGGGTGCAGGTCGCGAGCCGGCTGGTCGACGATGCGGTCGAGATCTCGGTCACCGACACCGGCCTGGGCATGACGCCGGCGCAGATGAGCGAGCTGTTCCAGCCGTTCAACCGGCTCGGCCGCGAGCGCTCGGGCACCGAAGGCACCGGCATCGGGCTGGTCGTCAGCCAGCGCCTGGCCGAGCTGATGGGCGGCACGCTGCGCGCGCGCAGCACCGACGGCCAGGGCTCCTCGTTCATCCTGTCGCTGCCGGGCGTGGCCGAGAGCCTGACGGTGCGCTCGCCGCTCGACCCGACCGTCACCGGCCCGGCCGAGTACCACCGCCGGCTGGTGCACTACGTCGAGGACAACGAAACCAACATCGAGGTGATGCGTGGCGTGCTGGCGCAACGCCCGCAGGTGCAGATGGAGGTGTCGATCACCGGGCTCGACGGGCTGGCGGCGATCCACGCGCGGCGCCCCGACATCGTGCTGCTGGACATGCACCTGCCCGACATCGGCGGCCTCGAGTTGCTGCGCTACCTGAAGAACGACCCGCGCACCGCCGACATCCCGGTGATCGTGGTGTCCGCGGACGCACTGGCCTCGCAGGTCCAGTCGGCGATGGAGGCCGGCGCGCTGCGCTACCTGACCAAGCCGGTCAGCGTGAGCGAGCTGCTGGCGCTGATCGACGAGGTGCTGGACGAGGCACAGACACGTTATGGCTGATGCGCGGCGGTGGCCGCTGCAGCGGCGCGAGGCACCCGGTGCTCATTTCATTTGCACCGGATTTATCAGAATAGAGCGTTCATTTCTCGCATGCCATGGCATCATCGGCCCCGGCTTCGCCAGCGAGAAACGCGCGACGCCGCTCCGATAGACCTACACCCGCGCTGACGTGAACACAACCCAAGCGTTCCTCGTTGCCGACCGGCCGCACTACGCCGTCTCCCGCTCCGGGCTGGACCAGTCCCGCCTGATCCACCTCGTCGGCTATGCGGCGCACCGCGCCACCGCCGAGTTGCGCAAGACCTTCACCCGCAGCTTCGGCCCGCTCGACCTGCGCGCGGTCGAGTTCTCGATCCTCGTGCTGGTTGCGTCCAATCCCCAGGTCAACCAGAAGCAGCTCGGCCAGTCGCTCGCGATGTCGGCGCCGAACATGGCGATCACGCTCGACCGGATGGTGGAGCGCGGCTGGGTCGAGCGCACCCGCAGCACCGAAGACCGCCGCTCGCAGCTCATCCAGCTCACCGCCGCGGGCGCCGAGCTGGTCGAGCGCGCCGAGCGCGTCGCCTGGACGATGGAGCAGGACACCCTGCGCGACCTGACGGCCGCCGAGCGGCTGATGCTGATCGAGCTGCTGCTCAAGGTGTCGCACGCGCAGGCGCACACACGCTGACGCCAGCCCGTCGCGCGGTGGCGGCTTCCGGCGCCGGCGCCGTGCGGAAGTCCATTCGCGTCATGTGGCGGGCAAATGGCTTTTCGTTATGCCGATTCGCAGTCGAATTGCGAAAGTCTCGTCAAATCAAGCACTTGCGGCTATCCGGGTCCGCGCCCTTGCCTGGCCCCGGGATTGCTGATCCATTATGAGCCGCCGCACCGTTCGGCGCCTTCCCACCCCACCAGGAGACACCGCATGGACGCCACACCCGGCCGCAAGCCGATCTATCAGTCGCTCTACTTCCAGGTCATCACCGCCATTGTCATCGGCGTGATCCTCGGCCACTTCTTCCCGGAGAAGGGCGAGGCGATGAAGCCGCTGGGCGATGGCTTCATCAAGCTCATCAAGATGATCATCGCGCCGATCATCTTCTGCACCGTCGTCGTCGGCATCGCCGGCATGGAAGACATGAAGAAGGTCGGCAAGACCGGCGGCCTGGCGCTGATGTATTTCGAGATCGTCAGCTCGATCGCGCTGGTGGTCGGCCTGCTGGTGATCAACATCGTCCGCCCCGGCGCCGGCATGAACATCGACGTGTCGACGCTCGACACCAAGAGCATCGCCGCCTACACCGGGCCGGGCAAGATGGCCACCACGACGGACTTCCTGCTGAACGTGATCCCGAGCACCGTGGTCGACGCGTTCGCCAAGGGCGAGATCCTGCAGGTGCTGCTGTTCGCGGTGATGTTCGGCTTCGCGCTGCACAAGTTCGGCGGCCGCGGCACGCTGGTGTTCGACTTCATCGAGAAGTTCTCGCACGTGCTGTTCGTCATCGTCGGCTACATCATGAAGGTCGCCCCGATCGGCGCGTTCGGCGCGATGGCCTTCACGATCGGCAAGTACGGCCTGGGCTCGCTGCTGCAGCTCGGCCAGCTGATGGCGACCTTCTACGCGACCTGCCTGTTCTTCATCTTCGTCGTGCTCGGCGGCATCGCCCGGGCGCACGGCTTCTCGATCTGGAAGTTCATCAAGTACATCAAGGAAGAGCTGCTGATCGTGCTGGGCACCTCGTCGAGCGAATCGGTGCTGCCGCGCATGATGGCCAAGCTCGAGAACCTGGGCGTGCGCAAGTCCACCGTCGGCCTGGTGGTGCCCACCGGCTACTCGTTCAACCTCGACGGCACCTCGATCTACCTGACGATGGCGGCGGTGTTCATCGCCCAGGCGACGAACACCGACATGACGCTGACGCAGCAGCTCACGCTGCTGGCGGTGCTGCTGCTCACGTCCAAGGGCGCCGCCGGCGTCACCGGCAGCGGCTTCATCGTGCTGGCGGCCACGCTGTCGGCGGTGGGCCACGTGCCGGTGGCCGGCCTCGCGCTGATCCTGGGCATCGACCGCTTCATGTCGGAAGCCCGCGCGCTGACCAACCTGATCGGCAACGGCGTGGCCACGGTCGTGGTCGGCAAGTGGACCGGCGACCTCGACACCGACCGGCTGCGCCGCCAGCTCGACAACGAGACCGACGTCGAGGCCGACGAGCCCGAAGCGGTGCTCGACGCGGTCGAGGTGCACATGCCGGCGGCCGCACCGGCGCGCTGATCGCCGTTCGAGCCCCTGGCGGGGGCGGGCCTCCGGGCCCGCCCCCGATTGCCATGCGGTGCGCAAAGTCGCACCATCGACAGCCCTGCCGGCAACTCGCGAGCGCCGGCCCCTC
>JBGAMJ010000019.1:0-61940 GCA_044223035.1 Piscinibacter sp.
GGGGCGATTTTTGGGGCGACGAGGAGCGCAGATCTGGGGTCGGCGCGCGAAGCGCGCTTCGTTGACAGACTCGTCGCAACTGTCCGAGCGCAGCGAACGAAGTGAGCGAAGCGAGTTCTGCGACGCGACCCCAGATCGAGCACCACAGTGCAGTCGGAGCGAAGCGGAGACCGCCCCAGCATGAGCCCCCGGCGGATGCCGCCTGCCGCGCCGCGCGGACGCCGCGACGCGCCCCCGCCCTCCCGCCATTCCCGCCACGCCGCCGCACTGCCACCCCAACTGGAGCCCACGCATGCCCCCGACTCTGCAATCCCCCGACCTGCTGCGCCGCCAGGCCTTCATCGAAGGCCGCTGGGCCGATGCCGACTCGCGTGAGACCTTCCCGGTGCTCGATCCGGCCACCGGCGAAAGCATCGCCGAGGTGCCGATGCTCGGCGCCGCCGAGACGCGCCGCGCGATCGCCGCTGCCAACGCCGCCTGGCCGGGCTGGCGCCGCCGCAGCGCCAAGGAACGCGCCGCGCTGCTGCTGCGCTGGCATGCGCTGATCGTCGCCCATGCCGAGGATCTGGCGCTGCTGATGACCAGCGAGCAGGGCAAGCCGCTGGCCGAGGCGCGCGGCGAGGTGATGTACGCCGCGTCGTTCATCGAATGGTTTGCCGAGGAAGGCAAGCGCGTCTACGGCGAGACGGTGCCCAGCCCGCTGGCCGACCGGCGGCTGCTGGTGTGGCGCGAGCCGATCGGCGTGTGCGCGGCGATCACGCCATGGAACTTCCCGCTCGCGATGATCACGCGCAAGGTGGGCCCGGCGCTGGCCGCCGGCAACCCGATCATCGTGAAGCCGGCCGAAGCGACGCCGCTGTCCGCGCTGGCCCTGGCCTTCCTGGCCGAGCGCGCCGGGCTGCCGGCGGGCGTGCTGCAGGTGCTGACCGGCCGGGCGCGCGCGATCGGTTCGGAGCTGACCGCGAGCCCGGTGGTGCGCAAGCTCAGCTTCACCGGCTCCACCGAGGTCGGCCGGCTGCTCTACGCGCAGTGCGCGCCGACGATCAAGAAGCTCTCGCTCGAACTGGGCGGCAACGCACCGTTCATCGTGTTCGACGATGCCGACCTGGACGCCGCGGTCGAGGGCGCGATGGCCTCCAAGTTCCGCAACGCCGGCCAGACCTGCGTCTGCGCCAACCGGCTGTACGTGCAGGACGGCGTCTACGACGCGTTCGCCGAGCGTCTGGTCGCCGCGGTGGCGAAACTGAAGGTCGGCGACGGCCGCGCCGCCGGCGTCACCCAGGGCCCGCTGATCGACGAGGCGGCGGTGCGCAAGGTCGAGAGCCACGTGGCCGACGCGGTGGCCGGCGGCGCACGCGTGCTGGCCGGCGGCCGGCGCCATGCGCTGGGCGGCAGCTTCTACGAACCGACGGTGCTGGCCGACGTGACGGCAGGCATGCAGGTGGCGCGCGAGGAGACCTTCGGACCGCTGGCGCCGCTGTTCCGCTTCCGCACCGACGACGAGGTGATCGCCCAGGCCAACGACACCGAGTTCGGCCTCGCCGCCTACTTCTACAGCCGCGACGTCGGGCGCATCTTCCGCGTCGCCGAGGCGCTGGAATGCGGCATGGTCGGCGTCAACACCGGGATGATCTCGAACGAAGTGGCGCCGTTCGGCGGCGTCAAGCAGTCCGGCCTCGGCCGCGAGGGCTCGCGGCACGGCATCGAGGACTACCTGGTCACCAAGTACGTGGCGATGGGCGGGCTCTGACCGGCAGGTTCCGGCGCGCGCCCCGGGTCGCGCCGGCCAGCCCGACCAGCGCGTCGTGGTCGTACGACACGTCGCCGCCCTCCCGGCCGATCGACGGGTGCGCCCCGTCGTCGGTCAGCGAGATCCAGCCGCCCTGCACCGTGGCCGCGGTGCCGAACGAGCGGAACCGCCCAGCCGCCCGGAACGTGAGCTCGAGGGCGTTGCTCGCTCAGGCGCAGTTCACGCGATCGCGGCCGGCCTGCTTCGCCGCATACAACGCCCCGTCGGCACGCGCGACGAAGCCGTGTGGATCTTCGCCGGGCTGCAGCGACGCCACCCCCGCGGAGATCGTCACGGTGAGCACGACGTCTTGCGTGCGCCGGTCGCGGACCTTCATCGCCTTGACGAACCGGCGGCAGGTTTCGGCCAATTCGGTCGCCTCGCCCAACGCGCACTGGGGAACGAGGATCGCGAACTCCTCGCCGCCATAACGCGCCACCCGATGGGTCGCACCGGGCGCGGCCTTGCGCAGCACCTCGGCCACGGCCTGGAGCACGCGATCGCCCATCACGTGCCCGTAGCTGTCGTTGACCGCCTTGAAACGGTCGACGTCGAGCATGACGAGGCACAGCGAAGCGCCGGACCGATGCGCGTCGTCGATCATCGCCTGAAGTTCCTGGTCGAATCCCTTGCGGTTGACGACGCCGGTCAACGGATCGACGAGCGCTTCCACGCGAGCGCGGCTCAGATCGTCGCGCAGCCGCTCGATCTCCTCGCGACTGACGGCGACCTGCCGCTGCAGGGCCACGACCGAGTCCTTCAGCTCGGCGGTGCCGAGCAGCGTTTCGCTGATCACGGGTCCGATGCCCTCGGGGCTCCCGGTCCCCAGGACACGCGTCAGCCCGGTGAGTTGTTCGCCGAACGCACCCGCCTGGTCGCCGGTGCGGGCGGCACTCTCGGCCATCGTGGTGATGACCCGTTGAAACTCGCCACTGGCGCGCTGCAGCGCAGACTCGTCGATCTCGCCGACGTGGTCGCGATACAGGCGTGCGATCGTCTCGTCGCCGAACCGGGGTTCGGTGCGCAGGCGGTCGTCGATCGCCTCGGTCAGCCGGGGGTTGGTCGCTGCGGCATATTCATACCACACGGCAAAGCTGAGCGGATTGAAAGCGGCGTCATGACGCCCCATCAGCGCCAGCGCCGCTCTGAGCAACTCTGCGCTCTTCTCCCTGGATTCCCTGTAGCGCATAGGCCCGCCGTCGACGATGCGAAATCATAGGCGATGGATCGTCCTCCCCTGCGGTGCCGGTCCGCGCCGACGCGCCCTGCCCCCCGGAATCACCAGGCGGTGGCGCCCGCGTCGATGGGAAAATCGGCCGCGGTGACCCAGCTCGATTCGTCCGACGCCAGGTAGACCGCCAGCCAGGCGATGTCCTCCGGCTGGCCCAGGCGCTTGAGCATGAACTTCTCCAGCACCTGCGCCTTGAAGCCGGGCAGGTTGTCCAGCGGATATCGTGTGGCGGCGGTTTCCACCAGGGCCGGAGAGATGGTGTTGACGCGGATGCCGTGCGGCCCGCCCTCCATCGCCAGCTGCCGGCTCATCGCGAGCACCGCGCCCTTGCCGGCACAGTGCGCCAGCGCGGGCGACAGCGGCAGCGCCATGTGTGCATTGGCCGACGCGAAGTTGATCACCGAACTGCCGCCGCGGGCCTTCAGGTGCGGCCAGGCCGCCTGGCAGGCCAGGAACACGATGTCCACCTCGCCGGTGAGCGTCTTGCGCCACTGGCTTTCGTAGTCCATGCGTTCCAGCCACTCGAAGGCACCGAAGGCGGCGGCGTTGACGAGGATGTCGATGCCGCCGTGGCGCGTGGCCGCGTGGTCGATCAGCTCCCGCACCTGCGCCGGCTGGGTCAGGTCCAGCGGGCTCAGGCTGTCGATAACAAGGCCCTGGGCGGCCGCGGCGGCGACGGTCGCCTGCGCGCCGGCGGCGTCGATGTCGCAGCCGACCACCGTTGCCCCCTGCTGCGCGAACAGCAGCGCGATGCCGCGGCCGATGCCGGCGCCGATGCCGGTCACCAGCGCGACCTTGTGTGCCAGGCGGTCGCCCCGGCGTGCCGGCAGGGCCGGCTTGAACGTCTCATTCATGGCTTCGATGCGTGGGTGGGATCCGCGCCGGCGGCGTGCCGGCTCAACGGCCGCGGCGCAACAGGCCAACGGCCAGTGCGACCAGCCCCAGGCCGAGCAGGACCTGGCCTTCCAGGCCGATCGCCAGCGCGCGCGCGCCGCCGAGCTGCTTCTCGAGCCAGACGATCAGGATCGGGTTCAGGAACATGCCGAAGAACAGGCAGGACTGGAAGGCGCCGGTGCCGATGCCGCGCCGCGAGACCGGCAGGTCGCGCATGTTCCAGGTCACCATCGTCGGCAGCACGATGCCGGCGCCCAGGCCGTTGACGAAGCCGGCGGTCGTCAGCGCGGCGTAGTCGCCCGCGCTGCGCATCATCAGGAAGCCGGCGCCGGCCACCAGGCAGCCGATGGTCAACTGGAGCGCCACCTTCAGTCGGGAGGCCAGCACCCAGCCGAACAGCAGCGTGCCGCTGATCACGCCCAGGCTGTTGATGCCGTAGGCCATGCCGACCTGCGCCGGCGACTGCACGCCGATGGCGCCATGCAGGTAGCCGAAGTGCACCGGCACCGTCAGGAACACGATGCCCAGCACCACCGCCAGCAGGCAGATGAACCCGAGCTGCCGCGGGCGGAAGGCCAGCGTGTCCTGGGCGAACTGGTCGGCCGTCATGCTGGCGCGGGTGCGCGGTTCCCACAGGAAGATCGCCATCAGCGGCGCCAGCACCAGGCTGATCGCGAACACCGCATAGGGCGCGCGCCAGCCGTATTCCGCGATCATGCCGCCCACCATGTTCATCAGGAAGGCCGACGAGGCCGACACGGTGGTCTGCAGCGACATCAGGCGCTCGCGCTTCGCGCCGTCGTAGTAGTCGCCGATCATCGTGGTGCTGACGGTCATCAGCACCGCCTCCATGATCCCGAGCACGAAGCGGCTGGCGATGATGGCAGTCAGCGAATCGAGGAACAGCGGCGCCGTGCCCAGCGCCGCGTAGAGCGCCGTGGCGCCGACCAGCAGCGGCTTGCGGCCGAAGCGATCCGCCAGCTCGCCGACGAACACGCTCAGGCCGGCCATCATCAGCATCGGCGCGGACATGGTCAGCGGCACCAGGTAGTCGGCGCCGGGCACGTCCTTGAAGTGGGCCTGCATCGCCGGCAGGCTCGGGCCGAGGATGGCGGTGACCAGCACCGTCAGGCTGGCCGTCACCAGCAGGATGAAGGCGTGGATCAGGCGTGGCTCGGTCCGCAGGCGGGTGGGCCGGACAGCGGACGCGAAGCTGGTGGTGGACATGCTTGTCTCCTCGGTGAGGTGTTCTCTGCGGTGGCCGGGCGGGCCAGACCACCGGGCATGCGGGTTCAGGAATCGTCGTCAGGAAGTCAGCGGCGGGGCCAATGCGACAGCGCCAGCCCCGGCACCGGCGAGCGGAAGCACGGCAAGGTGGTGCCGGCCAGGCTGCCCAGGTAGACGGTGCGCAGGTCGGGCCCGCCGAAGGCGATGCTCGCCATCATCGGCGCCAGCCGGCCGCGGCAGGCGGCCATCAGCTCGGGCGTGGTGGTGCCGGCCCGGTAGTGCTGCTCGTAGACGGCCAGCGCTTCCGGGTTGCCGTCGTCCAGCAGCGTGAGCACGTCGCCGTCGGGCGTCAGCGCGATCAGCCGCTCGGTCAGCACCAGGGTGATCCACAGGTTGCCGAACGCGTCGATCGCGAAGCCGTCGGGAAAGCCGCCCAGGTCGGCCGGGCCGTAGACCTGCCGATCGGTCAGCGCGCCGTCGGGCTGCACGCGCAGGCGCGAGATGCGGCGCGCATTCGTCTCGGCCACGTAGAGCCATTCCTCGTTCGCGTCGAGCCGGATCTCGTTGGTGCCGACGAAGCCGTCGGCCACGATGCGGATGCCCTGTTCGTCGATCAGGCCGACATAGCCGTCGGCCGTCTTCTCGTTGATCGAGCGCGTCCAGGGCACCTGCCGCGTGGTGACGGTGAACCAGATGCGGCCGCGCGAGTCGGTCAGCACGAAGTTGGTCTTGCCCAGGGGTTGGCCGTCGATGCGGTCGAAGAGCGTGCGCGAGGCGCCCTCGCGCGTCATCGCCTCGATCGCGTCGGTGCCGAAGTTGGCGATCAGGATCTCGCCGTCGCGCCCGAAGGCGATTCCGTTCGGCAGGCTGCCGCCGAGGATCAGCGACTGCGCGTCCAGGCTGCGGTCGGCGCCGTTCAGGTGCTGGCGGATCAGGGATTGCGTGCCGTCGGCGGCGATGCGCATCACGCCGCGCGCATCGGCCGTCCACAGCGTGCCGTCGGGCTCGGCCAGGATGCACTCCGGCCGCTGCAGATCGACGCCCCGCGTGCGGATCTGCGAGCGATCCACCTGCCAGCCCTTCAGGGGGTTGTTGTTGGTACTCATGTCGAATCGGGTGTGAAGGTGAAGCGATCCTAGGCAGCGCTCCGACACCTGGGAAATCGAATCTGGCGATGCGGTGCATCGTGAATTCACATGCTTGGGATAACCCGCATCGGGCCGATTCGCAGCATCCGCGCCGCCTAAACTCGCCACCCGATCCACAGTGCCGGTGCCCTGCCGCCATGCGTTACCAGCGCCTTGACCTGAACCTGCTCACCGCCTTGCGCGCGCTCTTGACCGAACGCAACGTGACGCGCGCCGGCGAGCAGCTCCACGTCTCGCAATCGGCCATGAGCGGCATGCTGGCCCGGCTGCGCGAGTTCTTCGACGACCCGCTGATCGAGCCGGTCGGCCGCCGGATGGAGCTGACGCCGCTGGCCGAGACCCTGGTCGACAAGATCAACGACCTGATGCTCCGGCTGGACGCCACGCTCGCGACGCGGCCGGATTTCGATCCGGCCACGTCACGCCGGGGGTTCTCCATCGTCGCGTCCGACTACGTGGCCCAGGTGCTGCTGCTGGACGTGCTGCGCGAGGTGCACCACGAGGCGCCGGGCGTCAAGATCGAGTTCCGGCAGCCGAGCAACACCGCCGCGGTGGACCTGGAGAACGGCGAGGTCGATTTCGTCATCAACCCGGCCCGCTTCACCACGCCGAACCAGGCGTCCACCGTGCTGTTCGAGGACAGCTACCACGCGGTGGTGGACCGGTCGAACCCCGACATCGGCGACAGCCTTTCCCTGGCCCAGTACAAGGCGGCCCCTCACGTGACGCTGGAGCTGAACGGCCGGCCGCAGTTCGAGACCTGGTTCATCAGCGAGCATGGTGCGCCGCCGCGCGTCGAGGTGGTCGTGAACTGCTTCGGCCTGCTGCCGCAGATGGTGCTGGGCACCCGCCGGCTCGCCACCCTGCACACCCGCATGGCCCGGCAGGTGGCGCAGCAGTACCCGGTGCGGGTGGTACGCCTGGAATTCCCGGCGCCGCCGCTCGTCGAAACCCTGCAGTGGCACCGCTACCGCGACCTCGACCCGGCGAGCCAGTGGCTGCGCGAAAAGATCATCGGCCACGCCCGGGCGATGCCGGGGCTGGACGGCTGACCGGCGGAGGGCCGGCCCGCGGGGCCCGTGGCCAGGACAGCCGAAGGCGGGTTGGCGAGACCTCGAATCGGGGCAAGTTCAGAACCCGAAGCCGCCGCCGTCCACGTTCATCACCTGGCCGGTGTAGAAGGCCGCGTCGTCCGACACGAGGAAGGCCAGCGCGCCGGTCAGGTCGTCGGGCACTTCGGTGCGCGGGATGAACTGGCGCGCCTTCACGAAATCGAAGGCCTCGGGCGGCAGGTGGGCCGCGCTTCCCGGGTGGCGGGTCAGCCCCGGCGAGATCGCGTTGACGGTGATGCCCTGGCCGCCGAGCTCCGAGGCGAGCGCCCGGGTCAGGCCGATCACGCCCATCTTGCTGCACGCATAGGCGCTCATGCCGGGCGGCGGCCCCCAGACGGTGCTGCTGGCGAGGTTGACGATGCGGCCCCAGCCGCGCTCCGCCATGCCGGCCGAGAAGGCCTGCGCGAGCAGGAAGGGCGCGTCGATGTTGACCGTCATGATCTGCCGCCACAGCGCGGGGGTGATCTCGCGCAGCGGCGCCATCGGCATGAAGGCGGCGTTGTTGACCAGCACGTCGACGCCGCCGTGCCGCGCGAGCACCTCGGCGGCGAAGCGCTGCACGTCCTGCGTGTCGGCCAGGTCGCAGGGCAGCGCGCCGGCCTGCCCGCCCTGCTCGCGGATCCGGGCGACCAGCGCGTCGCAGGGCGCGCGGTCGGTCAGCAGCAGGCGGTGGCCGGCGGCGGCCAGCCGCAGCGCGAAGGCCTGGCCCAGTCCGCCGGCCGCGCCGGTGATCACGGCCAGGCGGTCGATGTTCCGGCGCTTGTTCGATTCGTTCATCGGAGCGTCTCCAGGTTGCCGAGTTCGGCGCTCACAACGGCGCCCGCAGCGCCTGCTGCGCGGCGACCATCACGCGCGTGTGTTCTTCCTTCGAGCCGCCCTCCTGCTCGATCTGCCCCAGCCGGCCAGAGGCGGAGACGACCAGGCGCGCGCGGTCGTAGTGGCGCCCGGCATAGGCCAGCAGCGCGCCCTCCAGGAAGTGGCGGCGCGCCAGTTCCTCGGCCAGCACGATGGCGCCCTCGATCGCGATGCCGGCACCGGAGGCCAGGTGCGGCGTGGTGGCATGCACCGCGTCGCCCAGCAGCACGATGCGGCCCTGGTGCCACGGGCCCTTGATCATGTGGCCGGCCAGCGGGCGGTACAGCAGCCGGGCATCGCGCATCTCGCCGCGGCGCAGCGCATCTCGGATGTCGCCCACCTGGCCGCCGAATTCGTCCAGCAGCTCGGCCAGCTTCCGCGGCCATTCGTCCTGCGGGATGAAGTCCATGCCCGCGCGCCGGTCCAGCACGAACAGGTAGCACTCGCTGGTGCTGATGGGGTTCATGCCGGCCTTGGTGGTCTGGCCCATGTAGATCGTGGAGTGCTCGCGCAGCCGCGGCACCACCGCACGCCACGAGCCCTGGCCGGTGAACTTCGGGCCGGGGAAGTCGGGCATCACGAGCTTGCGCACCGCGCTGTTCACGCCGTCCGCACCGATCACGAGCTCATAGCGGCCCTGGGAGCCGTCGGTGAACAGCACGTCCACGCCGTCTTCGTCCTGCGTCATGCGTTCGAAGCTCAGGCCCAGGCGCACGTTCGCGCCGGCCCGCTGCGTGGCGTGGCCGAGGATGTCGGCCAGCACCGGGCGCAGGATGCCGCCGGCGCCGGGCAGCCCCTCGGCACCCACGGCCGGCGCCACCGGCACCGTCAGCTTCACCGTGCCCTGCGGATCGCAGATGTCCACGGCGGACCAGTGCCCGCCCTGGGCCAGCACCTCGTCCACCACGCCCACCTCGCGCAGTGCGCGCAGCGAGGGGCCGCTGATGGTGATGCCGGCGCCGTCGGGCGCCCAGTTCGGGTTCTGCTCGACCAGGTCGACGGCGATGCCCTGCTTGCCGAGCTGGATGGCAGCGCACATTCCGCCCACCCCGCCGCCGATGATGAGTGCGTTGCGAATCAATGCCATGGTGCTTGTCTCCTGCGCAGGTGCGGGCGGGTCAGGCGGTGCGGCCGCCGAGCTGCTCGGCCAGCCAGTCGGCGATCCGGTTGCCGGCGTTGTTCGGGTTGTCCAGCGAGCTGTGCTCCACGCCGCCGGTGCGCTGGTCGAAGATGAACAACTCCTTCTTCGGGCTGTTCACGAGCTGCTCGTAGGTCTGGTGCGCGTACTTGAGCGGGATCTGGCGGTCGTTCTCGCCGTGGGTCACGAGGAAGGGCACGCGGATGCGGTCCAGCACGCCGTTCAGGTGCATCGCCTCGGCCTTGGTGAAGAACTCGTCCATGTCCCTGGCGCCGAACACCCATTGCACATGCTTCCAGTAGTGCGGCACCGGGTTCTCGCCCTCGCGGCGCAGGCGGGCCTGCTGGACTTCGCGCCAGTCGTGGTTGGCGCCCCAGACGGCGCCGCAGGCGAAGCGCGGCTCGAAGGCCACGGCGCGCGGGCAGTAGTAGCCGCCCAGCGACACGCCCAGCGCGCCGATGCGCTGCGCATCCACGCCCGGCTGCCGTTCCAGCCAGTCGACGATCGGGTGGGCCCAGGCCTCGGTGTCGTGCACCGCCGGCATGCCGTGCAGGCGCAGCGCCTCGCCGGTGCCGGGCTGGTCGACGAACAGTGCCGACAGGCCGCGGCGGGCGAACATCGTGCCCATCACGCTCTTCTGCAGCATCTCCTTGGTGGAATCCAGGCCGTTCATCACCACCACGATGGGTGCAGGCCCCTCGACGCCTTCCGCGCGCACCAGCAGCCCGGCGAGGTGCTTGCCGCCGTACGGAATCTCGACGCGCACGCAGTTCTCACGGCCGTGCTCGCGCGCAAGGGCAAACAGTTCCAGCGAGCGCCTGTACATCGCCAGCCGCGCCTCGAAGCCATGGGCCTGCATGCGCTCGGCGATTCCGTAGTACAGCGCGGCCCGGCCGAACTTCTCGCCGGCGGAGAGCTTGTGGCCGCGCAGCAGGTCTTCCTCGGCCAGGCCGACCAGCGTGTCGCCACCGCCCTTCCAGGCTTCGTAGAAGGCCACGGTGCCGGGGTCGTCGCCGGCGCGGGCCGCCTCGAGGATGGGCGCGCACATGGCGTCCACCTCGCCGAGGTTGCCGCCGTGCGTCAGCGCGATCATCGTGGACAGGCTCCACACGTAGTTGGTCGGGAAGTACTGGAACATCTGAGTCGCCTAGTCGAAGATCGTGGGGAGTTCGGCGGGGATCCACACCTCGCCGTCGCGGACCGTGGCATGCACCCTGACGAGGTGCTCGCCGCTGCAGGGCCCGGCAAAGCACAGGCCGCTGCGGATGTCGAAATGCGCCGAATGCGCGTAGCAGACGATGTGGCCGCCGTCGCCCGAGAGGAACTGGTCCTGCCGGTACTCCAGCGGCCGGTGCTCGTGCGGGCAGTCGTTGAGCCAGACGAACACCTCGCGGCCCTGGCGCACCGCGCAGACCCGGTCGTCCAGGCCCTCGCGCAGCAGGCCGCGGGCCCGGCCGTCGGGGATGTCGTCCAGGCGGCAGAGGCGTCGTTCGGTCACGGGGGCACCCGGGTGCTGCAGCGTCACTCGCCCGGCGCCCACTTCGGCTGCGCGCCGAACAGGAAGATCTGCGAGTTGTCCTTGCCCGGATCGCAGGCGCGGGGCACCCAGCTTTCGTCGTGGATGTCCATGTCGGCGTCGATCTCCATCACCGCGCCGAACGGGCTGTTGAAGTACCAGAAGAAGTTGCTGCCCAGGATGTGGCGGCCGGGGCCCCAGAAGCTCTTGTAGCCCTTGTTCACGAAGCGCCAGCCCTGCTGCAGCACCTCGGCCGCCGAACCGAGGTGGAAGGTGAAGTGGTTGCAGCCCACCATGTGGTCGTTGAAGCGCTGGATCATGAACAGGGTGTGGTGATCCTGCGTGCCGGCCGGGCGCATGAAGGGGCCGAGCTGGTTGAAGCGGTCGGTCACCACGAAGCCCAGGCGGGCGTAGAAGGCCTCGGCCCGGGCCACATCCGGCACGAAATACACCACGTGGCTCAGCGAGCGCGGCTTGATCACCTCGTCCGGGTTGGCCGCGCAGTCGTTGGCGGCGCGGCCCGGCGGCTGGCCCGGCACGTTGAAGCCGAGATGGCGGGCGTGGTACGGCCGGCGCACCGTCTGCTGGAAGCCGATGGCGAAGCCGGCGTCGTCGATCGCCCGCAGCACGCCATCGGCGCCGCGCTCGGCCGGCCGGTCCCGGGCCAGCTCGGCTTCGATTGCCGCCAGCGTGGCGGTACCGTCGACGCCGTAGACGGTCTCACGCAGGCAGGGCGAGTGCGCACCCGGCGGCAGCGGCGGCAAGCCGGGGTCGTTCGAGTGGCGGATGACGATGGACGTGCCGTCCAGCGCCTCGAAGCGGCCACCCAGCGCGGGGTCGTAGCTCGCTTCGTCCAGGCCGTAGTCCAGCAGGTACTGGCGCGAGCCGGGCATGTCGTCCACGCCGAAAACCAGGCTGTCGAGTCCCAGGATGTTCATCTGTCTTGTCTCCTTGAAACGGATGTGCGTTCAGTCGGCCGTGGCGCGGGCGATCAGGGTGGCGATGTCGCCGTCGTGCACCAGCCCCAGGGCCTCGGCCTGCGGCGTGCGCAGCGGCGGATAGGCGGCGAACAGCTTCTGGATGAAGGGGTCGGGCGCGTAGCTGACCAGCGCCGGGCGGTCCGCGCCGTAGCGCTCGGCCAATGCCTGCACCACCTCGCCCACCGTGAAGCGCAGCACCGGCATCTGGTAGCTGCGGCGCGGGTGGAGCCGGGCCGGGTCGACGGTGGCGGCGAACAGCAGGTTGTCGACGCAGGCCCCCACCGAGATCCACCAGGCCACGCCGTCCTCGCTCACCGGCACGGTCAGCGGCTGGCCGGCGGCCAGCTTCCAGAACAGCAGGCTCATGAAGGCGCTCATCATGCCCACGCCCTCGCCCGGGCGGGCCACCACGCCGGGCAGGCGCAGCGAACAGCCCTGCACCCAGCCCTTGCGGGTGGCGTCGGCCACCAGGTATTCGCCGGCCAGCTTGTGCGCGCCGTAGCTCAGGCCCGGGTTGGGCAGCGTGTGTTCGTCCACCTCCGCCGGCAGGTGCTCGCCATAGACGGCGATGGTGCTGGCGAAGACGAAGCGCGGCGGCGCGGCCTGGGTCCGCAGGTCCTCCAGCAGGCCCAGCGTCGCATCGAGGTTGATCGCGCGGCCGAGCCCGTAGTTCTTCTCGGCCGCGCCACCGGGCACGCTGGCCAGGTGGAACACGGCATGCACCGCGCCGTCGAAGGCGCGGGCGCGCACCGCGGCGTCGGCGATGCTGCCTTCGATCTGGCGCACGCGGGCGTCGACAGGGGGCGCGGCAAAGCGCACGTCCATCAGCGTCAGGCGCGTGACGGCCCGGCCGCCGAGCCCGTCGCCCAGCAGGCGCCTGACCAGCACCTGGCCGACGAAGCCCTCGCTTCCGGTGACGACGACGTGGGTCATGGCTGGCCCCCGAAACCGTGGTCGGCGGCCGGCCTGGTGATGGCCTGTCTCGTGGTCGGCTTCATTGCCCGTCCCCCTTGCGGAACGGCAGCGACGCGAGGAACGCGAGATTGCCCAGCCCCAGCATCTTCAGCCCGGCGCGGGCCGAGCTGGCGTCGAGCCGGGCTTCCATCGGCATGGTGCCGAAACTCTTGCCCTTGATGACCAGCTCGTTGCCGACGCGGTCCAGCGACTCGACGTGCATCAGCTCCTCGTTGGCGGCGCCGCGCAGGACCATGCCCTCCTTGCGGGCGGCCTCCAGCGTGGCCGGCACGCCGGTGTCCTGGCGGGTGCCGCCGGACACGGCGCCGAAGTCCATGCCGAGCTCCTCGAACATCCGGATCGCCGTGGCGCGGCCCGCGCCATACACCCCGCCGCCGGGATGCTGGAACGGCCCGGCGAGGTACAGGCGCTCGACGCCGGGCACGGTGTACTGGCCCAGGTCCGGCGTCGGCCGGTGGCCGGCGCTCTGGTAGAAGTACGGCGCGACGCCGTGCAGGTCGCCGCGCATCATGCTGTTGGGGCTGGAGCGCTCCAGGTCCACCGGGCTCACGATGCTGCGGGCGATGATGTTGTCGCTCGTCAGGTTCTTGACGAATCGGCGGTAGTGGGCGAGCGACAGGTCGCCGATCTCCTCCTTGAACTCGTCCCAGTGCCGGCCGGCCCAGCGCTTGTCCTTCACGGCGTAGGGCGCGAAGGTGATGCCGTGGAACATGCCGGCGCCGGCCGGCACGCGGGTCTTGTCGCCGATGCTCTCGTCGCCGCCGGCGCACAGGCGGCGCTCGGTGATCAGGCCGCGCTTGAGATCGTCGAAATCGGCCAGCATCTCGTCGAGGCTGTCGGTGGCCATGAACTCGAGCATCGTGGCGAGGCCCACGTCTTCGCCGGCGTGAAACTGGCAGTTCTCCTTCAGGTCGTAGTGGCTGACCATGATGGAAAACGGCGCCAGCGTGGCGCGCTCGGCGCGCTTCATCACCGGCTCGGGCACACCCTCGACGAACTTGCGGATCACGTGCGGGTGGATGGCACCGATGACCGCGTCCTTCGCCAGGATCTGCTCGCCGCCGGCCAGGCGCACGCCGGTGGCGCGGCCGCCGCTGGTGAGGATCTGCGCCACCTCGGCGTTGCAGCGCACTTCTCCGCCGTGGCTCTCGATGCAGCGCACCAGCGATTCGGTCAGCTTGCCGCTGCCGCCGATGGGCTGGCTCACGCCGTAGGTGTGGATGATGCCGGGCATCAGCAGCACGCCCATGCCGGTGCCCAGCTCGTTGGGCGCCTGCAGGTTCTCGCTCACCAGCCGCAGCAGGTGGATCTTGATCTTGTCGTTCTCGTAGAGCTGGTTGACGAGGTCCAGGCAGTCGCGGTTCATGTAGTCCAGCATCAGCCGGCCTTCGTCGCTGCGGTCCAGCATGGCCACCAGCTCGCCCAGCGGGGGCGGCGGGGCATACAGGCCGGGCATGAACATCTGCAGCACGCCCTGGCTCATCTTCACGAAGTTGCGGTAGGTCTCGGCGTCCTTCGGGGACTCCTTCGCGAAGCACGCGCAGGTCTTGTCGACGTCCTTGTAGGTGTAGAGCACCGACTGGTCGGGGAAGATGGTCGCGTGCGGCACCGGCGAGTAGTGGTACTTCAGGCCGTGCCGGCTGAGCAGGCCGAGTTCGTCCTGGCGCAGCATCGGGTTGCCCTGGATCATGATGTGCACGCTGCTGTGCTCGTCATGCCAGTAGCCCGGCGTGTTGAGCTGCTGCGTCGACACGCCGCCGCCCGGGTACGGCTTGCGCTCCAGCACCAGCACCTTCTTGCCGGCCTTGGCCAGGTAGGCGGCGGCGACCAGGCCGTTGTGGCCGGCGCCCATCGCGACGATGTCGTAGTGGCTCATTTACTGCTCTGCGTTGAACGGAACGAAGCGGTGGTCCACCGCACCGAAGATGGATCGGCCCTGCGCATCCTTCACCTCGAAGCGCAGGCGGTCGCCCCACTTCAGGAAGGGCGTGGTGGACTCGCCGCGGCTGATTTTCTCCAGCGCGCGCTTCTCGGCCAGGCAGGCCGAACCGACCTCGCGCGCCGCGCGGTTGGAGACGGTGCCCGTGCCCAGGATGGTGCCGGCGCGCAGGTTGCGGTTGCGCCCGAGGTGGGCGAGCAGTTCGCCGAAGCTCCAGTCCATCTCGCGGCCGTTGGGGTGGCCGAACCATTCGCCGTTGCGGCTGACGTTCATGTCCAGGTGGATGCGGCCGTCCGCGCCCCAGGCCTCGCCCAGTTCGTCGGGCGTCACCGCCACCGGGCCGAAGACGGTGGCCGGCTTGGCGTTGATGAAGCCGAAGCCCATCTGCAGCTCGCGGAACAGGTGCGCGCGCATGCTCACGTCGTTGAGGATCATCACGAGCCGGATCCGGCTGGCGCAGACGTCCGGCGGGCTGGCCATCGGCGTGTCGTCCACGATCACCGCGAACTCGCCCTCGAAGTCGCCGTTGTCGGCCTCGGCGTGCAGCGGGTAGTCGTCGCAGGGGCCCCAGAAATCGTCGCTCTGGCGCTGCACCAGCACCGGGATGCCGGGCGTCTTCTTCACGTCGAGCTGGTAGGCCTCTTCCATGATGTGGCCGTGGTTCAGGAAGGCTGAGGCGTCGACGAACTGGTGGGTGCGCGGCAGCGGCGACATGCACTGCGCCGGGTCGAAGGCGAAGGCTCCCTCCACCCGGCCGGCGTTCAGCTTGTCGTAGAGCGCGGCCAGGCCGCCGGCCACCTGCGACCAGTGCTCGATGGCGAACTGCATCGTGGGCGCGAAGGCCGCGGCGTCCACCGCGCGCTGCAGGTCGCGGCTGACGACGACCAGGCGGCCATCGCGGCTGCCGTTCTTGAGGGTGGCGAGTTTCATGTCGTGCTGTCTCCGGAATGCTTGTCGTGCGCGGCGTTCAGGCCAGCGGCCGGCCACCGTCCACGGGGATGACGGTGCCGGTGCTGAACGTGAGGTGCGTGGCCGCGGCCACCACGGCGGCGGCCACTTCCGCCGGCAGCGCGAGGCGCCTGAGCGGCGTCCGGCCGGCCTGCTCATCACGCCAGCCGGCGTCCATGCTCTTGACGAACTCGGTGTCGGCCAGGCCGGGCGAGACGCTGAGCACGCGGACCGCGGGCGCCAGCGCGCGGGCCAGCGACCGGGTCATGTTGTCGACCGCGGCCTTGGAGGCGCAGTACATGATGTTGCTGCCCATCGCGGTGACGGCGGCGATGGACGAGATGTTGACCACCAGGCCGGTGGCGCCATCGCCGCGCGGCGCGGCCAGCAGGGGCCGCAGCGCCCGCACCGCCGCGAAGGGCCCGCGCACGTTGGTGGCGAGGATCTGGTCGATCAGCGCGTCGTCCAGCTCGTCGAGCTGCGGGTGCGGCACGAAGCGGGTGGTGCCGGCGCAGTTGACGAGGACGTCGCAGCGGCCGTAGCGGCGGCCCACCTCCGCCGCCAGTTCGGCGAGCGCGACCGAGTCCGTCACCGGGGCCTTCAGCGCCGCGTGCGGCAGCGCGGCCGGCGCCAGGCGCCGCACCAGGGCCTCGGCCGGGCCCTGCGAGCGGTTGTAGCCCACCACCACCACGCAGCCGGCCTCGGCCAGGCCGATGCAGATGGCCTCGCCGATGCCGCCGGCGCCGCCGGTAACGACGGCCACCTGGTTCTTCAGATCGCGCATGGGCACACCCCGGGCCTGCAAGCGGCGGCCCTCAAGCGGCCGTCTTCTTCAGCCGGCGCACGCGGATGTCCGCCTGCTCCTTGTGGCCGCTCATGTGCTCGTAGCCGCACAGGCGCGAGCAGTACTCGCCCACCATCACGCTGGCCTCGTCGGTCAGCACACGCTGGTAGGTGTGGGTCTTGATGAACTTGCCGACCCACAGCCCGCCGGTGTAGCGCCCTGCCCCCTGCGTGGGCAGCGTGTGGTTGGTGCCGATGACCTTGTCGCCATAGGAGACGTTGGTGCGGTGGCCGAGAAACAGCGCGCCGTAGCGCGTCATGCGCTGCAGGTACCAGTCGGGGTCGCGCGTCATCACCTGCACGTGCTCGGAGCACAGGCGCTCGGCCTCGGCGAGCGCCTCCTCGTCGGTGTCGCACAGGATGACCTCGCCGTAGTCGCGCCAGGACACGCTGGCCACCGGCGCGGTGTCGAGCCGGCTCAGCACGGTGTCGATGGCGGCCGGCAGCTCGGCGGCGATCTTCCGGCTGGTGGTGATGCAGTAGGCCGGAGAAGTCGGGCCGTGCTCGGCCTGGCCCAGCAGGTCGACGGCGACCAGTTCCGCATCCACCGTGTCGTCGCAGATCACCATCGTCTCGGTCGGGCCGGCGAAGAGATCGATGCCGACGCGGCCGAAGAGCTGGCGCTTGGCCTCGGCCACGTAGGCATTGCCCGGGCCGACGATCATGTCCACGCCGGCGATGCTCTCGGTGCCGATCGCCATCGCGGCCACCGCCTGCACGCCGCCCAGGCAGTAGATCTCGTCGGCGCCGGCCAGGTGCATGGCGGCGACGATCTCCGGGCAGGGCTGGCCGTCGAACGGCGGCGCGCAGGCGATCACGCGCTTCACGCCGGCCACCTTGGCGGTGAGCACGCTCATGTGGGCGCTGGCGATCAGCGGGTACTTGCCGCCGGGGATGTAGCAGCCGACCGAGTTCATCGGGATGTTGCGGTGGCCCAGCACCACGCCGGGCAGCGTTTCCACCTCGACGTCCTTCATCGATTCGCGCTGGATCGTCGCGAAGCGGCGGATCTGGCTTTGCGCGAAGCGGATGTCCTCCAGCGCCTTGGCCGGCACGCGGGCGATGCAGTCGTCGATCTGCGCGGGGGTCAGGCGGAAGGCCTCGGGCGACCACTTGTCGAACTTCGCGCTGTACTCGCGCACCGCGGCGTCGCCGCGGGCCTCGATGTCGGCCAGGATGCCCTCGACGGTGGCGCGCACCTGGGCGTTCAGGTCGGCCTTGACGGCGGCCGGCTTGCCTTGCTTGATGATCTGGACGGTCATGGATGAACTCCGGTTTATGGGGAAGGTGTCGACATCCGGGGAGCGCGGCCGGCGATGCGTCGGTGGCAGGGGCCGGGGCAGCTCGATTGGGTTGGGATGCTAGGCAGGCTCGCGGCGGCGGAGAAATCGTTTCGGGCGATGGTCTGCATCGCTGCGCCGCATACCTGATTCAGCGTGCGGCCGCCGGCCGCGACTCAAAGGGCTGCAGGAACTCGATCAGGTTGCCGGCGCAGTCGCGCACGAAGGCGGTGGGGTTGCCGTCCACCGTCAGCTCGAAGGCGATGTCGGCGCCGGCGGCGCGCAGCGCGGCCATCGCGGCCTGCACGTCGGGCACCTCGAAGCACATGTGCTTGTTGCCGTGGGTGCGAAGGTCCAGGTTGGGCACGCGGCGGTCGCCGGGCAGCGGCGCGGCTCCCTGAACCTCGAAGATCTCGATGCGGAAGTCGCCGCGCCGGACGAACGCGATGTGCGCCGGGATCTTGTCGATGAACAGGCGCTCCTCGAGCTCGAAGCCGAGCATGCGCTGGTACCAGGCGAGCGCCGCGCCGAGGTCCGGCACGCTGATGCCGAAGTGGTGCGGCCTCAGTGCGCCGATGGCGCCTTCGTGGCTGGACGGTGTCAAAGCGGTCTCCTTGCTGGTTCGATTCCGGGGGGCGGCATCATCGATCGCCCGGCGTCTGCTGCCGGACCAGCGCGACGGCGTCGACGGCCGCGAAGGCCGGCGCGTACTCGACAGGCAGCCGCGCCGCCCAGGCGTCGACCCGCGGCTTGAACAGGTGGTTGTAGGCGGCCCAGTAGCGCAGCGTGCGGTCGTCCGCACCCGGCCGGATGTCCGGATGGATCGGCAGGCGCAGCACGATGGTGTGGCCGCCGCCATCGTCGATCACGCCGCTGTGCCGGTTCGGCCCGAGATCCGCATAGGCCCGGTCGAAGGCCTCGCCCATGCTGCCGGCCACGAACAGCCGGCCCTGCGGATGGTCCGCCATGCGCTCGTCCTCGTTGTGGCGCTGAACCAGCTCGTCGAACAAGGCCTCGGGATCGTCGCTCGCGTCCAGGCGGTCGACCAGCGCCTGCATCTGCGCGCGCCGCCCCTCGCCCGCCGCGACATGGATGTACTTCGCCCGCTGAAAGTGCTGCGCCGCAGGTCGGTCTGCGTCTGCTCGTCCAGCACCTCCTCGGACACATACATCCGTCGGACGATCGTCAGGTAGGCCAGGCTGCCGCCATAGGCACGGATGCCGTCGAGGCGCTTGTCCTCGATCGCCTGGCGATCCTGCGCGGAGAGCTGCAGGCCGAGTTCCTCCGCCATCGCCCGGATCGCCCGCACCCGGCGGGCGCTCTGGACGGCCTGTTGCACCAGCGATGCCGCCGGCGCGGCGCCATCGCGCCCGGCGCTCCCCGGGTCGAGCGCACCGGGGCCGCGCGCGGCCACGAGGCTGCGCGCCGCCTGGCGCAGCCAGAAGACGTACTCCGGAGCGCGCACCGGCGACCCGGCGATGCGCAGCACCACGGTGTCGGCCGAGAGCGCGGGCGCAGCGCCGGCGTTCAGGTGCAGCGCCAGCGCGAGCACGGCGGTTAGCAGGGCCCAGGGGTCGAACCTCGTTCTCAAGCCCATCTCTTTCAAGGTTTTCATCCTTCGCGCAGGTTGGCGCGGCAAAGGCGCGGGCGGGCAGGCCGCCGCGGCGCTTCGGCGAGGCGGTCTCCGGCGGATGCCGCCTGCCGCGCCGCGCGCCTACCTACGACACCTTCAGCACGATGGCGCCGGAATAGCTGGCACCCGGCTGGATCGTCGTGGCCACGCCATTGACCGTCATCGTCACGCTCCGGCCCGCGGGCGCGCTGACCACCGCGCCGGAGGCCAGGCTCAGGCTGCTCAGGTAGGAGGTCTTGTCGACCACCCAGCGCGAGCTGCCGTCCAGCGTCACGGACATGCCGAAGGCGGCGGGCAGCGGCGCGTAGGTGTGCCGGAACTCGCCGACCAGGCCGTACAGGTCCGGCCGGCTGAAGTCGAGCGCCGAGCCGTCGGCTGCCGTGGCGTGCGTCGTCGTCGCGGTGGTGATCGCGCCCTTCAGCGTGGCGTTGCTCAAGGCCACGCTCACGCTGGCCGCGATCGAGTTGCCGTTGATGACGTCGCCGTTCAGGCTCGTGTTGCGGAACGTGGCGCTGACGTTCGACCCCGAGGCCGGAAAGCCCAGCACCGCGCCGTAGGGATCGTCATTGACCACCGCCTGCAGCAGGATGCCGTTGCGCGGATTCAGCCGCGCGTTGTCGACGACGATCGTCGGGCTGCTGCTCTTGACCTGGATCGCGGCCGCCTCGGTGTGGAACACCGAGCCCTTGTCGATGGTCAGCGTGCCGCCCGAGTTGCTGTGCATCATCACGCCGAAACGGCGTGAACGGACGATCGTGCCGTCGGTGAACACGCCCGACGCCGGCCCGTTGGCCATGATCAGCGCCATGTCGGCGACATCGAGCACCGAGTGGCTGAAGGTGTCGATGCTGTCGCCGATCGAATAGGCGCCGTAGCCGCTCTCGACCGTCTCGACCAGGCTGTCCTTGACGTTCAGGCGCACGTGCCGGGTGTCGTCGGTCGACAGCGCGCCCCAGGCCTGCGCCCGGATGTGCGAGCGGGTGTAGTTGGCGGTGCCGTTGGCGACGAGGTTGGTGGCCCGGTTGTTGCCAGTGATGCCCAGCACCCAGGGCGCTTCCATCATCTTGCCGGTGGCCACCGTGAACTCGTAGTCGGCCGGCAGCGTGCCGCCGCGCGCGTCGATCGACGAGTTCCGGACGTTCATCGTGCTCTTGCCGCCGACGAACACGCCGGTGCGCACGGCGCCGCGCGTGAGGATGCGCGCGCCGTCGACATCGACCGTCGAATCGTCGGTCGACATGATCGCCGCGCCGAAGCCGGCGAAGTCGTTGCCGCCGTTGCCGGCCAGGCTGATCGTCGGGCGGGTGATCTCGTAGGTGGACGTGCCGGCGACGATGATCCCGTTGAACTTCTCTTCGTTGGAGGTGATCTGCACGTCCCTCGCGGCGGTGTTGAACACCTGCCCGCCGCGCACGATGGCCGCGACCGACTTCGCCGGCACCAGCGAGCCGTTCTGCACGTACACGCCGGTGCGGAAGACGTGGTTCAGCACCTCCGGCGGCGTGCCGGGGCCGGCCGAGGTGTACTGCACGTCGATGTTGTCGGTGACCGTGAGCACCAGGTTGCCGCGGTAGCTGCCGGCCTTGAGCGGGGTGCCGATGCCGTTGACCGTCAGCGTCAGGCTCTTGCCGCTGGGGGCGACGATCGCGCCGCCCGCGGCCAGGTCGAGCTGGGACAGGCTGGTGGTGGCGCTGATCGTCCGGGTCTCGCCCGCCTTGACCGTCAGCACCTGGCGCGCGGGGCCCTGCTGCCCCGGATCCCGGCGCGCATCCGGGCCGGCTCCCTCGGCTTGCGCCGCGAACGGCGCCAGCAGCACCACCGCCGCCGCGATGGCCGTCAAGTTCAACGGCTTGATTCGACTTGTCATCCTCACGCTCCTACGTAGAGTTCTTTCGCCGGCTCAGCGGCGGACCGTCGGGCTGCCGGTCGCAGCAGCCAGTGAGACAGCGCCGGCAGCAACACCAGCGCCCCCAGCATGTTCCAGAGGAACATGAAAGCCAGCAGCAGCCCCATGTCGGCCTGGAACTTGATCGGCGACAGCACCCAGGTGGCCACGCCCACGGCCAGCGTCAGGCCGGTCAGCAGCACCACGCGGCCGGTGAAGTGCAGCGCCACGCGGTACGACTCGGACAGCGTCGCGCCCTTTCGCAGCTCGCCCAGCATCACGCTGAGGATGTAGAGCGCATAGTCCACGCCGATGCCCACGCCGAGCGCGATCACCGGCAGCGTCGCCACCTTCACGCCCATGCCCAGCGCCACCATCAGCGCCTCGGCCAGCACCGAGGTCAGCAGCAGCGGCAGCACCGCCACCACCACCGCGCGCCAGGAGCGGAAGGTGATGAAGGCCAGCACGATCACCGCGGCATAGACCAGCAGCAGCATCCGGTGCCAGGCCTCGCGCACCACGATGTTGGTGGCGGCCTCGATGCCGGCGCTGCCGGCGGCGAGCAGGAACTTCGCCTTGCCGCTGTCGTTGTCGGCCGCGAAGGCATCGACCGCGTCGATCACCCCGGCGAGCGTGGCGGCCTTGTGGTCCTTCAGGAACGCGCTGACGGTCAGCAGGCTGCAGGTGTCGTTGTACAGGCCGCGCGGCGCGTTGCCGGTGACCATGTTCACCATCGCCTGGTTGGGGATCAGCTCCAGCCACTTCGGCTGGCCTTCGTTCAGGCCGGTCAGCACCAGGCGGTTGAGGCGGGCCAGGGATTGGGTCGATTCGACGCCCGGCAACTGCTGAAGCTGCCATTCCAGCGCGTCGACGCGCATCAGCGTGTCGTAGTCGGCACAGCCGCCCTTGGGCGTCTCGACCATCACCGCGAACACGTCGCTGCTGGCGCCGTAGTGCGCGTTGACGAAGGCGACGTCGCGGTTGTAGCGCGAGTCGGCGCGCAGCTCGGGCGCACCCGGGTCCAGGTCTCCGATGGCGAGGTGGCGGCTCGCGGCGTAGCCCGCCCCGGCCAGCGCGATGCTCACCAGCACCGTGGGCAGCGCGTAGCGCCGTTCGGTGAAGCGCTCGAGCGTGGCCCACAGGCCGCCGCGCTCGTGGCCGTCGGCCTGCGCGAAGGCCTTCTCGCTGCGCAGGCTGCGCTGGGCCGCCGCGGCGCTGACGCCGGTGTAGCTCAGCAGGATCGGCAGCACGATCAGGTTGGTGAAGACCAGCACCGCCACGCCGATGCTCGCGGCGATGGCCAGTTCCTGGATCACCCGGATGTCGATCGCCAGCAGCACCGCGAAGCCCACCGCATCGGCCATCAGTGCGGTCAGCCCGGCGAGGAACAGGCGGCGGAAGGTGTATCGCGCGGCGATCCACTTCGGCACGCCGCGGCCGATGTCCTGCATGATGCCGTTCATCTTCTGCGCGCCATGGCTCATGCCGATGGCGAACACGAGGAAGGGCACCAGCATCGAGTACGGGTCGAGCTCGAAGCCCAGCGTGGGCAGCAGCCCGAGCTGCCACACCACGGCGATCAGCGAGCTCAGCACCACCAGCGCCGTCGAGCGCACGCAGCGGGTGTAGGCCAGCACCATGGCGGCGGCGATCGCGACCGCCAGCGCGAAGAACACCAGCACCTGGCGCAGGCCGGCGATCAGGTCGCCGACGATCTTCGCGAAGCCGGTGATGTGCACCGTCACGCCCTGGGCCTGCGCCTCGGCGCGCAGGGCCTCCAGCCGCTCGGACAGCACCACGTAGTCCAGCGCCGAGCCGTCGGGGTTGGTGGCGAGCAGCGGCACGTGGATCACGCTGGAGCGGCCGTCCAGTGCGACGATCTGGCCGATCTCGCCGGAGCGCTGCACGTTGATGCGCAACTGCTCCAGGCTGGCGGCGCCGCCGTCGTAGCCGTCGGGGATCACCGGCCCGCCCTCCAGGCCTTCCTCGGTCACGCCGGTCCAGCGCATGGTGGGCGTCCACAGCGATTTCATCGCCGCCCGGTCCACCCCGGGCACGAGGAAGATTTTGTCGTTGAGCGCGCGCAGCGTGTCCAGGTAGTGCGCGTCGTAGATCTCGCCCTTGGGGTTGGCCACGGCCACGCGCACGGCGTTGCCCAGGCCCTTCAGGTCGACCCGGTGCGCCAGCCAGTTGGCGATGTACGGGTGGCCCTGGGGGATGGTCTTCTCGTAGCTGGCGTTCAGCTTCAGCTGCGTGGCCTGGAAGCCCAGCATCAGCGTCACCAGCGCGCAGACCAGCAGCACCAGCGCGCGGTGGTTGAACAGCGCACGCTCGACCAGCGAGCCCGACCGCCGGTCGAAGCTCATCGTCTGTTCACTGACGGTCAGGGGAATCGGTGGCTTCATGGCTTCACGGGGTTCGCGGTCTGTGCCGGGGGCGCGGGAGGGGGCGGGGCAGGGACGCGGCTGATGCCGTTCCAGCCGGCGACCAGCAGGCTGCCGTCGGCCAGCCGCAGCAGCGCGGCCGGCTGCTGGGCAGGCGTGCCGGCCAGCGGCCGGACGGTGTTGTCGGCGTCGGCCTTCAGCAGCTGCCCCGCCTGGTTGGCGAGCCAGGTGCCGTCGCCGGCGGTGCGCAGCAGGCCGGTGACGCTGACCGGTACGGGATTCGCCAGCTCGGTCCAGGTCTTGCCCTGGTCGGCGCTGCGCAGCACGTGCCCGCGCAGCCCGCCCACGAGCCAGGCGCCGCCGGCCTCGCCGGTCACGACGAAGAAGCTCCCCTTGTAGGGCGTCTCGATGCGCTCGAAATGCCGGCCGCCGTCACCCGAGTGCAGCAGCAGGCCCAGTTCGCCGGCCACGAGCAGCTCGTCGCGGTCGCGGTACAGCGCGTACAGGTGGGCCGACTTGCGGTTCGGCAGCCGGGTGCCGACAGCCTGCCAGGTCTGCCCGCCGTCGGCGGTGGTCAGCGCGAGGTTGAAGGCACCGACCACCCAGCCCTCGCGCTCGTTGCTGAAGTGCAGCGACAGCAGCGGCTTGTCCGCGCCCTCCTCCACCACGCGCCGGGCCTCGGTCACGGCCTTGTCATCGCCATGCGCCTGTGCGTCCGCCAGCATCAGCGCGGCCGCGCCGTGGCCGTCGAGCTGGCGCACCCAGTGCTCGCCGCCGTCGTCGCTGCGCAGCACCACGCCGTAGTGGCCCACGGCCCAGCCGAGCCGCTCGTTGACGAACTGCACCGCGGTCAGCGTGGCGCTCACCGGCACCTGCGCGGCCTGCCGCCAGGTGACGCCGGCATCGTCGGACAGCAGCACGGTGCCGCGCTCGCCCACCGCCACCACGCGCGTCCCGGCCTGCGCCAGCCCGAGCAGCGCCGCCTTGGCCGGCAGGCGCAAGACCGTGGCCGGGCGTTCGAGCGGCGCCGGCAGCGCGGCCTGGGCCGCACCGGTCGCGCCGAGCGCGGCGCCCGCTGCGACCAGCCAGCGGGCGATGGCGATGCGCCGGACGCCGGCCCCCCGACCGCCGCCCCGCCCGGTCCCGTTCATCGTCGTGATGCGCATGATCGATCCGATGGGTTGGGGCCGCCGCTCAGCGCACCGACTCGCCCGCGAGGGCCTCGGGGGTGAAGGTCGTGTCCGGGTAGCGCGGCATGACCTTGTACTGCTCGGCGGCGTCGTTCAGCGCGCTGTCGAAGTACCAGGCACCGGAGATCAGGTCGTAGAAGCCGAACTGCTGCGGCGAGGTGGTGGCCGGCAGGTCGGGCATCACGACCGGGTTGGCGAAGCCGGTCTGCCAGAGCTGGCCGTTGGCGTCCCAGTGGTCGGCCAGCACCGCGATCCAGGTGTCCTCGTCGAGGTAGTAGCGGCGCTTGGGTGCGGTGTGGCGCTTGCCGGCGGCCAGGCTCGCCTCGATCACCCACACGCGGTGCAGTTCCCAGCGCATCGCGCTGGGGTTCAGGTGGTGCTTGTCCACGGCCTGGGCTTCCGGCGTGGCCAGCAGCTTGTTGCCGTTGTAGGGAATCAGCATTTCCTTCTTGCCGACGATCTTCCAGTCGAAGCGGTCGAGCCGGCCGTCGAAGACGTCGGTCTGGTCGAAGGTGGCGACGCCGGCGCTGCTCGGCGTCGGCGTGTCGCAGCAGGCGTTGGGCACCTTGCGCACGCGGCGCTGGCCGGTGACGTAGACCCAGACCTGGGTCTTGTCGCCGTTGAAGTGCTGGCGGCCGACGATGCCCTCGCCGGCCCGCAGCGCCGGCCCGGTCGTGAGGATGCGGATCGACCAGTGCTGCCCGTCGAACTTCTCGGCGCTGCCGTCCTTGAAGTAGTAGGGCATCTGGAAGTCGCCGGAGGCGATGCCGGTGGTCACGTGGTCGCCGGTGGCCGTCGACTGCACGCCCTTGATCGCCACGTGCCAGGCCTCGCCGCGCCAGCGCAGCAGGTGGTTCCACATCGCCTCGGCACCCGTCTTCGGGATCGGGAACGGGATGCCGCCATAGGCGTTCACCGGCATCAGGTCCTTCAGCTCGGCCTTGACGGCGTTGCGCGCGGTGTTGTCGATCACCCATTGCGGCGCGGCGGCGGTGCGGCGCGTGGGGTACACGTCGACCCGGAAGCTCTCGGGATACTTCTTCAGCATCGCCTTCACGCCGTCGGTCAGCTTGTCGCCGTACTGATCCATGTTCTTCGCGGTGACCTGGTACAGCACCTTGTCGGACGCGAAGGGGTCGGCGCGCTTGCCGCCGTTCTTGAAGCCGGGGATCGGCGTGGTGTAGCCGCCGGTCCACTCGGGGATGCTGCCGTCCTTGTTGGCGGCCTTCTCGGCGCCGAACGGCGTGAGCTCGCCCTTGAGCTTGGCGGCCTCTTCGGCGCTGACGGCCGACCAGGCGGACGGGGCGGCGGCAACGGCCGCGATCAGGGCTGCCAGCGGCAGCAGCTTCATCTTGAACATGGTCTGGTCTCCCGAGAATCAGAAGGTGCGGCGGACGTTGAGCGACACGAAGTCGCGGTCGGCACTGGATTGCTTGAAGGTGCGATGCCCGTACTCGATGAATGGCGCGGCGCTGCCGAAGTAGTGCGTCAGGTTCAGGCCGAAGCGCCAGACGTCCAGGTAGGAGCCGTTCAGGCCGACGCTGATGTCGCCGGTGTGCTTGCCCAGGAAGGCGCCGACCACCGACGAGTTGCCCGCGATCCCATAGCCCAGGCCCACCGGCACGCTCAGGTCCAGGCCCGGCAGCGCCTGGCGGTACTTGGGCTCGAAGACGACGCGGATGTTGGTCGCGTCGCGCGTGGCGTTGGGGTTCAGCGCCGCGGCGTTCTTCGTGATCGACAGGCGCCGGTTCCACGCGATCTCGCCGACGAAATCGGCCTCGCGCGCCAGGAAGGTCGGCCCGAGGCTGGCGATCCAGTTGAAGTTCACGTGGGCCGACTTGCCCACGGCATACAGCGGGTGGCTGCTGTTGTCGGCACCGAATACGTCGAGCTGCGCGTCGCTGTCCAGCGGCGTGTTGCTGCGCAACGAGACTTCGCCCGCGATGTTGACGCTGCCCAGCGTGGTCGTGAAGCTGCCGCCGACGGCGCGGATGCCCTCGTGGAAGGCCCACTGGTAGGTGCCGACCTGCAGCCCGCTGGCGCTCACCACCGGCGAGGCGAACGGGTGCAGGTACAGGCCCGAGGGACCATGGTCGTTCCAGCGCACCGCGTAGACGCCGTAGTCGACCTCGCCCACGTGGAAGCGGAGCTGCACGCCGCCCTGCCCTGCCTTCTTGGCCTTCATGTCCGCCTCGCGCAGGAAGCCGACGTTGCCGGCCGGCGAGTAGCCGACGATCAGGCGCTCGCCGCCGGTGCCCACCGAATCCATCGCCGAGAAGTAGCTGCCGGCGCCGGGCAGGCGGTCGGGTGTCCAGTCGAGCAGGTAGTAGCCGCCGACGGCGATGTCCGGCGTGATCTGCAGCTGCCCCGACAGCTGGTTGACCGGCATCATGAATTCCTTGAACTGGGCGTTCGGCACCGTGGCCGCCTTCACCACGTCGATCGGCGCCTGCGCGGCGGCGATCCCGTTGGCGCCCAGCATCAGGCTCTCGCCGTACAGCAGCGTGTGCTTGCCCGCACGCACCGTGGCCGACATCGCGCCCAGCTTGAACTTGCCGAACACGAAGGCGTCGAGGACCTCGGCGTCACCGCCGTGCAGCTGGCGTGTCGCGTCGGGAAACTGGTTGTAGGCCACCGACACCGGGTTGGAGGTGCCGGGCGAGTCGTTGGCGTTGGTGTTGCGCTGGTACACCGTGTCGTACCAGCCGGCCGCGGAGATGCGGAAGCCGACGTCGCGGAACGACAGATCCAGCTCGCTGAGCACGTCGAGCCGGTTGGAGATCATCCCGGTCCTGAAATTGCGGCTGCCGTCGTCGGTATTGGGAAAGTAGTTGGCCGACGCGGGGTCGTAGTTCGGCCCGCCGACGATCGAGGGCGACGGAGACTTCACCCGGAAGCCGGTGCTGTACTTGAACGTGTTGTCCCAGGACAGCTTCAGGTCCGGGTTGCCGGTGTCGATCTCGAAACCGAACGCCGGTGCCGCCAGCATGCCGATCAGCGCCGCGGCGGCCAGCGCCGTCGGGCGCATGACCCGGATCTCGCCTCGGGCGCGGGCCGGGCCGCGGGGGGGCATGCAACTCGTCATCTTCTCGTCTCCTCAAGTGGGTCTGGGTAGGGCGTCGCGGCGCCGATCGGTGGATTCGCAGCGGATCGCGGCAAGGCTCCGCCCGGCCGGCGGTCCTGCCGGTTCGGAAAGGTTCAGGGGCGATGGCGGGCGACGTCGCGGCTGCCGCCCGCCGGCAGCGTCAGGCCCGGTCGCGGCGCGGCGGCCGGACCACCCGAGGGCACCCGCCGGCCTGTTCGCGCATGAGTTCGCTATCCATGGGGCGGGATGCTAGGGACGGCGCGAAACACCGGGAAATGGTTTGTCGCGATGCGCTGTATCGCCGAAATGGATATTTGGGTTAACCCTGGGGCGGTCGGTTCGGTGTCGTCGCGGAGCTCACTCGCTCAGCCGCACATAGGTCGCCAGCAGCCGGCTCTTGTTGACCACGCCGAGCAGCACCGGGTCTTCGGCAGACCGGATCACCGGCAGGCGCTCGCCGGGATGGTCCATGAAGCGCTTGAGTGCCTCGCCCAGGTCCATGTCCGGCGTGATCGGCACGATCTCCTTCGACAGCAGGTCGCGCGCCTGGCGTTGCGCCAGATCGGGGCCTTCGGCGGCCGGGCCCAGCGACTTCAGCGGCACGACGCCCAGGAAACACGATCGCGCATCGACGACGTACAGGTACTTGACCGGGAACTGCCGGAAGTAGCTCGACATCTCCGGCACCCCGGCATCCGGCCCCACCACCGTGCGCGCCGGCTCGACCAGCTCGACGACGCGCATCGAGCGCAGGCGCAGGCGCTCGTCTTCCTGCCGGCGGCGGTGCTCGGTGATGTCGTACATCGAACCGGCATCGGCCGAGCGCGCCACGAAGTAGGCGACGACGCTGGTCGCCATCAGCGGCAGCATCACCTGGTAGCTCAGCGTCATCTCGAAGATCATCAGGATCGCCATCAGCGGCGCCTGCGCCGCGCCGGCGAGGAAGCCGCCCATGCCGACGATCGCGTAGGCATACGGCGCCGAGGTGGCGCCCGGCCACAGCGCCTGCGCGGCGGTGCCGAACAGGCCGCCGACCATGCAGCCGCAGAACAGCGCCGGCGTGAACACGCCGCCGACCGCGCCGGAGCCGACCGTGGCAAAGGTCGCGACGCACTTCGCGACCAGCAGCAGCGCCAGCAGCGACCACGGCCAGGGCTCGTGCAGCACCAAGTTGACGATGCTGTAGCCGTTGCCCCAGACCTGCGGCACCGCCACCGAGATGAGCCCGACCACCAGCCCGCCGAGCGCCAGCCGCCACGGAAGCGGCAACGCGGTGCGCGCGAACAGGCGGCGGCTCGCGCTCAGGCTGCGCAGGAACAGCGCCGCGGCGCCGCCCAGCAACACCCCCAGCAGCCCGAACAGCAGCACCTCCCAGCCGGAGATGGTCGGGAAGGTCGGCATCTCGTAGGGCGGCTGGTAGCCGGGAAAGGTGCGCATCGCGATGTTGGCCACCACCGACGCCACCATGATCGGCCCGACGCTCTCCATCGCGATGGAGCCGAGCACGATCTCCGCGACGAAGAACGCGCCGGCGACCGGCGCGCTGTACGCCGCCGTCAGGCCGGCGGCCGCGCCGCAGGCGACGAGCAGCCGCAGGCGTTCCACCGGAAACCGGCAGGCGCGGCCCAGCAGCGAGGCGCACAGCGCCGCCAGTTGCACCATCGACCCCTCCCGGCCGATCGAACCGCCGCTCGCGATACTGACCAGCGACGAGGCGCTGCGCACCAGCGTCTGCGCCGTCGGGAGCCGGCCGTCGCCGAGCACGATGGCTTCCATGTAGTCGGACGGCGTCTTCTGCGTGGCCACCCGCTGCGCCAGCACCAGCAGCCACCCCGCCACGAGGCCGCCGGCCGTCGGCGCCGCGATGCGCGCCCACCACGGCAGGCTCTCGGCAATCGCCACCAGGCTGCCGGCGCTGCCGAACACCAGCCGGTCGAGGGCATCCAGCGCCCACTTGAAGCCCTCGGTGGCCAGCGCGCCGAGCAGGCCGGCGACGATGGACCACAGCAGCAGCGCCTGCCATTCGGCCACGCCGAACCAGCGCTGGAGGCGAAGGCGCAGGGCCAGCGCCCAGGATGCGATCGGGTTCATACCCCCGATCTTCGCCCCGTCTCGATCGGACCACGGCGGCGCCCGCCGTGACCGCACGTCATGACCTCACGTCATGACCGCGCGCCACCGACCGCATGCATGCTGTCAGCGCCCCGCGCGACCGCCGTTCCAGCGCACCGCCAGCGCCGCCGCGGAGGCGGCCAGGGCCAGCACCATCACGCCGATCCAGCCCCCGTGCGCCAGCAGCAGGCTGCCGAGCGCCGCGCCGGCCGCCATGCCGATGAACATGCCGGTGAACAGCAGCGCGTTCAGGCGGCTGCGCGCGCCGGGGTCGATGCCGTAGACGATCGTCTGGTGCGCCACCAGGCTGGACTGCACGCCGAGGTCGAAGCCGACGGCGCCGGCCGCGATCGCCGCCAGCTGCAGCGGCGGCGGCAGCAGCAGTGCGAGCGCCATCCCGAGGAACGACAGCGCCGCCAGCGCCGCGCCGAGGCGCGTGACGAGCTCCGGCCCGCGCCGGTCGGCCAGCCGTCCGGCCAGCGGCGCGGCGAGCGCGCCCGCCGCACCGGCCACGCCGAACAGCCCGGCCGCCGCGCTGCCCAGGTGCCACGGCGCGCCGTGCAGCATCACCGCCAGCGTCGACCAGAAGGCGCTGAAGCCGACCGACAGCAGCCCCTGCGCAAATGCCGCACGGCGCAGCGCGGCGTGGCGGCGCCACAGCGCGGCCAGCGACCCGAGCAGCGCCCCGTAGGCGAGCTGCGTGGTCGGCGCGAAGCGCGGCAGCGCGCGCCAGGCCGCGAACCCGAACAGCGCGATGCTCGCCGCCGCCGCGCCGTACACCGCGCGCCAGCCGAAGTGCTCGGCGACGAAGCCGCTGACCACGCGAGACAGCAGGATGCCCAGCAACAGCCCGGTCATCACGGTGCCGACGGCCTTGCCCCGCCGCGCTTCGGGCGCCAGCGTGGCGGCGGCCGGCACGATGTCCTGCGCCAGCGTCGCCGTCAGGCCGATGACCAGGCTGGCGGCCAGCAGGACGCCGATCGACGAGGCCGCACCGCCCGCCAGCAGCGCCGCCGCCAGCAGGCCGGCCTTGAGCAGGATGATGCGGCGGCGGTCGTAGCGGTCGCCCAGCGGCGCGAGCAGGAAGATGCCGAGCGCATAGCCGAGCTGGGTCAGTGTCGGCACGAGGCCGATGCTGCCGACGGACGCGCCGATGTCGGGCCCGAGCACGCCGAGCATCGGCTGGCTGTAGTACAGCGCGGCCACCGACAGGCCCGCGCCGGTGGCGAGCAGCAGGACCATCGACGCCGGCAGGCCGCTGCCCTGGGGCTCGCTGCCAGGCAGGGGCAGCGTCTTTGCATGTACCGCCTGAATGGATGACATGGTGTAAACCCTTGATTCTCTGTACGAAGCCTCGATTCTGTGGGCGCCTTCGCCGCGCCGGTAGCGCCGCCACACGCAGAACTTGTATACGCTGTGCGCATGAGAAAGCCGCCCAGCGTGCCACCCGCGTCACACCCTTCGACCGCATCCGCCGACCGCATCGACCGCATCGACCTGATGCAGACCTTCGTGCGCATCGTCGAGGCGGGCAGCCTGTCGGCGGCCGCGTCGCTGCTGGGCACCACGCAGCCGACCGTCAGTCGCCGGCTGCAGGCACTCGAACGCTCGCTCGGCCTGCGGCTGCTGCTGCGCTCGACCCACGGGATGAAGCTGACCGAGGACGGCGAGCGCTGCTTCGAGCGCGCCCGCGCGCTGCTGGCCGACTTGGACGCGCTGCAGGCCGATCTGCGCGGCGTCGGCGACGAACCCGAGGGCACGCTGCGCGTGGTGGTGCCGCACGCGTTCGGCCAGCAGCAGCTCGTGGCGCCGCTGGCGGGCTACCTGCGGCAGTACCCGCGCGTGTCGGTCGAATGGCTGCTGCACGACCGGCAGCCCGACTTCATCGGCGCCGGCATCGACTGTGCGATCCACGTCGGCGAGGTCGACGACCCGTCGGCGGTGGCGGTCAAGCTGGCCGAGGTCGAACGCATCGCCGTGGCCGCGCCGCAGGTGCTGGCCGGCGCGGCGCCACCGGCGCACCCGTCGGAGCTGGCCGCCCTGCCCTGGCTCGCGCTGCGCACCTACTACCGCAGCGAAGTGACGCTGCGACACGCGGGCAGCGGCGAGAGCTGCCGCATTCCGCTGCGCCCGCGCCTGGGCACCGACAGCCTGTACGCGCTGCGCCACGCCGCCTTGCAAGGGCTGGGCGTGGCCGTCACGTCGGCCTGGCTGGTGACCGACGAGATCGCCGCGGGCCGGCTGCTGCACCTGGTGCCGGGCTGGCATGCGGCGCCGCTGCCGGTCTACCTGGTCTATCCGCACGCCCGCTTCCAGCCGGCCAAGCTGCGGCGCTTCCTCGAGCTGATGCGGCAGGCGATGCCGGCGCTGATCGAATCGGCGAACCGGCAGGCGCGCTGAGGCAAGGTTCGCCGGGGCCTCGCCCGGTCACGCGGGACAGGGCGAGGCCCGGTGCGGCCCGGGGCTCGGCCCGAGCGGCTCAGTGCGAACCGCCCAGGTACGCCGCCTTCACCGCCGGATCGTTGCGCAGCTGCGCCGCCGGCCCTTCGACGGTGATGCGGCCGTTCTCCAGCACGTAGCCGTAGTCGGCCACGCCCAGCGCCGCGGCGGCGAACTGCTCGACCAGCAGCATCGTCACGCCCTCGTCCTTCAGCCGGCCGATGATGCGGAACACCTCCTCGACGAGGATCGGCGCCAGCCCCATCGACGGTTCGTCGAGCAGCACCACGTCGGGGTTCAGCATCACCGCGCGCGCCATCGCGAGCATCTGCTGCTCACCGCCCGACAGCGTGCCGGCCAGCTGGTTCCGGCGCTCCTTGAGCCGCGGGAACAGCTCCATCGCGCGCTCCAGGTCACCCGGCACGTCGCCGCGCGGCCGGCTGCCGGTGAGCCGCGGGAACGCGCCCAGCACCAGGTTGTCGGTCACGCTCATCGTCGCGAACACGCGCCGGCCCTCGGGCGAGTGCGCCAGGCCGCGCTTGGCGATGTGGTACGGCTCCAGCCCGGCGATCGGCTGGCCGCCGAGCAGGATCTCGCCGGCGCTCGGCGCGATCATCCCGGAGACGGCGCGCATCGTCGTCGTCTTGCCGGCCCCGTTGGAGCCGATCAGCGTCACCACCTGGCCCTTGGGCACCTGGATCGAGACGCCGTGCAGCACCTCGACCTTGCCGTAGCCCGCGTGCAGGTTGCGAATCGTCAGCATGGCGCGTGCTCCGTGCGTCAGGCGGCTTCGCCGCCGAGGTAGGCCTCGATCACCTTCGGGTCGGCCTGCACCGCGGCCGGCGCGCCTTCGGCGATCTTCTGGCCGAAGTCGAGCACCGTCACCGTGTCGCAGATCGACATCACGACGTCCATGTGGTGCTCGATCAGGATCACCGTGATGCCGTGCTCGCGGATCTTCTGGATGATCGCCACCAGTTCCTTGATGTCGGGCGCCGTCAGGCCGGCGGCCGGCTCGTCGAGCAGCAGGAGCTGCGGGTCGAGCGCCAGCGCGCGGGCGATCTCCAGCAGGCGCTGCTTGCCGTACGGCAGGTTGCGCGCCTCCTCCTGGGCCAGCTCGGCGAGGCCGACGAAGCGCAGCAGCGCGAGCGCGCGGGCGGTGGCCTGCGCGTTCTCGCGCCGGTAGCGCGGCGTGTGCAGCGCCACGTCGAGCAGGTGGCTGGCGAAGCTGTGGTGCAGGCCGACCATCACGTTCTGCAGCGCCGTCATCTCGCCGAAGAGCTGCACGTTCTGGAACGTGCGCGCGATGCCGGACAGCGCGATGTCCGACGGCGTGCGCCCCTCCAGCTTGCGGCCGCCGAACGCGATGCTGCCCGCGGTCGGCACGTAGATGCCGGTCAGCACGTTCATCATCGTGCTCTTGCCCGAGCCGTTCGGGCCGATCAGGCCGTGCACGCTGCCGCGCCGGATGCGCAGGTCGACCTGGTTCAGCGCCTTCAGGCCGCCGAACTGCATCAGCACCTGGTCGGCGACCAGCAGATCGTTGCCGCCACCGGCCCCGGCAGCCTGCGCGATCGCGTCGCCGGCGCTGCCGGCAGCGCCGGCGGCGGCGTCGGCATCGCCGCGGGCCGGCCGGTCGAGCCCGAGCGACTTGCGCACGAAGCCGACGATGCCATCCTGCAGGTAGTACACGACGAACAGCGTGATGACGCCGAACACCGACAGCCGCCAGTCCGTCATCGACTGCAGCACGAAGGACACCGCGGCCAGCGCGATCGTGCCGAGCACCGGCACGGCCACCCGCGCGGGCGTGCTGCGCCGGCGCGCCAGCAGCACCGCCGCGCCGATCGCCATGGCGGCCGCCAGCAGCACGGCGCCGGTGCGGAACAGCTCCAGGTCGTCCAGCAGCTTGGGCAGCAGCACGATGATGGCCGCGCCGAGCAGCGAGCCGATGCGGCTCTTGCGCCCGCCCATGATCACCGCGAGCAGGAACAGCACCGTCAGCTCGAAGTTGTAGGTGTTGGGCGAGATGTACTGTTCCGAGTAGGCGTACAGCGCCCCCGCCAGCCCGGCGAGCCCGGCGCTGACGACGAAGGCATAGACCTTGTAGCGGTAGACCGAGACGCCCATGCAGTCCGACGCCACCGGGCTGCCGCGCAGCGCCTCGAAGGCGCGGCCGAGGTGCGAGCGCAGCACGCGGTGCACCACCACCAGCGCCAGCAGCAGCATCGCGCCGACCAGCCAGAAGAACTGCTGCTCGTCCATCCGCTGGCCGAACAGCGAGGGCTTGGCGAGCTTGATGCCCATCGGCCCCTCGGTCAGGAAGCTCATCTCGTTGATCAGGATCTGGATGATGGTGCCGAAGGCGAGCGTGACCATCGCGAGGTAGGGCCCGGTCACGCGCAGCGCCGGCAGCGCGAGGATCGCGCCGAACGCGGCCGTCACGCCGATGGCCGCCGGCAGCGTGATCCACACCGGCGCGCCAAGCTTGAGCACCAGCACGCCGGCGGTGTAGGCGCCGATGCCGAACAGCCCGGCATGGCCGAGCGACACCTGGCCGGTGTAGCCGACGACGATGTCGAGCCCGAACAGCACGATCGCATAGATCAGGATCGTCTCGACCAGGTGCACGTAGTACGGGTTGCCCGACACCATCGGGAACACCGCGATCGCGGCCACCGAGAGCACGGCGAGCAGCAAGGGGCGCAGCCCGATGCGTGCGGGCGGCACGGCCGCGCGGGCGGCCGCGGCGGGCAGCGCGGCGGAGGGGTTGCGCTTCGTGTCCATCGTCAGACCTTCTTGATCGCGGTCTTGCCGAACAGGCCGGCCGGCTTGAGCGCCAGCACGATCAACAGCAGCACCAGGCCCGGCACGTCCTTGTAGCCGGTGGAGAGGTAGAAGCCGGTGGTCGTCTCGGCGATGCCGAGGATCAGCCCGCCCACCACGATGCCCATGCCGCTGGTCAGCCCGCCGATGATCGCCACCGCGAAGGCCTTCAGACCGAGCACCGCGCCCATCGTCGCGCCGGTCAGCGTGAGCGGGGCGATCAGCACGCCGGCGAAGGCCGCGGTCAGCGACGACAGCGCGTACGAGAAGGTGATCACCAGCCCGGTGTTGATGCCCATCAGCTTGGCGGCCTCGCGGTCGTTGAAGGTGGCGACCACCGCCTTGCCGTAGATCGAGCGGCGGTTGAACACCTCCACCGCCAGCATCAGCGCGAGCGCGCCGAACACCACCAGGATCTCCATCGGCAGCACGTTCGCGCCGAGGAACTTGATCGGCGCCTCCGGCAGCGGCGACGGGAACTTCAGGTCGTCGCGGCCCCACAGGTTCTCGGCCACGTTCTTGAAGATGATGCCCAGCGCGATGGTCGACATGATCCAGCCGAATTCCGACTTGATCTTGATCGCCGGGCGCACGCCGATGCGCTCGACGAACGCCCCCTGCACCGCGCCGAACAGGCACACGATCGGCAGGCTGAGCCAGTAGTTCAGGCCCAGCTTGTCGACCAGCGTCAGGCCGACCAGCGCGCCCAGCATCAGCGCGTCGCCCTGGCCGAAGTTCAGCGTGTCCGAGGTGGCGAAGGTGAGCTGGTAGCCGAACGCGATGACGGCGTAGATCATGCCCAGCGCGATGCCGCTGAACACGAGCTGGGTCAGGATCTGCATGGCAATCCCCAAAAAGGCGCACACGCCGCCACCGCCCCGGCGCTGCCGGGCAGCGGGGGCGGCGCGGCCGGAGAGGTCGGCTTTACTTCTTCGGCGCGACGGTCAGCGCACCCTTGGCGTTGACGTCCTTCACGCGCACCTGCGAGGCCTTCTTGAAGTCGTCCTCGTAGGCGTAGACCACGCGCTGGCCCTTGACCTCGCCGAACACCGGGATGTTGGCGGTGATGGCCTCGTGGTCCCTGGCGCTGAACGGCTTGTTGTAGCTCGTCACCACGCCCTCGACCGGCGCCTTCAGGTCTTCGAGCGCGGCCTTGATCTTCGGGCCGTCGGTCGAGCCTGCCTGCTTGATCGCGGCGGCCAGCAGGTAGATCGAGTCGTAGCCCTGCGCCGCCGACACCGGCGAGTCGATGCGGCTGTTCTTCGGGTTGAAGGTCTTCAGGTAGCTGACGATGAACGACTGCCGCTTCGGCGTGGTCGGCTCCTGCACGAAGGTCTGCGGCATGCGCGCGCCCTCGCCGCCCGGGCCGGCGTTGTCGATGAAGTTGGCCATCGAGAGCGTCCAGCTGCCGATCATCGGCACCTTCCAGCCGAGCTTGGTCATGCCGTTGGCGATCTGCGCCAGCTCGGGGCCGATGCCGTAGGTCAGCACCGCCTCGGCGCCGGCTTCCTTGGCCTTCAGCAACTGCGGCGTCATGTCGACGTCCTTGATGTTGAACTTCTCGACCGCCACCGGCTTGACGCCCTTCAGCCCGAGCGCGGCTTCCAGATCCTGGCGGCCGAGCTGGCCGTAGTTGGTGGAGTCGGCCAGGATCGCCACCTTCTTGAAGCCACGGCGGACGATCGCCTCCTCGACGATCATCGGCGCCTGGATGCTGTCGTGCGCGGAATTGCGGAACACGTAGTTCTCGGGCTGGTCGTCGAACTGGTGGGTGACGACCGAGCCGGTCGCCACGTTGTTCATCACCGGCACCTTGGCTTCCTGGAAGAAGCGCTGCGACGCGAGCGCGACGCCGGTGTTGATGTAGCCGACCACCGCGACGACCTTCTCCTTGTTGATCAGCTCCTGGGCGATCTGCACGCCGCGCTCGTTCTTCGCCTCGTCGTCGCGCTCGACGAGCTGCAGCGGCCGGCCGAGCACGCCGCCGGCCTTGTTGATCTCGTCGACGGCGAGGCGAACGCCGTCGCGCATGCTCACGCCCATCGACGAGGAGCCGCCGGTGAACGGCCCGTCGACGCCGATCTTGATCGGGTCGGCGGCCGACGCGGCGAGCGAGGTCAGGGCAAGCGTCAGCGACGCGGCAAGGGTGCGCAGGGCAAAGGTCACGGCGGTGTCTCCGAGGGGGATCTTGTGGGGGAGTGCCGGGGATCGTCGGATGGACGCACGGCGCCCCGGCATGCAACGGATGGTGACGGGCGAGCCCGCGGCGCGCGTCCGTCCGAACACGCAGCGGCGGTCCGCGGCATCACGTACTCCGCCACCCGGATCTCGACAACCCGTCCCCGATCCGGGGGGCCGGCGCGTCAGCAATCCGTCAGGATCGGCGGGTCGGAATCCGTGATCGAATCCGGCGCGCGCGTGCGTTGGTCCGGGTCGGCGCGCCTTACGGCCGCTCGGGGCCGCGGCGGGCGTGCTCCACCGCGTACTTGATCAGCTCGGCCTGGCCGGCCAGGTCGAGCTTGCGGCGGATGTTCTGGCGGTGCGTCTCGACGGTGCGCACGCCGATGTCGAGCGCGCGCGCGATCAGCTTGCTCGACTGGCCCTGGCCGAGCAGCGCAAGGATCTGCTCCTCCCGCTCCGACAGCAGCACCCGCGGCGTCGGCATGCGGAACAGCCGCTGCGCCAGCGCCGGGCTGAGGTAGGTGCCGCCGCCGGCGACGGTGCGGATCGCGGTCAGGATCTCGGTCGACGGCGAATTCTTCAGCACGTAGCCGCGCGCGCCCACGGCCATCGCGCGCTGGGCGTATTCGGCGCTGTCGTACATGCTGAGCATCAGCACGATCAGCCCGGGGTCGCGCGCGATGAGCTGTTCGGCGAGGTCGATGCCGCTCGCGCCGCGCATGCCGATGTCCATCAGCACCACCTGCGGCCGGCAGGCCGCGACGCGCTCCAGCGCCTCCACCGCATCGCCCGCCTCGCCGACGACGCGGATGTCGTCCACGCTCTCCATGCGTGCGATCAGCCCGTCGCGCACCAGCGGGTGGTCGTCGACCAGCAGCACGCCGATCACCGCGGGCGGGGGAGGCGCGGGAGCGGAAGGAGGTGCGGACCCGTCCGCCGCGGCAACCATCGTTCAGGCCGCCTTCGCGAAGCGCCGGATCGCGTCCAGCGGCACCTCGGCGACGACCGCCGTGCGCTGCGGGCGCGACTGCACCTGCAGGCTCCCGCCCACCGCCACCAGCCGCTCGCGCATGTTGCGCAGGCCGATGCCGCGGCGCGGGTGCTTGGCGATCGCCTCGCTGTCGAAGCCGCTGCCGTCGTCCTCGATGCTCAGCCGCAGCCCCGTCGCGTCGGCGTCGAGCGCGATGCGCACCTGCGACGCGCCGGCGTGCTTGAGCACGTTCGACAGCGCCTCCTGCGTGACGCGGAACAGCGTGGTCTTGATCTCGTCGGGCAGGCCGTCGGGCTCGTCGCCGCCGCGGATCTCGAACCGCGTGCCGCCGGCCTCGCACATTTCCTCGCCGAGCTGGCGCAGCGCGGTCGTCAGCCCCAGCGTGTCGAGCTCGGCCGGGCGCAGCCGGTGCGAGATGCCGCGCACGTCGTCCAGCGCCTGGTTCACGCGGTCCAGCGCGCGCACCAGCATCGGCCGCGCCCGCTGTTCCTGCGGCGGCAGCCGCTCGAGCGCGGATTCGGTCAGCAGCTTGATCGACACCAGCGTCTGGCTGGTGCCGTCGTGCAGCTCGCGCGAGAGCCAGGCGCGCTCCTCCTCCTGCGAATGCACCACCTTGCGCGTCAGCAGCGTCAGCTTGGCATCGGCGGCGCGCAGCTCGCTGATGCCCAGCCCGAGCACGCTGACGAGGATGAACACGACCGATGCCAGCGCAGAGAGCGCGATCCAGCGCATCGTGGCGTTCACGTTCGATTCGAGCTGCCGGTCGAGCTGCTGCATCACGCGGTCGAGGTCGTCGGTGTAGATGCCGGTGCCGATCATCCAATGCCAGCGCGCCAGCCCGGTCACGTAGGCGAGCTTGGGCGCGTCCTCGCGGCTGGACGGCTTGTTCCAGGTGTATTCGACGAAGCCGCCGCCCGCCTGCGCCTTCTCGATCATTTCCCGGATCGACGGCCGGCCGCGGGCGTCGCGCATGCCCATCAGGTTCCGGCCGACCAGCTCCGGCTGCCGCGGGTGCATCAGGTTCGTGCCGTCGTAGTCGTACAGGAAGAAGTAGCCGTCCGGCCCGTAGTCGAGGTTGGCAAGCTGCTGCATCGCCTGGCGCTTGATGGCGTCGTCGTCGCGGCCGGAGTTGTAGAGCGGGCTCAGCGTGCTGAGCGCCAGCGCGACATAGTGGCGCAGCTCGGAGCGCGTCACCTCCGAATAGGAGCCGCGCACCAGCTCCTGCTGCCGGTGCTCCAGGTCGTACTGCTGCTGGCGCAGCACGTAGGCATTCAGGCCGAGCGAGACCAGCAGCGGCACGATCGCGACGGCCAGAAGTTTTCCGCGCAGCTTCACTTCCCGGGGGCCGCAGGCGGCAGGTACGACATGGCGCGAACGATATCAGTGCGGCGCCGGCGCGGTGGATCGGGCGCAGCGGGTGTGCCCCAGGTACGGGCGGCGACACCCCCCGCAATAATCCCGCCCCTGCCATCGACCGGGGCCGCTGCATGTACTTCCAGAAGATCCGTCATCCGTCGAACTTCAGTTTCGCCGACCGGCATGCGGACGCGGCGCTGCGGATCGGCGGCCAGCCCGTCGCGGCGCGCATCCGCGACCTGGGCGAGGACGTGTTCCACGTCGAGCTTGCCGACACCGCCCGCTGGCCGCTCGATGCGCGCCTGGTGCGGATGAACGACGACGCCTTCGGCGGCGCCTCGACGCACCGCCTGCGCTTCGGCGACGACGGCAACCTGGGCCTGGAAGATGCCGATGGCAACGCGCTGCTGGCCGGCGTGGCCGGCGCCTGCGTCGGCGTCTGCGGCGGCGCCTGGATGGTGCAGCTCGCGCGCGACAACGACATGCGCTTCTACGGCCAGGGCGAAAAGGTCACCGGCCTGGAGAAGACCGGCCGGCGCACCAAGTTCTGGAACCTCGACGTCTGGGGCGACCACCCGATGCCGGTGGTGATCGACGGCCAGGCCGACCCGCAGTACGCCGCGGTGCCCTACCTGCTGATCCGCCACGGCGCGGCCTGGGTCGGCATCCTCGTCGACCACCCGGGCTGCGTGTTCATGGACACCGGTTCGAACTGGTTCTTCACCGGCCGCGACGACCTGAACGCTCCGCCCAGCCTGTGGTTCGGCGCCGACCAGGGCGTGCCGGCCTTCTACGTGATCGCCGGGCGTGACGCCGCCTCCGTCACGCGCCGGCTGCAGCGGCTGGTGGGCACGACGCCGCGGCCGCCGCTGTGGTCGCTCGGCCACCACCAGTGCCGCTGGGGCTACTGCGGCCCGCGCGACCTGCAGCGGCTCGACGAGGCCTTCAACGCCCACCAGTTCCCCTGCGACGGCCTGTGGCTCGACATCGACTACATGGACCGCTACAAGGTCTTCACCACCAGCCCGGCACACTTCGGCGACCGCGCCGCCGAGCTGAAGGACCTGGCCGACAAGGGCCGCCGCGTGGTGCCGATCCTCGACCCCGGCGTCAAGGTCGAGGACGGCTACGAGGTCGCCGCCAGCGGCCTGCAGGCCGGCATCTACTGCCTGAACCCCGAGGGCCGGCCCTACGTCGGCTTCGTCTGGCCGGGCCGCACCTGGTTCCCGGACTTCTCGCTGCCCGAAGGCCGCGCCTGGTGGGCCGGCTACGCCCGGCAGTTCCGCGAATGGGGCTTCCACGGCGCCTGGCTCGACATGAACGACCCGAGCGTCGGCGCCGCCGAGCTGGACGACATGCGTTTCCAGCGCGGCGCCTGGCCGCACTGGACCTATCACAACCTCTACGCCACCGGCATGGCGCAGGCGAGCTACGAAGGCTTCCTGGCGGCGCGGCCGGACGAGCGGCCGTTCCTGCTGGCGCGCAGCGCCGCCGCCGGCTCCAGCCGCTGGACGGCCGTGTGGACCGGCGACAACTGGAGCAACTGGCACCACCTGCGCACCAGCATCCACGGCACGCTGAACCTGGCGCTGTCGGGCATCCCGTTCAACGGGCCGGACGTGCCCGGCTTCGGCGGCCACGCCGACGCCGAGCTGGCGGTCGCCTGGTACAAGGCCGGCGCGCTGTTCCCGTTCCTGCGCAACCACGCGCTGGCCGGCTCGGCGCGGCAGGAACCATGGGAATTCGGCCCGGCGGCGCTCGACACCATCCGCCACTTCGTGCGGCTGCGCTACAAGCTGCTGCCCTACCTGTACCAGCTCTGGCTGGCGCAGGAGCGCGACGGCAGCGCGGTGATGCGCCCGCTGTTCCACGACTTCGACAACGCCGACGGCCTGGTGCTCGACCGCATCGACGACCAGTTCCTCGTCGGCCCGGCGCTGATGCAGGCGCCGCTGGTGCAGGCCGGCACCCAGCGGCGCGACGTGGCGCTGCCCGGCATCGGCCGCTGGATGGACGCCGGCAGCGGGCAGTTCCTGCGCGCCGGGCGCAGCATCCAGGTCGAGAGCGACGCCCGCTCGACGCCGCTGTACCTGCGCGAAGGCACGCTGCTGCCGATGCAGGTGGGCGAGCGCACGACGCAGCACAACGACCTGTGCGACATCGAGCTGCACGTGATCCTCGGCGCCGGCTGCGACGACGAGGCGCTGCTCGACTACGCCGCCGACGACGGCCTGAGCTTCGGCCACCGGCGCGGCGAGCAGAGCCGCTGCCGCCTGCGCGCGCGCCGCCGCGGCGACGCGATCGAACTCGTCGTCGATGCGGTCGACACCGCCTGGCGCCCGCTGCGGATGCGCCTCGTCGGCTACGACGGCGCGCAGTCGGCCACGGTCACCACGCCCGGCGGCACGCTGCAGCAGACCCTGTCGCCCCAGCCCTGGACCTGCAGCGGCGCCCCGCTGGACGCCCGCGCCGGCGATCCGTTCAGCGTCTGATCGCGGGCCGGGCGTGCACACTCGGCCCGCACCCTGCCCGACCGCAGCCCCACGACCGCAGCCCCACGACCGCTCCCGACACGAAGCCACGCCATGACCGACGACGAACCGCAGATCCCCACCGGGCACGTCGTGCTCGCCAACGCCGACAGCGACAGCTACCGCTCGCTGCGCCGCCGCCCGCTGCCGCGTGCCGAACGCTTCGCACTCGGCCGCAGCCTGCGCCAGCAGGTGCCGCGGCAGTCGCTGGGCGAGTGGTCGCCGCCGCCGAACCGGCCCGATCCGGTGGCGCTGATCAAGCAGTCGCACGAGGGCCGGCTCGATTCGCTGATCCCGATCCGCGTCGGCCGCATGCTTTCGTCGCCGTACGGCTTCCTGCGCGGCACCGCGGTGGTGATGGCCTGGGACGTGGCGCAGCTCCCGGCCACCGGCATCACGCCGGTCGTCTGCGGCGATTCGCACCTCGGCAACTTCGGGTTCTACGCCTCGCCCGAGCGCGACCTGGTGATCGACCTGAACGACTTCGACGAGGCCCACCCCGGCGCCTGGGAGTGGGACCTGCGGCGCCTGACCGCCAGCATCTGGGTCGCCGGGCGGCGCAACGGATCGAGCGAATCGCAGTGCCACGACGCGGTGGCCGCCTGCGTGGCCGCGTACCGTGCCGAGGTCAGCTTCCTGTCGGACCAGCCGCTGCTGCTGCGCTCCTACCAGCGGCTGGACGTCGACCGGCTGCACGAGACGGCAACGGAGAAATCGCTGCGCGGCGAGATCGCCCGAGCCGCCAAGCGCGCCCGCCAGCGCACCAGCGACCGCGCGCTGCCGCGCTTCACCGCCGAGGTCGGCGGGCGCCGCCACATCGTCGACGAGCCGCCGCTGATCACGCGCGTGGCGCCGGAAGAGGCCGAGCGCATCGCCGAGGGGCTGGACCAGTACCTGGCGACGCTGGCGCCGCACTGGCGGCGCGCGCTCGGCGGCTACACGCTGCTGGACATCGCGCACAAGGTGGTCGGCGTCGGCAGCGTGGGCCTGCGCGCCTACGTGGCGCTGCTCGAAGGCAGCAGCGCCGACGACGTGGTGTTCCTGCAGCTCAAGCAGGCGCGGCGTTCGGTGCTGGCGCCCTTCGTCCACGGCGGCTCGGCCTGGCACGCGCACCAGGGGCAGCGCGTCGTCGAATACCAGCAGGCGCTGCAGACCGTCAGCGACCCGCTGCTCGGCTGGACCACGATCGACGGCCTGCAGTACTACGTGCGCCAGTTCCGCAACATGAAGGGCACGGTGCCGCTGGACGCGATCGACGCCGAGGCGCTGGCCGACTACGCCGGCATCGTCGGCCACCTGCTCGCCAAGGGGCATGCGCGCACCAGCGGCGCGTCGATGATCGACGGCTACGTCGGCAACTCCGACAAGCTCGACCGCGCGCTGTGCCGCTTCGCCCGGGCTTACGCCGACCAGACCGAGGCCGATCACGCCGCGCTGACGAAGGCGGTGGCGCGCGGCGAACTGCCGGTCGAGCGCAGCGAGGCGGGCAGCAGCCGGTCGTCGTTCCGGCCGTAGCGGGGGCGGGCGAGCGGGCGAACGAGCGAGCGAACAAGCGGGCGGGCAGCGGGCGGATCGTCCGCCCGTCCGTCCCCAGACGGTAGGGCAAGCGGACTCGCCAATCCGGCGACTCCGGCGCACACTCGGCGCCCGTCGAATGTTCGCCGCAGGAGGCCTGCCATGCCGTACCGCATCCTCGACCGAGACGAGCACCTGGCCGCCGATGGCCGGCCCAAGCGCATCCTCGCGCTCGACGGCGGCGGGCTGCGCGGCGTGCTGACGCTGGGCCTGCTGGCGCGGCTCGAAAGCCTGCTGGCGGCACGCCACGACGCCGGCGCCGATTTCCGGCTGTGCCACTACTTCGACCTGATCGCCGGCACCTCGACCGGCGCGATCATCGCCGCCTGCCTGGCGCGCGGCATGACGATCGCGGAGATCCTCGGCCACTACACCCGGCTCGGCGAGCGGGTGTTCGAGAAGAGCCTGTTCCGCAACGGCCTGGTGCGCGCCAAGTACGACGCCGGCCGGCTCGCCACCGAGCTCCAGCGCGTGTTCGGCGCGGACACCGAGCTGGGCAGCCCCGAGCTGTGCACCGGGCTGCTGATCGTCACCAAGCGGCTGGACACCGGCAGCCCCTGGCCGGTGGGCAACAACCCGCGCGGGCGCTACTTCGAGGGCAACGACCGCGGGCGAATCGGCAACGCGCGCTACCCGCTGTGGCAGGTGGTGCGCGCGTCCACCGCCGCGCCGGTCTACTTCGACCCCGAGCGCCTGGTCATCACCACCGCCGACGGCGCCGAGCCGGTGAGCGGCGATTTCGTCGACGGCGGCGTCAGCCCGTACAACAACCCCGCGCTGCAGGCGCTGATGTACGCCACGCTCGACGGCTACCGCATCGGCTGGCCGACGGGCGCCGACCGGCTGCTGCTGGTGTCGATGGGCACCGGCGCGGCCGACCCGGCGGTCGCGCGCGCCAGCCTGGCCGCCAGCCACGCGATCGGCGCGCTGCTGTCGCTGATGGCCGACTGCGCGACGCTGCAGCAGACGATGCTGCAATGGATGTCGAGCAGCCCGACCGCCCGCGTGATCGACCGCGAGCTCGGCGACCTGCGCAACGACCTGGCCGGCGGCGCGCCGCTGCTCGCCTACCTGCGCTACGACGTCGACCTGCGGCCCGCGCCGGTGCAGGCACTGGACCCAGGCATCGACGCCGAGCGCGTCGAGTCGCTCAGCGCGATGGACGCGCCCGAGAACATGGACGCGCTGCACCGCCTGGGCCTGCGCGCCGGCGAGCGCGACATCGTCGACGCCGACATCCCGCACCTGTTCGACCTGCCGGCGGCCTGAGCGACACCATCCCGGGCGAACCCCAGGGCAGGAACCCCGTCCCCGCCGGGGACCCACCAGGAGCATCCGACCATGCGCGCCTTCGTCATCCGCGGCTTCGGCGTCAAGAAGGATTCCACCGGTGCCGCGGTGGACTTCGACCTCGTCGACAGCCGCCTCATCAGCCCGGCGCTGGCGCGCTGCGGGCTGTCCGGCGGCACCACCGGCGAGGTGGTCGACGCCGGCAACATCCGCGCCGACATGTTCGCGCTGATCCTCGAGGCGGACGTCGTCGTCTGCGACATCACGATCCACAACGCCAACGTGTTCTACGAGCTCGGCGTGCGGCACGCGCTGCGCAAGAAGCACACGGTGCTGATCAAGGGCACGCCATCGGCCGACACCACGCCCTTCGACCTGTCGACCGACCGCTACCTGGCCTACCCGGTGGGCAGCCCGGGCGACGCGGTCGATGCGCTGGTCGCGGCGATCCAGGCCGGCCTCACCGGCCAGCGCGAAACCGACAGCCCGATCTTCCTGATGATGCCCACGCTCGCGCAGGCCGACCCGTCGTCGGTCTCGGTGGTGCCGCTGGACTTCATCGACGAAGTGCAGCGCGCCCAGGCCTCGTCCGACCGCGGCTGGCTGCGGCTGCTGGCCGACGAGGTGCGCGGTGCGCGCTTCGAGCGCGAGGGGCTCAAGCACATCGGCCGCGCGCAATGGAAGCTGAAGGACTACGACGGCGCGCGCGACACCTGGGAGGCCGTGCGCAACGCCGACCCGAACGACCTGGACGCCAACCTCGCGTTGTCCAACATCCTCGAGCGGCTGTACCGCGCGAACAAGCGGCCGGCGCTGCTGGAAGCCTCGAACCAGGCGATCCGCGCCGTGCTCGACAGCGAGAACCTGGCGCCGACCACGCGCGCCGAGGCGCTGGCGCTGCAGGGCCGCAACCTGAAGACGCTGTGGCGGCTGGACTTCGAGACCCTGGCGACGCCGGAGGAGCGCCGCGCCCGCGCGCTCGACAGCCGGCTGATGCGCTCGTTCGAGGCCTACCTGCAGGCCTTCCGCATCGACCTGAACAGCTTCTACCCCGGCGTCGCCGCGCTGCAGGCCGGGCACATCCTGCAATCGCTGTCGGCCAGCCCGGCGCTGCGCAACCTGTTCGGCCGGGATCAGGTGCAGGCCCAGCGCTTCCGCGAGGACCACGCGCGCCGGCTGGCGGAACTGGCGCCGGTGGTCGCCACCTCGATCGCCTGCGCGCTGGAGCGCTTCCCGGCGGACAACGAACAGCACATGTGGGCGGCGATCAGCGACGCCGACCTGCTGTTCCTGACCGAGGACGAGGCCGAGCTGGCCGCCGACCCCGGGCTCGCGATCGCCGCCTACCGCGATGCCGTGCCGCAGAGCGACCGCTTCGACTGGGACGCGACGCGCGGCCAGCTCGACCTGTTCGCCGGCCTGGGCATCCGCGAGCCTGTGGCGCGCGCGGTGATGAAGGCGCTGGACCGGCCGGCAGCCGCCGACGCCAAGCCGGTGCACCTGGTCGTCTTCTCCGGCCATTCGGTGGACACGCCGACGACGCCGGCGCCCCGCTTCCCCGCGACCGCGGAGGCGCAGGCCCGGGCGCGCGCGCTGATCGAGGCCCGGCTGCGCGCGCTGCAGCGCGACGACGAGGAACTGGTCGTGCTCGCCTCGGCCGCGCCGGGCGCCGACATCCTCGTCCACGAGCTGTGCCTGGCGATGAAGCTGCGCTGCCGGCTGTGCCTGCCGATGCCCAAGGAGGTCGTCTCGCGCGAGGTGTTCGGCACGCTGGACGACTGGCGCAACCGCTTCCTCGCGGTGGTGCAGGCGCGCGAGGCCGACGCGCTGCTGCTCAGCGACAGCGCCGAGCTGCCGCGCTGGCAGCGCGCCCGCGGCGCCGATCCGTGGGAGCGCGGCAACCGCTGGGTCGTCAAGCTGGCGCAGAGCTGGGGCGCGGGGCGGGTCACGCTGCTGGCGCTGTGGGACCAGAACGAGGCCGACCCGTCGAAGCGCGGCACCGCCGAGATGGTGCGGCTGGCGCGGCAGACCGGCAGCTTCGGCTTCGAGCTGATCGACAGTCGGCAGTTGCTGGCCGGCGGGCCGGTGGCGGGTGCGATCGGGTAGCGGTGGATGGAGTGGTGCAGTTCGACACCGGTTGCCTCAAGGAGCCGATCCGATCTTCGTCATCGACAGAGTTCGGTTACCAGGAGATCTCCGGCTTGAATGCACACCCTGAGGCCCGTACTGTCCCCGAAATAGTTCAGGTTGTCGCCGTAGCCGACTTCGAAATCAATGAAGTCGGCCTCCGACAACCGGTATGTCTGCCGAAACCTTATATTCTGGGTGGTGATGATCCCGTTTATTTTGCCGCGGAGCACTTCCTTGTTTCTGAACGGGATGGCGATATGCACGTCCGTGGTGGCCGGCGACATTGTCTTCAGACTCTTGAAAGCTGCCGTGATGCGATACACCCCGGGCTGGGGAGGCGTAAATCGCAATACCGAGAACTCGCCATTGGGGCCCGGATGAACATGCAGATAGTCGGCTGAAGGAAGAAATACGCCACCGCTGCACATCAATACGTCGTGGTTCACGGCGCTCGCGGCAGTGTAGGGGTTCCGGCCGATGTTCGGGTCCGGGGCATGATAGTTGGACCTCCAGAATTGCAGGCCATCGACCTCGCAAGAAAGGCCGATGGGGGTGTTGTAGAGAATCAAATCCGTTCCGAGCAAGGAGGACTTGTAGCCGTACTGCCAAACCCCGTTCGGATTGCTCTTCCCTGAAAATCCGTCAAATGCATCGTAGACGACAGCCCCGGCAAGTACCCCGCAAGAAGCGGATATCACCACCATCGAGACCGCCGCCTTGCCGAGGATGGACGACATGAACCGGATGAATTTATCCATTGAACCATCTCCGTCGATGACTCGTCCGACTTTCGGCGCAGATCGCCGCAAGGGACGCCCGAAGACAGCTATAGACGATTCGCATCCCGTTGGCCAGTGGCCTTCGGCCGGCGCTCGCGACGTGTCCCGTGAACCGGCGACCACGCGTCGAGAGCGTCGCGAGCAGCCGGCGGCCACCCGATACGTGTCGGGCGGTTCCGGCCGAAGCGGACTGGCATGGCTTGCTTGCGCCGATCTGGCCGCTTGAGTGCGATCCAACCTCGGCAAAACGGTCGCGTGGGCCAGCGGCCGTGGCGGCGCGTCGTCCGCGCCCGAATTGCCGGCACGTTCGGTCGCGGCAGATTCGCTCGCGGCAGACGGAGTGGCGGATTCGCCCATGCCACCGGGAACCGCGCGCTGGGTCGATTCGAGCGCCATGATCGCGCCCTGCGAGAAGCCGACGAGCGCGGTCGCCGCGGCTGTCACGCCGACCTCGCGCTGCCAGCTGCGCACTGCCTGTACGAAGCGCGGCATCGTCGCCGCGATGCGGCCGAGGCGATTGGCCGCGTCGACGCCGCAGACGACCTGCGTCAAGGTCGAGACCCGCCGTTGCGCCTATACCGGGCGCTTCACCAACCGACCGGGGACCTCGCATGAAACCATGTGCCACCGCTGCCACCCTCGCCGCGGCCGTCGCCGCGTGGCTGGCGCTCCCCGCCGTCGCCGCGGTGTCGGGAACCGCGACGCTGACGCTCGGCTTCGAACTGGTCGACCTGGACCCGTTCGACGGGATCGCGCCGTCCATCACGTTTGCGCGCGGAGCGGACGGCGGCAACCGGGGCACCGCGCAGGTGTACCGCCCCCGCCCATACCTCATTGTCGACAACCCGGTGAAATCCGCACCCTGGACGCCACTTCACTCCGACGCGGCCATCGGTTCGACACGGGCCAGCACGCGCGCGACCGGTACCGGCACGCCGCAGGGGGTCACGCTCGCATCGGACGGCTCCTCAGTCGACTTCCACGGGCACTCCGGGGACATGCTGCAGTACTACGGAAGGATGCTGGCGCACGGCGACTTCAGCTTGTCGGCGCACACGCGGGTGGTCCTCACCGGCGAGGCACACATCGCGGCCCGCGGGAGCGGCCCGCGCGACGAGATGTACGCGTACTCCGAGGTCCGCTTCTTCGGCCCGGACGCCGGAGCCGGCGCCGGCCCGCAGAACGACCACGACTCGTTCGGCTACGACCACCTGGCATCGGCGTTCGATTTCAGCGGCAACGCCGCGCTCGCCGCGACCTTCGAGAACCTGACGAACACCGCCATGTCGGGGCATGCGGAGGCGATCGCGCAGGTCGTCGGCAGAACCTGGGGCAACCCCGTTCCCGAGCCGGCGACCGGCGCGACGATGCTGGCGGGCCTCGCCGGTTTGCTGCTGGCATCGACGCTGCGCAAGGCATCGCGGCGCGTTGATACCGGGGCCTGACGTCGCTTCCTGACGCCGCTTCCTGACGCCGGTTCCTGACGCCGGTTCCCGGCCCAGGGAACCGGCGCCGTGGGCCGGCGCAGTGGCGCACCGAACCGACAGGCACCACGGAGCCGGCGGACTGCGATCCGCCGATGTCGCCGCCGCCATCGCCCCCGCCGCGCATCGTCACGCTGGCGCTGGTCGACGCCACCGGCCGCGCGCTCGGCGCACTGCCGCCGTTCGAGGCCGCGACGCCGTGGTGGATAAACCTCGCGCCTGTCATGCGTGCGGTGCGCGAGCGTGACGGCCTGCGCGTGACCGTGCTGCGTCTGCTCGACGCCGACCGGGCGGAGCCGCACGGCGGCGCTGTGCGCTACCTGGCGCAGCTCGATCCCCGCACGCCGGCGGGCACTATCCCGCTGCGCCACTGGCTGGCTCGGGCGCGGCGACGAACTGCTGGCGCTCGGCCCGCCCCAAGCCCGATGAAATCAGGGGCATGCCCGCCCGGCGGTCCCAGGCACCGATATGCTGCGTGCCCCGCACCTGCCCCGGAGATCGCGATGCCCACCGACAACCTTGACGAACTGCTCGACGCGATGACGCTGGAGGAACAGGTCAGCCTACTCTCCGGCGCCGATTTCTGGACCACGGTGCCGATCCCGCGGCTCGGCGTGCCGGCCACGAAGGTCAGCGACGGGCCGAACGGCGCACGCGGCGGCATCTTCAAGGACGGGCCGTCGACCGCCTGCTTCCCGGTCGGCATCGCGCTCGCGTCGACCTGGAACCCGGCGCTGATCGAGCAGGCCGGCGCGGCGCTTGCCGAGGAAGCCAAGCTCAAGGGCGCGAGCGTGCTGCTGGCGCCCACCGTCAACCTGCATCGCACGGTGTTCAACGGCCGCAACTTCGAGTGCTACTCGGAGGATCCGTGGCTGAGTTCGGAGATCGGCCTGGCCTACGTGCGCGGCGTGCAGCGGCGCGGCGTGGCGGCGACGATCAAGCACTTCGCCGGCAACGAGAGCGAATACCAGCGCATGAGCATCAGCTCGGACATTCCCGAGCGCGCGCTGCGCGAGCTGTACCTGCTGCCCTTCGAGCGCGCGGTGCGCGAGGGCGGCGTGCGCGCGGTGATGACGGGCTACAACCGCGTCGACGGCATCTTCATGGCCGACCACCAGCGCCTGGTGCGCGACGTGCTGCGCGGCGAATGGGGCTTTGACGGGCTGGTGATGTCCGACTGGATGGCCGAGCACGACACCGTCCAGAGCGTGCTCGCCGGCTGCGACCTGGAGATGCCCGGCCCCACGCGGGAGCGCGGCGAGCAGCTCGTGGCCGCCGTGCGCGATGGCCGCGTGCCGGCCGATGCGGTGCGCGCCTGCGCGCGGCGGGTGCTGCGGCTGGTCGAACAGTCCGGCGCGTTCGAGCGGGCCGGCGGCCTGCCGGCCGAGCGGGCGGACGACGTGCCGGCGCACCGCGCGCTGATCCGCCGCCTCGGCGCCGAAGGCGCGGTGCTGCTGAAGAACGACGCGCCGCCGGCCGAATCGGCGCCGCTGCTGCCGCTGCCCGCGTTCGCGACGCGCGACGGCGCCACCATCGCGCTGATCGGCCGCGCCGCCACCGTGCCGCAGATCATGGGCGGCGGCAGCGCCACCGTGAACGCGCACTACCGCATCGCGCCGCGCGACGCGCTGGCCGCGCGCCTGCCGGGCGTCACCTTCACCCACCACGACGGCGCCGACCTGCACCGCTGGGTGCCGGTGCTGGCGCAGCCGATGGCGCTGGAGTTCTTCAACAGCACCGACTTCAGCGGCCCGGTGGTCTGCCGCCAGACGAGCATCAACACCGAGCAGCTCTGGATCGACACCATCGACCCGGCGGTCGACGCGCAGGCGTTCTCGGTGCGCGCGACGCTGCGCTTCGTGGCCGCATCCGCCGGCCTGCACCAGTTCTCGCTGATCAGCGCCGGGCGCAGCCGCGCCTTCGTGAACGGCGAGCCGGTGGTCGACGCCTGGAGCGGCTGGCAGCGCGGCGACACCTACTTCACCTTCGGCTGCAACGAGGTGGTGGCCGAGCGCGAGCTGGCGGCCGGCGCCGTCTGCGAGCTCGTCGTCGAGTTCAGCACGGACACACCCGAGCCGGTGCCGATCCACGCACTGCGCCTGGGCGTGCACCGCGTGCTGGGCGAAGCCGACATCGCCGCGGCGGTCGACGCCGCTCGCACGGCGGATGCGGCGATCGTCTTCGCCGGCCTGAACGCCGAATGGGACAACGAAGGCCTGGACCGCAGCGGCCTCGCGCTGCCGCACCGGCAGGACGAGCTGATCGCCCGCGTCGCCGCCGCCAACCCGCGAACCGTCGTCGTGCTGCAGACCGGCTCGCCGGTGCTGCTGCCCTGGCTGGACGCGGTGCCGGCGCTGCTGCAGGCCTGGTACCCGGGGCAGGAATGCGGGAACGCGATCGCCGACGTGCTGACCGGCGATGCCGAGCCCGGCGGCCGGCTGCCGCAGACCTGGCCGCAGCGGCTGGAAGACACGGTGGCGGTCGGCGACCCGCACGCCTACCCCGGCGTCGACGGCCACGTACGCTACACCGAGGGCGTGTTCATCGGCTACCGCCACCACGAGCGCGCGGGGCTGGCGCCGCGCTTCCCGTTCGGCCACGGTCTGTCGTACACGCGCTTCGAGCTCGACGGCCTGCGGCTGGACCACCGCACGCTGGCGCCCGGCGACACGCTGACCGTCGAGACCACCGTGCGCAACACCGGCACGCGCCGCGGGCAGGAGGTGGTGCAGCTGTACGTGCACGACGCGCAATCGGCCGTGGAGCGCCCGCCGCAGGAGCTGAAGGCCTTCGCGAAGGTCGAGCTGGCGCCCGGCGAGTCGCGCAGCGTCACGCTGCGCCTGCCGATGCGCGCCTTCGCGTGGTACGACGTGACCCGCGCCGCGTGGGTGGCCGAAGCCGGCCAGTTCGAGCTGCGCGTCGGCCCGTCGTCGGCCTCGACGCCGCTGCGGGCGATGGTGGAACTCGGCGCGGACTGGGTGGAGCCGGTGGGGGGTTGACCGGCGCGAATCGCCCGACACAGCGTTCGACGGCGCTCGCGCGGATCAGTCGTGGGATTCGAAGTCGTCCGCGCCGATGTCGCGGGCGCCATGCATGATGCGTTCGACACGCACGGACGGCGGGGCCTGTCGGTAAAAGATCAGATGGCGTCCGTGAGGCAGCATGCGGACGCCTTCGCCCCGTTCCGGCCTGGCCGTGCCGATGCCCGGCGCGTTGCCGAGCGCCGCGCACCGGTCCTCCCGTTCATCGACGAAGCTCAGCGCACGCGTCGGGTCGTCCTGGGCGATATAGAGCGCGATCTCCATCAGATCGGTCCGGGCGGCGGGTGAAACCGAGACTCTCGCGGCCGGCGCGGCGGCGAAGCCGCTGCCTCGGCGATGCGGCTTCGCACCTCGGAGAAGACGGCCTCTGCCTCGATACCGGCGCCGCTGTCCGCACCACGCTGGATGTCGGATCGCAGTGCCTCCAGCCTGGCTGCGCGCAGCCGTTCACGGGCCTCGAGGGCCCGCAATCCATCACGGATGACTTCGCTCGCGCTGGCGTAGTTCCCCTGTTGAATCTGTTCGTTGACGAAGGCTTCGAGGTGGTCGCCGATGACGCAGCTGGAAGGCATGGCTGCGCTCACTCGATGAAACGGCAGCCCCAACGCAATCAAAGATTGATAGCCGTGCCAAGTGCGGCGTGGTGCCGCATCAGGCCTCGCTGGCACTGAACACCGTTCCACTGAACCGCCGCGGCGGCGGCCGCACGCCGAGGCGTTCGCGCGCCTCGTCCAGCGGCAGCGCCAGCAGCGGCCAGTAGTCCCACTGGTGCGTGGTGTCCACCGGGCACAGGGCGCCGCGCTGGATCGCCCACAGCAGCGCCTCGGGCTCGAAATGGCCGACCTGCGCCGGCGTGGCCGGCGTGATGCGCACGCCCTGGTGGAACTGCAGCACCGCGAACTGGATGAAGAAGAAGCCGTCGTCGCGCCGGTTGCCGCCCTGGAAGCTGGCCTGCTGCATCTCGCCGGCGGGCGTGGTGTCGTGCCCGGCGAGCACGTGCACCACGTCGTGGTAGGCCACCGAGCCGGCGATGCCGCCGGGCTCGCCGGGGAAGCCGAAGCCCAGCGTGGTCATGTGCTTCCAGTATTCGCGGCCGAGGCTGCCCTCGGGCAGCAGGCCCAGGCGCTGGAAGTCGCGCCGGCGGTCGCGGTTGACCGGTGCGCCAAGGGCCATCGCGCCGATCAGTCGCAGCACGCCGCGCCAGCCCTCGGCACGGTACGCCTCGGCGAGCATCACGCGCATCATCCGGCGCAGCGTCAGCAGGCGCACGCGCCGGTGCTGGCCGAGGTGCAGCGCCTCGACCACGTCGACCACCGTGTCGTGGGTGGCGAGCGCGCGCGACAGCGTGCGCAGGTACAGCACCGGCCCGGTCCGCATCGGCCGGTTCAGCATCACCGCCAGCGCGGCGAGCTGCACCAGCCGCTTGCGGGCGTGCGCGCCGGCGATGCGGACGTCGTCGGCGTCGATCCGCGGCGGGTCGGTGCCGTCGCGCGGCTGGCTGACGATGGCGGCGTAGGTGTCGAGGAAGGCGCGCTCGCGCGCGTCCAGCGGGCCGTCGTCGGCGAGCGAGGTGCGCAGCACGCGCAGCACGGTGGGGAGTTCGTGGGCGGGGAAGACGTCGATGTCCATGGTGTCGCGGCTTGGGTGGGTGGATGTCGGTGGGTGGATGTCGGTGGGTGGGTGGACTTGGGCGGATCGAGGTGGGCGGGCTAGTGGAGGTGGGTGGGTGAGCGTGGGTGGCGGGCGTCGGTGGGCAGGCGTGGATGGGCAGGCGTCAGCGCGCCAGCTCCGCGTCGAGCCCGCGCAGGTCGTCCGCATCCAGCTCGCCGGCGGCGTACTCGAGGCGGATGCGGCCCATCAGGTAGTCGTGCCGGGCCTGCGCCAGGTCGAGGTGGCTGGCGTACAGGCGCTGCTGCGCGTCCAGAACGTCGAGTTCGGTGCGGGTGCCGAGATCGCGGCCGAGCGTGGTGGCCTCCAGCGCGGTGCCGGCCGAGCGCACCGACTGCGCCAGCGCGGCAACGCGCGACACCCCGGTCTTCACCGAGAGGAAGGCGTCCTGCGCCTGCAGCCGGGCATCGCGCCGCGCATCGGCCACCGATTCCTCGGCCTCGGTGCGGCGCGCGAGCGATTCGCGCAGGCGCGAGTCCAGCGCGCCGGAGGTGTACAGCGGCACCGTCAACTGCAGGCCGATCGAGGCGGAGCGGCCGCTGTCCGAACCGAAGGTCGACGAGCGCCCGCCCTGCCCCTGGTGCGACACGCTCGCGACCAGGTCCAGCGTCGGCCGGCCGCTCAGGCGGTACTTGTCGATCTCGGCCACGGCCATCGCCAGCTCGCTGCGCCGCGTCAGCACGCGGGTGTGGGCCTCCTGCGCGCGGCGCTGCCAGTCGCCCAGGTCGTCGGGCGACGGCGGCGTGGGCACGAAGCCGTCGCCGATGCCGGCCAGCCCGTCGCCCGCCACGCCGGTGAGCTCGCGGTACTGCGCCTCGCGCAGCGCCAGCGTGCTCTCGGCCGCCACCTCGCGCGCCAGCACGCCGTCATAGCGCGCCTGCGCCTCCTGCAGCTCGGTGGCCTTGCCGCGGCCGACCTCGAAGCGCGCCTGCGCGCGCTCGCGCTGCAGCCCGACGGCGGCCTTCTCGGCCCGCGCCACGCGCAGGCTCTCCTGCGCAAGCTGCAGGTCGAAGCAGGCCTCGGCGACGCGCCGCACCAGGTCCTGCCGGGCCTGGCGGTGGGCAGTCTCGGCCAGCGCCGTCTGCTGGCGAAGCTGCTCGCCGCCGGCGCGCGCCTGCATGTCGTAAAGGGGCTGTGTGAACTGCAGCGCGACGCGGTGGGAGCGCTCGGCCCCGCTCGAGCCGCCGTCGCCGCTGGCCGATGTGGCGGCCGGTGGCATGCCCGCCGGCAGCGTGGCCGCACCGCGCGAGTCCACCCGCGAATCGACCCGCGAATCGACCCGCGAGAGGCTGGCCGACAGCGCGAGCTGCGGCCCGGTCAGCGCCGCGCCCTGCACCGCCTTCTCGCGGCCGGCGAGCAGCGCGGCGTCGGCGGCGCGCAGGCTGGGATCGGTCTGCAACGCGTGCTCGTGGCTCGCGGCCAGGCCGATCGCGGCGGCGCCGGCCGCGAACGGCGTCGTCCAGGCGATCGCCGCGAACGCCGCGACGGCCGCCTTGCGTTTCCAAGGTGTGCTTGTCATCGTGATTCCCCGGGGGTGGGCCGTCAGAGGGTGAGAGGTAGTCCGGCGTGGCCGAGCAGACCCGCCGGGCGGCGCCAATCGAGGCGCAAGGCACAGCCGTAGCTCGGGCTACGGCGAGCATTTGCAACGCCGAGTGGCGGCGTTCGGTGGGGATGAGCGGCCATGGCGGATTGCCTCTCACACTCTCAGGCGGCCCGTGGTTTCTCGGCGCCGTAGCAGGCGGCGAACAAGGCGGGCAGGAAGACCAGGGTCAGCAGGGTCGCGACGAACAGCCCGCCCATGATCGACCAGGCCATCGGGCCCCAGAACACCGAGCGCGTCAGCGGCACCATCGCGAGGATGGCCGCCAGCGCGGTCAGCGCGATCGGCCGCAGCCGGCGCACGGCGGATTCGACGATCGCGTCCCACAGCGTCGCGCCGGCCTGCAGGTCGTGGTCGATCTGCACGACCAGGATCACCGAGTTGCGGATGATCATGCCGGCCAGCGCGATCACGCCCAGCATCGCGACGAAGCCGAACGGGATGCGGAACAGCGCCATCACCAGCGACACGCCGATCAGCCCGAGCGGCGCCGTCGCCAGCACCAGCGCGGTCTTGCGCAGGTCCTGCAACTGCACCATCAGCAGCACCAGCACCACCACGATCGCCAGCGGCATCACCGCCAGGATCGACGCCTGCGCCTTGCGGCTGGATTCGGCGGCACCGCCGACCTCGATGCCATAGCCCAGCGGCAGCTCGCGCGCCAGCGCATCGACCTTGGGCTGCAGCGCCGCCGTCACGTCCGGCGCCTGCGCGCCCTCGACGTCGGCGCGCACCGTCAGCGTCGGCAGGCGGTTGCGGCGCCACAGCACGCTGTCCTCGCTGTCCAGCGCCAGCGTGGCCACCTGCGACACCGGCACGAAGCGGCCGTCGCGCAGCCAGATGCGCACGTCCTTCAGGTGGTCGAGGTCGCTGCGCTCGGCGGCCACCAGGCGGGCGACGACGTCCAGCGACTGGTCGCCCTCGCGGTAGCTGGTCACCGTGCGGCCCGACAGCGCCGCCTCCAGCGCGTCGCGCACGTTGCCCGAGCCGATGCCGAGCTGGCGCGCCTTGTCCTGGTCGATGTCCACGCGCAGGCGCTTCACCGCCTCGCCCCAGTCCTGGTTCACGCGGCGCGCGTGCGGCTCGGCGCGCAGCAGCGCGGCCAGCCGCTCGGCGATGGCGCGCACCTCGCGCGGCTGCGGGCCGTGCACCCGGTACTGCAGCGGGTAGCCGACCGGCGGCCCGTTCTCCAGCCGGTTGACGCGGCCGCGCACCTCCGGGAAGTCGGTCTCGAACAGCACCTGCAACTTCGCCAGCACGCGCTCGCGGGCCGCGCCGCCGCGCGTCATCACCATCAGCTCGCCGAGGTTCAGGTTCGGCGTCTGCACGTCCAGCGGCAGGTAGAAGCGCGGGCTGCCGGTGCCGACGTAGCTGGTGACCGAGACGACGTCCGGGTCGCCGCGCAGGCGCTCCTCCAGCGCCGCCACCGAACGCTCGCTGGCGCTGAAGGTGGCGGCCTCGGGCAGCCACAGGTCGACCATCAGCTCTGGCCGGTCCGAGGCCGGGAAGAACTGCTTCGGCACCAGCCCGAACAGCGCCACCGAGCCGGCGAAGGCCACCAGCGTGAGGCCGATCACCCAGCGCCGCCGCACCAGGCAGGCGTCGACGAAGCGGCGGAAGCGGGCGTGGAAGCCGCGGCGATAGACGGCGTCCTCGGCGGCGTGGCCGCCGTGCCCGCCGGGGCCACCGTGGCCACCTTCCGGCACGGCGTGCTCGCGCAGCAGCCGGAAGCCGATCCACGGCGTGAACACCACCGCCACCACCCACGACAGCATCAGCGACAGGCCGACCACCTGGAACAGCGAGTACACGTACTCGCCCGAACCCGACTTCGCGAAACCCACCGGCAGGAAGCCCGCGGCGGTGATCAGCGTGCCGGTCAGCATCGGGAACGCGGTCGCGGTGTAGGCGTGCGTCGCGGCGCGGAAGCGGTCCCAGCCCTGCTCCAGCTTCAGCGACATCATCTCGACGGCGATGATCGCGTCGTCCACCAGCAGCCCGAGCGCGATGATCAGCGCGCCCAGCGAGATGCGCTGCAGCTCGATGCCCAGCAGGTACATCGACAGGAAGGTCAGCGCCAGCACCAGCGGGATGCTCAGCGCCACCACCAGCCCGCTGCGCACGCCGAGCGAGAAGAAGCTGACCAGCAGCACGATCGCCACCGCCTCGCCCAGGCTCTTGACGAACTCGTGCACCGAGGCCTGCACCACGCGCGGCTGGTCCGACACCGCATGGATGTCCACGCCCACCGGCGCGGCCGCCTGCACGCGGCGCACTGCCGCGCCGAGCTGCTCGCCGAGGCGGATCACGTCGCCGCCGCGGCGCATGCTGACCGCCAGGCCGACCGCCTCGCGGCCGTCGAAGCGCATCCGCGCGCTGGCCGGCTCGACGACGCCGCGGCGCACCTCGGCGATGTCGCCGAGGCGGAACTGGCGATCGCCGCCGCGGATGCCGATCTGCCGGATCGCCTCCACCGAATCGAACGCGCCGCTGACGGCCAGCCGCACCTGCTCGTCGGCGGTGTGCACCGTGCCCGCCGCCTCCACGGTGTTGGTGGCGGCCAGCGTGGCGGCGATCGCCGACGGGTCGATGCCCAGCGAGGCGAGCTTGGCGTTCGAGGCCTCGACGTAGACCGTCTCGTCCTGCACGCCGACGAGCTCGACCTTGTTGACGTCGGCCACGCGCAGGAACTCGGCGCGCGCCGCGTCGGCGAAGGCGCGCAGCTCGGCGGCACCGAAGCCGTCGCCGGTGATCGCGTACAGGTTGCCGAAGGTGTCGCCGAACTCGTCGTTAAAGCCCGGCCCGCGCACGCCCTGCGGCAGCGTGGACTGGATGTCGCCCAGCTTCTTGCGCACCTGGTACCAGACCTCGCTCACGCGCGCCGGCGGCGTGTCGTCGCGCAGGTTGACCTTGATCTGCGTGAGGCCGGGCTTGGTCCAGCTGCTCGTGTAGTCGATCTCGGCGACTTCCTGCAGCTTCTTCTCGAGCCGGTCGGTGACCTGGTCGGCCATCTGCGCCGCCGAGCTGCCCGGCCAGGCGGCCTGCACCACCATCGTCTTGACGGTGAACTCGGGGTCCTCCTTCTGCCCCAGGCGGCCGTAGGCCAGCGCGCCGGCGAGCGCCGACAGCAGCAGCAGGAAGGCGATCATCTGCGGGTGCCGCAGTGCCCATTCGGACAGATTCAGGCGGGTCATGACCGCGCTCCTTGCATCACGGAAGCCTGCTTGCCGTTCGCCGCGTCGGCGGCATCGCGGGTGGAGGGGGCGGATGCCGCGGGCGCGGGCGCGCGTGCGGGCATCACCGCGGAGGCGGCGGGCCGGGCCGCGACCGCGGACGTCGCGGACGTCGCGGACGCCACAGACGCCGAGGGCGCCACCGCCCGCACCGGCTGGCCGTCGTGCAGCCGGTGCACGCCGGCGGTCACCACCGTCTCGCCGCCGGCGAGGCCGTCGACGACCAACACGCCGTCGTCCTGCGCGCTGCCCAGCCGCACCGCACGCCGGGCGACCCGGGCGCTGCGCGGGTCGACCACCCAGACCTGCGGCTGGCCGTCGCGGTCGTGGATCGCGGTCAGCGGCAGGCGGATCGCGTCGCCGCCGGACACCTCGGGCGCAGTCACCGACGCCGTCATGCCGAGCATCAGCGGCGGGTCGGCGTCGAGCACCGTGATGCGCGCGGCGTAGGTGCGGGTCAGGGTGTCGGCCTCGGGCGCGAGTTCGCGCAGGCGCCCGGCGTGGCTGCGCCCGGGCCGCGCCCACAGCGACACGCGCAGCGAACGCGCTCCGCGCAACTCGTCGACGCGCGATTCGGGCACCGCCACCAGCACCTCCCGCTCGCCGTCGGCCGCCAGCGTGACGACCGCCTGCCCGGCGGACACCACCTGCCCGGCCTCGGCGGAGATCGCGGTGACGACGCCGTCGCGGTCGGCCACCAGTTCGGTGTAGCCGCGCTGGTTGACCCGGATCTGCTGCTGCGCGAGCGCCGCGGCGAGCTGCGACTCGGCCTGCGCCAGCGCCAGCCGCTGCTGGTCGACCTCGGCCTGCGACGCGAACTGGCGGCCCAGCAACTGCTCCGAGCGCTGCAGGTCGACGCGGTTCTGCGCCACCCGGCTGCGCGCCGCGCCGACGTCGGCCGCCGCGGCGGCGACGTGCAGCGTCTCCTGCGCCGGGTCCAGGCGCATCAGCGGCTGGCCGCGCCGCACGTGGCTGCCGACCTCGACCAGCCGGGCCACCACGCGGCCGGAGGCCTGGAAGCCGAGCCGGCTCTCGTGGCGCGCCATCACCTGGCCCGACCAGGTGGCGCCGACGCCGGCGCGGCTCGCACCGGCGATCGTCGTGCGGACCGGGCGGATCTCCTCGTGGGCGGGCTCGTCGTGCGGCGCGCAGCCGGCGGCGAGCCAGGCGGCGGCCAGCAGCGCGGCGGCGGGCAGCCAGGCCGTTCCGTTCCGGCGACGTGGCCGGTGCGGGTGGCGGGTTCGGGGGGTCATCGTTCGCTCCTCGGGGGTTTCGTGACGGGGCTCGGGGTTCGGGGCTCGGGGCTCGGGGCGCGGTTCGGGGTTCGGGGATCGGGGATCGGGGATCGGGGCGGCGGCCGCTCGGCCGCGCCGCTTCACTTGACGACGTAGGACCGCGCTTCCATGCAGGCGCTGAAGGCGCGGCTCCAGGCGGCCGATTGCTGGCTGCGCTGGGCTTGCAGTTGGGACTGCTGCTGCGCCTGGCGCTGCGACTGCTCCATCGCCGCGCGCTGCTGCTTCGCGCGGCCGGCCAGCGAGCTGCCGAGCACGCCGACTGCCGCGCCCTTGCCGGCATCGCGGTCGGCCAGTTCGGCGACCGCGGCGCCGCGCAGCGCACCCGACGCCAGGCCGGCGCCCTGCGGTCTCGTGGCGGTGGCCGTGGCCGTCGCCGTGGCCGGCTGCGCGGTATTCGGCGGAGGCGCGTACGGGTCGAACCCCGTCTGGCCGCGCGCCCAGTCCTGGCACTCGCGGCGATCACGCTCCCGCTGCGAGCTGCTCTGGCCCTTGGCCGGGTAGGCGACCGGCATCGCGCTGGGCACGGTGGTCGGCGTCGCAGACGCCGTCGTCGGCGCCGGGGCCGGGGCCGTCGCCGGGGCGGTCTGCGCCGCGAGCGGCAGCGCGAGCGTCGCGGCCAGCGCGGCGAGCGTGGCGAGGCCAGCGGCGCGCGGCAGCGCGCGGCGCCTGTCGGCGGCCGGGTGGTCGCACCGCGGGCCGTGGTTGCGTGAATCGAAGCAAAAGGTGGACATGTCGGGACTCCATGAAAGGCCTGGCCGGCCGGGACGTGCGCAGAGGTGGCGGGCGGAAGGCAGGTGGGGTGGCGGGCGGCGGATGGCCGACGGGCGGTCGCGGGTCGCTGCGGTGCGCCACGTTCAGCGCCCGGCCGGGCCGGCGCCGAACAGGCTGGCCAGCCACAGCAGCGCGACGAGCGCGTGCAGGTAGAAGCCGGCACCGCTGGTCGTCAGCGGGCTCCAGCGGCGGGACACCGGGAACGGCTCGTAGCGCAGCGCCTCGGCCAGCTCGTTCGCGCGCCGGCGCAGCCCGTGCCAGTACGACGACGCGCGCCACTCCATGACCAGGAAGGCGAGGCTGACCACCAGCCCGCCGGCCTTCAGGAAGCCGGGGCGCATCACCTGGCTGCGCAGCGCCTCGGACGTCAGCGCGGTGACCAGGCTGCCGGTCGTGCCGAGCAGCAGCGCGAGCTGGTAGAAGCGCAGCGTCGCGTACAGCCGCATGAACTCGCCGACGCTGCGGAACTCGTCGGCGGCGTTGCCCGACTCCAGCCGCGCGGCCGCTATGGCCGGCGCAGCGGTCGAGACGCCGATCGCCGCATCAGCGCCAACGGTCGCGGCGCCAATCGCCCGCGCCGCCGCCG
>JBGAMJ010000020.1:0-63398 GCA_044223035.1 Piscinibacter sp.
CATCGCGGCCTCGCGGCGGCGCAGCATGCGCTCGCGCACGTAGTCCTGGAACGACAGCGTGCTCATCGCGAGCTGTTCGACGTCCTTGTCGACCGATCCGGCGGCGGCCGGGGCCGGCTTCGCCGCCGCGGCCTGCGGGGCCTGCGCGGCGGGCTGCGCCGGCGCGGCCGGCCGCTGCGCCGCGGCGCTGACCACCGGCACCGCGCCGGAGGCCGACATCCGCTCGATCTGGCGCATGCCTTCCGGTGCCATCGCCAGCACCTCCACGCCCTCGGGATGCGGCTTGGTGGACAGCACCACCGCGTCTTCGCCGAGCGCCTGGCGGACCAGGACCAGCGCTTCGCGGGACGTGCGGGCAGTGAATCGTCTGACGTTCATGGCCGGGCCTCGTTAGGCGTTGCCGCCGATGATCGAACCGATGCGGATCGAATGGGATTCGGGGATCTCGCTGTGCGCCAGCACCTTCAGGCGGGGCGCGGCGCGCTTGAGCAGGCGCGCCATCGGCGCGCGCAGGGGATCGGGCACCAGCAGGCAGGCCGGGTGCCCCAGGTCTTCCTGGCGCTTGGCCGAGGCGGCGGCGCTGCGCGTCAGGGTGTCGGCCACGCCGGGGTCCAGCGCGGCGCCGTGCGGCGAGTTCAGTGCCTGCGAGACCAGGCGTTCGAGTTCGGGTTCGAGCGCGATCACGTCCAGCTCGCGCACCGGCCCGTAGATCTGCTGCACGATCGCCGGCGCCAGGTGGATGCGGATGCGGCGCGCCAGCTCGGCGGGGTCGCTGATCGCGGCGGCGTGCTCGGCCAGGCTCTCGACGATGGAGCGCATGTCGCGGATGTGCACGCCCTCTTCCAGCAGGAGCTGGAGCACCTTCTGCAATGCGGCGATGCCGACCATCTTCGGTACCACGTCCTCGATCAGTTTCGGGGCCAGCTTGGTCACGTGCTCGACGAGCTGCTGGGTCTCGACGCGGCCCAGGAGCTTGGCCGCATGAAGCTGCATCAAGTGTGAAAGGTGGGTCGCCACGACGGTCGAGCAATCAACCACCGTATACCCGTTCAATTGGGCGACCTCGCGCTGGCGTTCCTCGATCCACACCGCCGGCAGGCCGAAGGCCGGGTCGATGGTCTTGGTGCCGATCAGCGCCATGCCGGCGCCGCCGGGGTTGATCGCGAGCCACATGCCGGGGAAGGCCTCGCCCTCGCCGACCACCGCGCCGCGCAGCGTCAGCCGGTACATGCTCGGCTTGAGCTCGAGGTTGTCGCGGATGTGCACCGGCGGCGGCAGGAAGCCCACGTCCTGCGCGAACTTCTTGCGCACGCCCTTGATGCGGCCGAGCAGGTCGCCGTCGCGCGCCTTGTCGACCAGGCTGATCAGCCGGTAGCCGACTTCCAGGCCGAGCGTGTCGACGGGCTGCAGGTCGTCCCAGCTGGCCTCGGCGTTCGGCGGCGTGACCGGCGCGGATTCGATCGCCGGCTTCTCCTTGGCGCGCAGGTCGCGCCGGCGCGACCAGTACGCGCCGTAGCCCATGCCGGCGGCGATCAGCAGGAACACCAGGTGCGGCATGCCGGGGATCATCCCGAGCGCGCCGATCACGCCGGCGGTGATCGCCAGCGAACGCGGCGAGTTGAACACCTGCGCCGCGATCTGCGAGCCGACGTCCTTGTCCTTGCCGACGCGCGACACCACCATCGCCGCCGCCACCGAGATCAGCAGCGCCGGGATCTGCGCCACCAGCGCGTCGCCGACGGCCAGCAGGATGTAGCTGTTGGCCGCCTCGCTGGCCGACAGGTCGTGCTGCGCCACGCCGATCACGAAGCCGCCGACGATGTTGATCGCGAGGATCAGCAGGCCGGCCATCGCGTCGCCGCGCACGTACTTGGACGCACCGTCCATCGAGCCGAAGAATTCCGCCTCCTCGCCGACTTCGGAGCGCCGGCGCTTGGCCTCCTTCTCGTCGATCAGGCCGGCGTTCAGGTCGGCGTCGATCGCCATCTGCTTGCCGGGCATCGCGTCCAGCGTGAAGCGCGCGCCGACCTCGGCGATCCGTTCCGCGCCCTTGGTGACGACGATGAAGTTGATGACGACCAGGATCGCGAACACGATCAGGCCGACGGCGAAGTTGCCGCCGATCAGGAAATGGCCGAACGACTCGATCACCGCGCCGGCGGCGCCCGGGCCGGTGTGGCCTTCGAGCAGCACGACGCGGGTGGACGCGACGTTCAACGACAGCCGCAGCAGCGTGGTCAGCAGGATCACCGACGGGAAGGCGGCGAAGTCCAGCGGGCGCAGCATGTACGACGCGACCATCATCACCATCAGCGCCATCGCGATGTTGAAGGTGAACAGCAGGTCGAGCGCGAACGACGGCAGCGGCAGCACCATCATCGACAGCACCATCACGATGAACAACGGCGCCATCAGCGCGCGCGCGCCGGCGGCGTTGCTGCCGGTCAGCGCCTGCAGGCGGGCGAGCAGTGCGTTCATGCAACGTGGCCGGCGTATCGGGCCGGACGTGTCGGAGCGGATGGGCGGGGGGAAGTCATGGCGGCGCGGTGGTCGGCGTCGCGGGATTGTTTTCCGCCGGCGCGGCGGGCTTTAGCGGGAAAAGGGCTGGCTTGGGCGGTCAGTTCTCGCCGGGCCACGAAGGGGTTCACCCCTCCTTCGTCACGCCGCCCTGCGGGTCCAGCTCGACCGGCACGTTCAGCTCCGGCAGGTCGCCGGGCAGCGGCCCCTGCCCCGCCAGCGCGTTGCGCAACTGGTAGACGTAGGCGAGCACCTGCGCCACCGCGCCGAACAGTGCGGCCGGGATCTCGCGGTCGATGTCGGCGTGCGCGTACAGCGCCCGCGCCAGCATCGGCGCCTGCAGCACCGGCACCTGGGCCGCCTTGGCGGTGTCGCGGATCGTGATCGCCAGCAGGTCGGCGCCCTTGGCGACCACCCGTGGCGCGGCCATCGTCGCGTCGTCGTACTTGAGCGCGACGGCGTAGTGCGTCGGGTTCATCACCACCAGGTCGGCCTTGGGCACCTCGGCGAGCATGCGGCGGCGCGTCATCTCGCGCATGCGCGCGCGCATCTTGGCCTTGACCTCGCCGTTGCCTTCGACGTCCTTGTGCTCCTGCTTGACCTCCTGGTGGCTCATGCGGAGCTGGCGCTCGTGCAGGTGGTGCTGCAGCGGGGCGTCGATGGCGGCGAAGAAGGCGAGCGCCAGCAGCAGCAGCAGCATGCCGCCCACCAGCGTCCGCCCGACCTGCTCCAGCGCCGCCGGCAGCGGCAGTTCCAGCACGCCTCCGAACTCGCCCAGGTGGCTCTTCAGGTACATCGCGCCGATGGTGCCGAGCAGCAGCGCCAGCCCGCAGGCCTTGCCGGTGTCGATCAACTGCCGCTTGGACAGCAGCCGCGGCAGGCCGGTCAGCAGGTTGAGCTTGGAGAAATCGGGCGCGAGCGGCTTGAAAGTCCAGTTCCAGCCGCCGATCGCGAGGCTGCCCCCCAGCGCGACCAGCGCCATCAGCAGGCCCATCGGCAGCACCACCCACAAGAGTTCGATCGTCAGCGACAGCAGGCGCTCGAGCATGAAGTTCGGCGTCGTCGCGGCGGCGTGGTCGAAGCGCAGCGCCTCGGCCAGCAGGCGCTGCAGCCAGGCGCTCCACAGCGGCGCCGACGGCGATCGCCGCGAAATGCCCGAGATCGCGCGAGCGCGCGACCTGGCCGTCCTCGCGCGCCTTCTGTCGGCGCCGCGCGGTGGCTGGCAGGTTGCGGTCGGGTTCGGACATCGTGACGGTGCGGCGGGCGCATCGGGCACCCGCAACGCCCGGATTGTTCCGGCCGCCGGCGCCGGCACCGCGCGGATAAGCGGGCGGATGCGCCGCCGTCTTCCGTCATCGCCAACCGTAGCCTGGGCGCAACGCCACACCCCGGGTGAACCCTTAGAATCCCACCCGCACCTCGTCATGGGGGAGTAGCCGCCCCGGCAGCCGACGCACGTTGCGCCGGGGGCTTGCGTCAACACACTTGGTCCGCCCCGGCCCCGCCGGCCGGACCATGGCGCAGGCAGCCGCAGAGTCCGACAGGCCTGGCAAGACCTTTGACCGCACCGCCACCGGATGGGCCGGGATGGCGTGTGGTCATCGGTTTTCACCGGCCCCGGAGACCTCCCCTGTGGAACCCTTCCTCGTCTCGACCGGCATCGTCGCGCTCAGCGAAATGGGCGACAAGACGCAGTTGCTGGCACTGCTGCTGGCCGCCCGCTTCCGCCGGCCGCTGCCCATCATCCTCGGCATCCTCGTTGCCACCCTGGTCAACCACGGGCTTGCGGGCGCGGTCGGCGACTGGATCGCCCGCGCGCTCGGCCCGGACGTGCTGCGCTGGCTGATCGGCCTGTCCTTCCTGGGCATGGCGGCGTGGATGCTGGTGCCCGACAAGATCGACGACGAGGAAGGCGGCACCCAGCGCTTCGGCGTGTTCGGCACCACGGTCGTCGCGTTCTTCCTCGCCGAGATGGGCGACAAGACGCAGATCGCGACCGTGGCGCTGGCCGCGCGCTACCACGACCTGCTGGCCGTCGTCACTGGCACGACGCTGGGCATGATGCTGGCCAACGTGCCCGCGGTGCTGCTCGGCGACCGCGTCGCCAAGGCGGTGTCGATGCAGGTGGTGCACGCCGTCGCCGCGGCGATCTTCGCGCTGCTGGGCGTGCTGACGCTGTTCAACGTCGGCCGGCTGTTCTGACGGGTTTCGCGAGGCTGGCGTGCCCAAAGCGAACGAGGCGACCCGCGGGTCGCCTCGTGCATGGATCAGGATCAGGATCGGGATCGGGATCGGGGCCGGCTCAGAAGCCGAGGCTCGCCAGCAGGTCGTCGACCTCGCTCTGGTTGGCGACGACGTCGGTGCGGCCTTCCGGGTTGACGACCGGGCCGTTGAGCTGCGCGTGGTCGAACTTCAGCACCTGCTCCTGCGGCGCGGCCTGCACCAGCAGCTTGACCAGGCTGTCCTCGAGATCGTTGGCCAGCGCCACCACCTTGGCGACCACCTGGCCGGTCAGGTCGTGGAAGTCCTGCGCCATCATGATGTCGGTCAGGTGCTGGTCGATGCGCAGCGTGGCCGCCTCGACGTCGCCGACGAAGTTCATCACCGAGCCGGAGGCCACGGCCTTGACCGGGTCGCGGACGATCGCGCGGGCGATCTCGCGCGTGCGGTCGGCGATCGCCGAGTGCTCCAGCTTGGCCTGGTCGACCGAGTTCAGCACCTTGTTGGCGGCCTGCGCGGTCTTGTCGGCGATGTAGTTCAGGCGGCTGCGCGCGTCCGGGATGCCTTCGGCCGACTGCTGCAGCTTGGGCATCACGCCGAGCTGGTTCAGCGTGTCGTGCAGCTGGCGCGTGATCACGCCGAGCTGCTGGAACACCTCGGCCGATGCGGCCGGCGCGAGCGTGTGCGACGATTCCATCTTCATGGGTCGGTGCTCCTGCGTCAGGCCGTGGCGGCGAGCTTCTGGACGATCTTCACGACCTTCTCCTCGAGCGTGGCCTTGGTGAAGGGCTTGACGATGTAGCCGGCGGCGCCTTCCTTGGCGGCACGCACGATGTCTTCCTTGCGCGCCTCGGCGGTCACCATCAGCACCGGGATGTGCTTGAGGTTGTCGTCCGCCTTCATCGCGGTCAGCAGGTCGAAGCCGTTCATGTTCGGCATGTTGATGTCGCTGACCACGAAGTCGAAGCGCATGTTCTTCAACATGTTCAAGGCCGCAGATCCGTCTTCCGCCTCCTCGGCGTTGGTGTAGCCGATTTCCTTGAGCAGGCCGCGCACGATGCGCCGCATGGTCGAGAAGTCGTCGACGATCAGGAATTTCATGTCGGTGGAAGTGGTCATTGCCGTCCTTCTGGTGTCTGGCCGCTGGGCGCTGGCTGCCTTATCGGGTGATTGGGAGCGAAATTGAGGGCGGGATCGGATCGAGCTCGACCGCCTCGCTGGCGGCAGGCGCGGGCTCGGGCGCGGTCCGGTAGAAGCGGTCCTCGGCCTCGCGATTCATCACGATGATGCTGATGCGCCGGTTCAGCGGGCTGTGCGGGTCGCTGCGCTCGAACAGCGAGCTCGACGCCAGCCCCTGCACGCGCAGCACGCGGTCGTCGGGCAGGCCGCCGGCCAGCAGTTCTCGCCGCGACGCGTTGGCGCGGTCGGACGAAAGCTCCCAGTTGCTGTAGCCGCGTTCGCCGCCGCCGAAGGGCTGCGCATCGGTGTGGCCCTCGAGCGTCAGCCGGTTCGGCACCTCGCCGAGCACCTCGCCGATCGCGCGCAGCAGGTCGCGCATGTAGGGCTGCACGGTGGCGCTGCCGCTGGCGAACATCGGCCGGTTGTTCTCGTCGACGATCTGGATGCGCAGGCCGTCGCGCGTCATGTCCAGCCGGAGCTGCGACTTCATCGCCGCCAGCTTCGGGTTCGACGCGAGCATGTTCTCGACCTTCTCCTTCAGCGCCTCCAGCGCCGCGCGCTCGGCGCGCTGCTGTTCGGCCTTGAAGGCCTGCAGGTTGACGGCGCGCCGCTCGGCCTTGGTCTCGCCGCTCTTGACCTGCCCGCCGTTGCGCGTCAGGTCCGCGCCGCCGCCCTTGACCACCGACGACGAGTCGCCCGAGCCGCTGCCGGTGCTCAGCAGCGCCACCTTCAGCGGCGAGTTGAAGAAGTCGGCGATGCCCTTCTTGTCGCCCTCGGTGGTCGAGCCGAGCAGCCACATCAGCAGGAAGAACGCCATCATGGCCGTCACGAAGTCGGCGTAGGCGATCTTCCAGGCGCCGCCGTGGGCGGCATGGCCGCCCTTCTTGATGCGCTTGATGATGATCGGCTGGAGCTTCTTGGAGTCACCGGCCATGGCTCGCCTCCGCCGCGGTCATTTCTTGCCCTTCACGTGGCTCTCCAGCTCGGAGAAGGTGGGCCGTTCGGTCGAGTACAGCACCTTGCGGCCGAACTCCACCGCCACCTGCGGGGCGTAGCCCTGCATGCTGGCCAGCAGCGTCGTCTTGATGCACTGCAGCTCCTTGCCGCTCTCGTCGATCTTCTGCTCGAGCAGGCCGCCCAGCGGCTCGACCACGCCGTAGGCCAGCAGGATGCCGAGGAAGGTGCCGACCAGCGCCGAGCCGATCATCCCGCCGAGGATCGCCGGCGGCTGGCCGACCGAGCCCATCGTGTTGACCACGCCGAGCACCGCCGCGACGATGCCGAACGCCGGCAGCGCGCCGGCCAGCCGGCCGATCGCCGCCACCGGCGCGTGCGCCTCGTGGTGGTGGGTCTCGATCTCGCTGTCCATCAGGCTCTCGATCTCGTGCGCGTTGAGGTTGCCCGAGACCATCATGCGCAGGTAGTCGGTGATGAACTCGACCACGTGGTGGTCGTTGCCGACGGTCGCGTACTTCTGGAACAGCGCCGAGCTGTGCGGATCCTCGACGTCCTTCTCGATCGACATCAGGCCTTCCTTGCGCGCCTTCTGCAGGATGTCGAACAGCAGCGCCATCAGCTCCATGTAGCGCGCCTTGGAATACTTCGAGCCCTTGAACAGGCTGGGCATCGCGCCGATCGTGGCCTTCAGCACCTTGGGCTGGTTGTTGACGACGAACGCGCCCAGCGCACCGCCCAGGATGGCCATCAGCTCGGTGGGCATCGCATGGATGATGACGCCCATGTTGCCCCCGTGCGCGATGTAGGCACCGAAGATGCAACCCAGCGCGACGACGTAGCCGATGATGACGAACATGGTGGCGTGATCCGGAATCGGTTGCCCGCGTCACGAGGTCCGGGCGTCCATTCGAGCGTGACACCCACCGGACGGCGGGCGTGCAGGTGCCGGGCTTATCGGTCCCGGCCTCGTTGCACTTGAGTGTGCCGGCGGCAGCCCGGGGCAGTCGGCGCAACAGCGCGGCAATCGCGTGCCAATCGCCGGCACCCTGGCCGACGGCCCGGTCCGAACCGCGCGCACAAAAGAAGGCGGGCCCCGTGGGGCCCGCGTCGAAAGCACATCGAAGTGCCAGGAGGAACAAGCAAGAAACGACCGTTGCCGGTCAGGAGAACTATCGGCCGGAGTTCGCCCGGCTTGAGGGCCGGGCGCGGTGGAACGTGGAAAACTGAAGCAGTGGAGCGAAACGATGCGGCGGACGCCGCCGGTGGGTCAATGCATCTGGATGCCGCCGGCCGCCTTGCCCTTGCCGGCACGCGCCGGGGGGTTGCACAGGCCGCAGACGTAGTGGCGGGCGATCTCGTGCGGATGGGTCACGAAGTGGCCGCCGCACTTGGAGCACTTGGTCAGCGTGAGCATGCCGGTGTCGACGAACTTCACCAGGCGCCAGGCGCGGGTGATCGACAGCAGCGATTCGAGTCCCTGCGCCTGGGTCTGTTCGGCGTAGAGCTGGTAGGCCTTGATGACGGTGTCGATCTCGTCCATCTCGGCGACCTTGTTCAGGTACTCGTGGATGTTCAGGAACAGCGAAGCATGGATGTTCGGCTGCCAGGTCATGAACCAGTCGGTCGAGAAGGGGAGCTGGCCCTTGCTCGGCGACTTGCCGGCGACTTCCTTGTACAGGCGCAGCAGGCGCTCGTAGGACAGGTCGGTCTCGGATTCGAGAACCTGCAGCCGTGCGCCGAGGTTGATCAGCGTGATGGCGCGTTCGATCTGCTTGGCTTCGGTGACGATGCTCTTGACTCGCATGACGTGCTCCTGGCTGTGTTGTTTTGGTGCGTCGGTGCGAAGCTCAGGCAGCTTCCTGATGGCGGCCGGCCATCAGGATGCTGGCGTGCAGGCGGGTCGTGGTGTCGTTGGAGGCACCCTTGCCGTGGTTGGTCAGCAGGCCCCAGACCAGGTCGTCGTCCATGCGGAAGCGGCACAGCAGCGTGTTGCCGGCGGCGATCTTCATCATCTGCGCCGGGGTCAGCAGCGCGATCATCGCGGCGCTTTCCTCGCTGATGCCGAGGCGGTAGAGCGCCTGCTCGCGGTCGGTGCGGATGAGGCTCTGGGCCAGCATCAGGTAGGACAGGTTGGCTTCGCGAATCTCGGTCAGGATCTGGTCGGCGTTCATGGGGTGCTCCGGGTGTGGCGTGTCGAGAGGGATCGTTTCTTTGCTTCTGCGTCGAGGTCTGTGTCTCAACGTGAAGCGAATTGTGAACACCCCAACTGGGTGGAAACATCAGCCCACTTCTGTCGCTTGAGTCCCGGTTCTTCCGCCCCGCTTGTCAGGCAAATTCCTACACGGCCTGCTGCGCCAGCCAGCGTTCGTGACCGGCTTCACAGGCAAGCGCCGGGGTGGCTTCCCAGGCGAAATCGGCGGCGTCCTCCCCCATCGGCGTGCCCTCGGCCTTCCAGGCGAACGGTTCGGAGACCGGCGCCGCTGGCAGATGGTCCGGCGCCAGGCCCTGCAGGCGGCGTTCGTGCATGCGCAAGTAAAGCGCTTCCAGTTCGCGCGCGCTCAATTCACTGTCGAACAGCGGCAGCGTGTGGCGGTGGCGCTCCAGGTGCTCGCGCAGGCGTTGCAGCTGCGGCCGGTCGGCGGCGAGCGCCACCGCGCGCTCCACGTAGTCGTCAGCGCTGCCGCAGACCAGCTCCGCGGTGCCGGTGGCGCGCGCCAGGCTGGCGGCGACACGCGAGGCGAACGTGGCGCCCGGCAGCGTCAGCACCGGCACGCCGGCCCACAGCGACTCGCTCGCGGTGGTGTGGGCGTTGCACGGCCAGGTGTCGAGGAACAGGTCGGCGCAGCGCAGCCGCGCCAGGTGGTGGCCCATCGAGAGCTTCGCCGCGAACAGCACGCGGTCGGCCCCGATGCCGCGCGCGGCGAACTCGCGCAGCAGGTTGGCCTGCGCCTGCTCGTTCCACGCCAGCAGCCACAGCACCGCATCGCCGGCACCCCGCAGGATGCGCGCCCACACGTCGAGCACCTCGGGCGACAGCTTGTAGGCCTGGTTGAAGCAGCACAGCACCGGCACGCCCTCGGGCAGCCCGCAGGCCTCGCGGCCGGGTGACGGCGGCAGCACGCGGCGACCGTCGTTCGGCTGGTACGACCACGGCATCTGGGCGATCTTCTCGCTGAAGTCGTCGGCATGCGCCAGCGGCGTGACGACGGGATCGCCGACCACGTAGTCGATGTAGTCGGCGCCGGTGGTGCCTGGAAAGCCGAGCCAGCTCACCTGCACCGGTGCCGGGCGCGCGGCCATCAGCTCGACGCGGCTGTCGCGGGTGTGGCCCTTCAGGTCGACCAGGATGTCGATGTCGTCGGCGCGGATGCGCGACGCGACCACCGCGTTGCTCAGCCCGCCGACCTCGACGAAGCGGTCGCAGGCGGTGACGATGCGCCGCCGCATCGGCGTCGCGTCGTCGCGGCTGTGCGAATACAGCGTCACCTCGAAACGCTCGCGGTCGCGCCGTTCCAGCAGCTCGGCGATCAGCACCGCGGTGGCGTGGTTGTAGAAGTCGCACGACAGGTAGCCGATGCGGATGCGGCCGGGGCGCCGGGCGGCGGCCGGCGGCAGCGCCGGCAGCGGCGGCACCGCGCGGCCCAGCACGCGCGCGCGCAGCTCGCCGACGCGCCGCTGCTCCGCCGGCGTGCAGGCGATCGCGAGGAAGGCGAACGGCGACAGCAGGTTGCCGTCGGCCTCGCGCAGCGTCGCGATCGACTCGCGCAGCGCCTGCGTATCGCCGTCGAGCCGGTCCCAGCGGCAGGCCTGCTGGCTCTCGTGCACCAGCAGCGCCAGCGCCATCGCGCGGATGCTGCCGTCGTCCAGCGCCACCGCGGTGCGGAAGCATTCCGACGCCTCCTCCTTCAGCAGCAGGTCCTTGAACGCCAGCCCGAGCCGGTAGTGCACCAGCGCGGCGTCGACCTTCAGCGCCAGCGCCTGGAAGTAGACGTCGATCGAATCGCGCGGCCGGCCGGCGCCGAACAGCGCGATGCCGTAGGACGACAGGAACTCGTGGTCGCGCGGCGCGTCCGGCGCGAACTGCTCGAAGGCCTGCACCGCCTCGGCATGCCGGTGCTGCTGCGTCAGGCCCTCGGCGAGCACCCGGCAGGCGAGCGCCGAACGGCGGTCGAGCTCGAACGAGCGGCGCGCCGACGCGACCGCCGCATCGTGGTCGCCCAGGCGCACCTGCACGCGCGCGAGGTTCAGCCAGTACAGCGACTCGGCCGGCGCGAGCGTGGCGGCGCGCTCGAACTCGTCTCGGGCCGACGGCCAGCGGCGGGCATGCGCATGGGCGACGCCGGCTTTCCAGTGCTGCTGGGCGCGTTGGGCTCGTTGCATCGTGCGGGCGGAGGTGTGCATGCGGTTTCGCCCGGGCGGCGGGCGCGGTCGTGGTCGGAGTCGGTGGCCCGGCCGGACGTACGGACGTAAGTACGGACGGACAGTCCGCCGGGCGCGACCGAGTCTAGGAAGCGCTCCGGGCGGCCATTCCGTGAGAAAGCGCCGCATCACCGGCCAGTTCGCAACCGCTCGGCACGACGGCGCCGAACTTGAGCCGGCGAATCGATCGAAAAAGTAGCCCGGAAGGCCTCAAGTCGTCGGATCGGCCGACGAAAACCTGGCACGTCCCTCACCCCCGATGAGCGTCTGGGACCCAGGCTCGGTGCCGCAGGCACCGTCAATTCGAGTTCGAGACGGAGTTACACATGCCGCAAACCATCAACACCAACGTGGTGTCGCTGAACGCTCAGCGCAACCTGGCGACCTCGCAGTCGTCGCTCGCCACGTCCATGCAACGCCTGTCCTCGGGCCTGCGCATCAACTCGGCGAAGGACGACGCCGCCGGCCTCGCGATCGCCGAGCGCATGAGCGCCCAGGTGCGCGGCATGAACGTCGGCATCCGCAACGCCAACGACGGCATCTCGCTGGCGCAGACGGCCGAAGGCACGCTGGCCAAGGTCGGCGACAGCCTGCAGCGCATGCGCGAACTGGCCGTGCAGGCCCGCAACGCGACCAACAACGATTCCGACAAGGATTCGCTGAACAAGGAATTCGCCCAGCTCCAGAGCGAGATCACCCGCGTGCTCGGCGGCACCAGCTTCAACGGCAAGAAGATCCTCGGCGCCGATGCGACCGCGATGACCTTCCAGGTGGGCGCCAACACCACGGCCGACGACTCCATCACGGTCACGACCACCGACATGACCGCCGACAGCTCGATCACCGCTGTCACCGGCTCCGCGGCCGTCATCGACAGCACCGCGACCGCCGACGACGTCGCGACCGTGATCGACAACCTCGACACCGCGATCGACACGATCAACAACACCCGTGCCACCTTCGGCGCCACGCAGTCGCGCTTCGACGCGGTGGTATCGAACCTGCAGGCCGGCGTGGAGGCCCAGTCGGCCGCCCGCAGCCGCATCATGGATGCGGACTTCGCCGCGGAAACCGCCAACCTGTCGCGCGCGCAGATCCTGCAGCAGGCCGGCAACGCGATGGTCGCCCAAGCCAACCAGCAACCGCAGCAAGTGCTGTCCTTGCTTCGATGATCCCTTCTTCTATTCAGTGAACCAGCCGGATTCGTCGGCCGCCGAACCCGCCAAGGAGGCGGTGGCCATCGATTCCGGATAGCCGGGCCGACCGCCGTGAGGCGCTCGCCCGGCGCCACCCCTCGGCGGGGTGAACTGGCGTGCGTTTCCTAAAGTTTTCCGGGCACCGGGACGATATGCCACACATCGTGCCCGAACCCTGTCGGGGACGAGGTCCGGATAGCAGGCCGAAGACGGGAGCGCCCTGGCGCCCCACGATTCAACGGTGAACTAGCGGGCAAGACCGGAGGGTATTGCCATCCGGAACAGTCGTCCGGCCCGAAGCCGGGTTCACGGAAACACCGAAGGAGTCACTCATGCCGCAAACCATCAATACCAACGTCGTCTCGCTGAACGCCCAGCGCAACCTGGCCATGTCGCAATCGTCGCTGGCCACGTCCATGCAGCGCCTGTCCTCGGGCATGCGGATCAATTCCGCCAAGGACGACGCCGCCGGCCTCGCGATCGCCGAACGCATGAACTCGCAGGTGCGCGGCATGAACGTCGCGATCCGCAACGCCAACGACGGCATCTCGATGGCGCAGACGGCCGAAGGCTCGCTGGCCAAGGTCGGCGACAGCCTGCAGCGCATGCGCGAACTGGCCGTTCAGGCCCGCAACTCGACCAACAACGACTCCGACAAGGACTCGCTGAACAAGGAGTTCGCGCAGCTCCAGAGCGAGATCAGCCGCGTGCTCGGCGGCACCAGCTTCAACGGCAAGAAGATCCTCGGCACCGACGCCACCTCGATGACCTTCCAGGTCGGCGCCAACACCACGGCCGACGATGCGATCACCGTGACCACCACCGACATGACCGCCGACAGCTCGATCACGGCCGTCACCGGCTCCGCCGCGGTGATCGATGCCACCGCGACCGCCGGCTCCATCGCGACGGTGATCGACAACATCGACACCGCGCTGGACACGATCAACAACACCCGCGCCACGTTCGGCGCCACGCAGTCGCGCTTCGACGCCGTCGTGTCGAACCTGCAGCAGAGCGTGGAGGCCCAGTCGGCCGCCCGCAGCCGCATCATGGACGCCGACTTCGCCTCGGAAACCGCCAACCTGTCGCGCGCGCAGATCCTGCAGCAGGCGGGCAATGCGATGGTCGCCCAGGCGAACCAGGCGCCGCAGCAGGTGCTGTCGCTGCTGCGCTGATCCCGCTCACCCGGACCGGGGCGGAAATGGAGGGCACAGGCCCTGCATTTCCGCCCTTTGTCCTTGCGGCGGAACTTTCAGAATCCGGCATACCAAGTCTCGTTCGGGGCTTGCGCCACCGGCCCCTCGATCCGGAGCCGTCCGATTCTTGAAGGAGTGTCCCCGTGCCCCAAACGATCAACACCAACATCGCTTCGCTGAACGCGCAGCGAAACCTCAACATGTCGCAGTCGTCGCTGGCGACGTCGATGCAACGGCTCTCGTCGGGCCTGCGCGTCAACTCCGCCAAGGACGACGCCGCCGGCCTCGCGATCGCCGAACGCATGAACGCGCAGGTGCGCGGCATGAACGTGGCGGTGCGCAACGCCAACGACGGCATCTCGATGTCGCAGACGGCAGAAGGCGCGCTGGCCAAGGTCGGCGACAACCTGCAGCGCATGCGCGAGCTGGCGATCCAGGCACGCAACGCGACCAACAGCGACTCGGACAAGGACTCGCTGAACAAGGAATTCGCCCAGCTCCAGAGCGAGATCGGCCGGGTTCTCGGCGGCACCAGCTTCAACGGCAAGAAGATCCTCGGCACCGACGCGACCTCGATGACCTTCCAGGTCGGCGCCAACACCACGGGCAACGACACGATCACCGTCACGACCTCGGACATGACGGCCAACAGCAGCATCTCCGCCGTCACCGGCTCGTCGACGATCATCGACAACACCGCCACCGCCGGCGCGATCGCGACGGTGATCGACAACATCGACACCGCGCTGAACACCGTCAACGACACCCGCGCGACCTTCGGTGCGACGCAGTCGCGCTTCGACGCGATCATCTCCAACCTGCAGCAGGCGGTGGAGAACCAGTCGGCCGCGCGCAGCCGCATCATGGACGCTGACTTCGCGGCCGAGACGGCCAACCTGTCGCGCTCGCAGATCCTGCAGCAGGCCGGCAACGCGATGGTGGCGCAGGCCAACCAGTTGCCGCAGCAGGTGCTGTCGCTGCTCAAGGGCTGACGCGCGAAGCAGCGCGGTGCGGCGGGCGATGTTCGCGCACACCGTCACTCGAGGAAACGCCCGGCCGCCCGAAGTTTCCTCGTCGCTCACGGGGAGCCGACGACGCAAGGCGTCGGCCAGGGGGCGCTCTCAAGTCCTGGCGGGAACTGCCGATAGCGGGTTATCCAGAGGTGTCTGGATGATCCGCTTTTCGTTTTGGGGCGCATGCCGACCGCGGCACCGCCCATCCTTCGGGGATTGAACCATGGGCATCACCTCCACCGGCATCGGCAGCGGCCTGGACGTCGAGACCATCGTCAGCAAGCTGATGGCCGTCGAGCAGCGCCCGGTCACGCTGCTGCAGACCGCCGCCACCGACCTGAAGGCCACGCTGTCCAGCTACGGCCAGATGCAGAGCAACCTGTCGGCCTTCCAGGACAAGGCGAACGCGCTGACCTCGCTGTCGCTCTGGTCGCAGACCATCGCCACCTCGAGCGACACGACCGCCGTCACCGCCACCACCGGCGCCAATGCGGCGCCGGGCAGCTACTCGATCAGCGTGGAAAAGATGGCCGCGGCGCAGACCGCCACCAGCCGCGCCTTCGATTCGAGCGACGAGGTGGTCGGCCAGGGCAGCCTGACGATCGAACTCGGGAGCTGGAGCGGCACGCCGGCCACCAGCTTCGCCACCAAGCCCGCCTCCAACTCGGTGACGATCGACATCGGCGCCGGCGAAACCAGCCTGGCGGCGATCCGCGACAAGATCAACAGCGCCGGCGCCGGCGTCACCGCGTCGATCGTCAACGACGCCAGCGGCGCGCGGCTGTCGATCCGCTCCACCGACACCGGCGTGGAGAACGGCTTCCGCATCACCGCCACCGAGTCGGCGGACGACGGCGACCCGGGGCGCGGGCTGTCCGCGCTGTCGTACGCCGGCGGCGAAGGCGCGTCGCAGATGCAGCTCAACCGCTCGGCGGCGAATGCCGAGGCGACGATCAACGGCATCTCGGTCACCTCGGCATCGAACACGCTGGACAACGTCGCCGATGGGCTGACCGTCACGCTGCAGAAGGTGACGACGGCACCGATCAGCGTCGGCGTGACGCGCGACGACGACGCGGTGAAGACCGCGATGAACGACTTCGTCACCGCGTACAACAACCTCAGCAGCTTCATCTCGACGCAGACCGCCTACAACCCCGACAACAAGAAGGGCGGCCAGCTGCAGGGCGACCGCACCACCGTCAGCCTGCAGACGCAGATGCGCTCGATCGTCGGCAGCACCAGCAGCGCCAGTTCGCTGTACGGCCGGCTCAGCGACATCGGCCTGGAAGTGCAGAAGGACGGCACGCTGAAGCTCAACTCCAGCAAGCTGAGCGACGGGCTGTCGCACCGCGACGACATGCGCAAACTGCTGATCAACGACGGCGGCGATTCACCCGGCGCCAACGGCATCATGCGCAGCTTCAAGAAGCTGGTCGACGACGAGCTGGGCAGCGAGGGGCCGATCACCACGCGCCAGGCCGGCATCCAGAAGTCGATCGACAACAACAGCAAGCGGCAGGACGACCTGCAGCAGCGGCTCGACCAGACCGAGAAGCGCCTGCGCGCCCAGTACCAGCTGCTCGACACCAACATGGCGACGCTGACCTCGCTCAGCAGCTACCTGACGCAGCAGCTCTCGTCGCTGAAGACCTCGGCCTGACCTGAAGCCGGAAGCGCCCCCGGGCCACGAAGTCGGGGCGGAAGCGGCCTCAATTCCGGCCTTGCGTGCGCGCCGCGCTGCCTAGACTTTTCGCACGCGGCCGGCCCGAGGCCGCGGCTTGCCGAAAGGTCTCCCGATGCAGCTCAGCACCGCGCCCCAGCCCGTCGCCGACGGTGCGATTCCCGCCGACGACGATGGCGCTTCGGACCACTCGCTCGAGGCGCGCCTGGCGCGCCTGGAGGACTTCAACGGCCACGTCGGCGGCGTCGTCGATTCGCTGGTCGACACGCTGCTGCACCTGCGCAACCACGACCTCGCCGCGCTGCAGAAGCAGGTCCGCGAGCTGGAACAGCAGCTCCACCTCGAACGCAGCCAGCGCGACCTGGCCGAGGCGTCGCGCATGCACCCGAAGGAGCGCAGCGTCGTGTTCGTCGGGGGAACCTACTTCGGCGACAACATCAAGTACGCCTGGCTGGCCTTCCGCGAGCGCGCCGCCGCGCTCGACATCGCCTGCTGGTTCCTGCCGTTCAACGCCGAGCAGGAGCAGACCATCCGCTCGCTCGGCGGCCTGTGCCTACCCTGCGCTGCGCAGGACTGGAACGCCGATGCGCTGCACACCGCGCTGTCCGCCGCGGTCGTCGTGACGAGCGACCACCTGCTCGGCAGCAACCCCTACGCCGGCGCGCTGCTGGCCGGCGCGCGCCAGGTGCAGCTCTGGCACGGCGTATCGATCAAGGAGATCGGCTTTCGCAACCTGCCGGGGCTGCGCCAGCTGTCGCCGCAGTTCGCGCGCGTGCTGCGCACCTGCGGCCGCTTCGCGAGCTTCACCGGCACCGCCGCCCACAACGAAGCGGAATGGCGGCGCTGGTTCGCCTTCGACCGCTACGCCGCCACCGGCTACCCGCGCAACGACGTGCTGTACCGGGAGCCGACACCGCACGACCTGCTGAACGTCGACCGTGACGCCTACGATCGGGCCACCGAGGCGCTGCGGCGCGGCCGGCGCGTGATCCTGTACGCGCCGACCTTCCGCGACGCCCACCGCGGCCAATGGATCCTGCAGGCCGGCATCGACCGCGTGGCGCGCGCGGTGGCCGACGCCGGCGACTGCCTGATCGTCAACCTGCACCCGGTGGAGCAGCCGATGGTGCCGCAGCTCGCGCCATCGCTGCCGGGGGTGAGCTTCGTGCGGCCGCGCAGCGACGTCTACCCGCTGCTCGCGAAGTGCTCGGTGCTGGTCACCGACTACTCGTCGATCATGTTCGACTTCCTGCACCTGGACCGGCCGATCCTGCTGTTCCGCCCCGACCACGCCGACTACACCACCCGCTCGCGCCAGCTGTTCGACGACAAGCTGGCAACGCCGCCCGGCCCGGTGCTCGGCACCGCGGCGACGCTGATCGAGGCGCTGAAGAAGCCGCCGGCCGCGCACCACGCCGAGACCCGCCAGCGCCTGGCCGCCGGGCTCTACGACCGCCGCGACGGCGAGGCCGCGCAGCGCGTGGCCGAACTCGTCGCCGACGAAGTCGCGCGCGCCCTCGCCTGACATGAAGCCCCCACGCTCGCTGCGCTCGCGGCCCCCCGAGGGGGCGCTCAGTGCCTTCGGAACGGCCGGGCGGCACTGAACCGGAGCCACCGAATGGACCTGCCGAACGCCGCCGCTGCCGCCGCCATGGCAGCCGCCACCATCGCCGCACCCGCGGCCCGCCCCGGCCCGCTCGCGCGGCCGCGCGGCGCCACGCTCGCGCTGACCTACGGCACCTACGACCTGTTCCACGTCGGCCACCTGCGGCTGTTCCGCCGCATCAAGCAGCGCTATGACCTGCTCGTCGTGGCCGTCTCCACCGACGAGTTCAATGCCGCCAAGGGCAAGCGCTCGGTCGTGCCCTTCGCCGACCGGATCGAGATCGTGCGCGCCTGCATGCACGTCGACCTGGCGATCCCGGAGTGCGGCTGGGACCAGAAGGCCTCGGACATCGTCGAGTACGGTGCCGACGCGATGGTGATGGGCGACGACTGGGTCGGCCGCTTCGACGCGCTCAAGCCGCTGTGCGACGTGGTCTACCTGCCGCGCACCGACGGCGTGTCGAGCAGCGAACTGAAGCTCGCCATCCGCGCACCGGCGCGTTGAGCGCGGCCGCGCGTGCTGGCGCCGGCAAGCGCGGACAAACGCGGACAAACGCGGACAAACGCGGACAAACGCGACCAAACACGAACAAACGCAGCCGCTCGGCCGCGGACGCGCCCGGCATCCCCCGAACAGAGGGTCGACCCCGGTATACGCAGCACCCGCCGCGCATTCAAGTCGTCGCAGGGGCATCCGATAACAGGAGCACGCAACGCCACTCGCAGCCCACACGCCGAAGACCACCATGTTCAGCGCAGCGCCATCCTCGTTCACCCGCCCGCAATCCTTCGCCAACGCCTACCGCACGGTCGGCCTCGAGACGGGGGTCAACGCGGCGACGCCGCACCGCCTGGTGCAAATGCTGTTCGACGGCTACATGGACGCGCTGACGCAGGCCCGCGCCGCGATGGGCGCCGGCCACCTGGAAGTCAAGGGCCGCGCGATCGGCCGCGCCGTGCGGATCATCGAGGAGGGCCTGAAGGCCGGCCTCGACCTCGGCAGCGGCGGCAGCCTGGCGGCCGACCTGCGCGACCTGTACGCCTACGTCGTGGTCCGGCTGATGCACGCCAACCTGCACAACGACGTCAAGGCGCTCGACCAGTGCCGCTCGCTGATCGAGCCGCTGCGCTCGGCCTGGGAATCAATCGCCCCTCAGGTGGCCGGCCTGAAGAACTGAACGACGCGCATGAAGACCGACCGCGAACGCGCCTGCACCCATCCCGGAGATCCCATGAACCGCGCGCTCCTGAACTACTACGAAGCCATCGAGCAGGCGAGCCAGGACATGCTGGCGGCCGCCCGCGCCGGCAACTGGGATCACGTGGTCAAGCTCGAAGGCGCCTGCGCGCTGCTGATCTCGCAGCTCAAGCACGCCGCCACCGAGCAGGCGCTGGGCAGCGAGGAGGCGCAGTTGAAGTCGCGCATCATGCAGCGCATCCTGGTCAACGACGCAGAGATCCGCCAGCTCGCCGAGCCCTGGCTCGAGGACCTGGACGACCTGCTGGCCGGCCGGCCGAAGACCCTGCACTGACCCCCTGCGCCACCCCGGCGCGGGTGCGATTGATTGCGTCTACACACCCCAAGAGCCCCGCCAGACCTTCGATGGACACCTTGCCGATGCCGCTGGACGCGTTGGCCGCCGCGCACGGCGGCCTGGACGAGTTCCGCCTGCGATCGACCGCCGAGATGGCGGCCGTCCTGAAGCGACTGGCCGATGGCAGCGTGCCGGTCAGCCTCAACGCGCCCGACGGCAGCTCGATGTCCACCACCGTGTGGACGATCGACGCGGCGCGCGGGCTGGTCAGCTTCAGCGCCGACGCCAACGACCCGCGCCTGCAGACGCTGATCGAGCAGGACGAGGCGGTCGCGGTCGCCTACCTCGACGCCGTCAAGCTGCAGTTCGACCTGCAGGACCTGGTGCTGGTGCACGGCGGCCGCCATTGCGCGCTGAGCGCCGCCTTTCCGCGCGAGATGTTCCGCTTCCAGCGCCGCGGCAGCTACCGCGTGCGCCCGCCGCGCAGCCTGCAGCCGGTGGCGCGGCTGCGCCACCCGATGCTGCCCGACATGCTGCTGTCGCTGCGAGTGCTCGACTTGAGCATCGGCGGCTGCGCGCTGTTCCTGCCCGACGACGTGCCGCCGATCGGCGCCGGCGTGCGCATGAACGGCGTGCGCCTCGAACTCGACGCCGACACGGTCGTGCTGACCAGCCTGCGGCTGCAGCACATCACCTCGATCAACCCCGGCTCGACCGGCGTGCACCTCGGCTGCGAGATGGTCGACACCCCGGCCGACCACCTGCGCGCGCTGCAGCGCTACATCGACCAGACGCAGAAGAAGCGCCGGATGATGGCGCTGGATTGATGCGACGTGAATGCGCCGGCAGCGCATTCACCAGGAAACGCAGGGCCGTCCCAGGTTTCATGGCCCCCATGCGGGGGCGGGCTGGGCGCGGCCCGGCCCCGGGCGCACTCACACCTGCATGTTCATGATCTCGCTGTAGGCCTGAACGAAGCGGTTGCGCACCGTGAGCGCGGCCTGGAAGCCGATCTGCGACTTCTGCATCGCGATCATCGTGTCCTCGATGCTGACGGTCGGGTTGTCGAGCTGCACTTCGCGCTGCATGCGCGTGGCCTCGTTCTGCTGGTCGCTGACCGAGCGCAGCGCCTGCGTCAGCGCCTGCTGGAAACCCGCACCCTGCACCGCCTTGCCCTGCGCGATCGGCTGGCCCTGCGGGGTGAGGCCGGCGCGGGCGACGGCCTGGGCGAAATCGAAGGGCTTGAGGGTGACGTTCATGCGGTGACTCCGAACGGTGGCGCGCCGGGCCGGATCGCCGGGCGCGCGGGGCCATTTCCGGTAGGCGAATACTAGGGTTCCGACCGCGGCGGCATGCCGTGAAGTGGGCGCGGATCGACGGGCTGTTCGCCGCATGCCGCACAGGACGGTTGCGAATAATCAAGGCATCGATGTCGAGCGGTGCACGCTGCATCCGCATCCGCCCCGCCCGCCAGCGCCAGCCCCCGAGAGACCATGGACAACGCCGTCGTCGCCCTGAACAACCCGAATGCCGCCGTCGCCACGAACGGCTTCGCCGCCCGCGTCGCCGCCCTGCCGCTGAAGACCAAGCTGGGCTTCGGCCTGGGCGTGGGCATGCTCGCGGCCGCGGTGCTGGCGATGACGATGTGGAGCAGCCAGGGCGACTACAAGGTGCTCTACGCCAACCTGTCCGACAAGGACGGCGGCGCCATCATCGCCGCGCTGTCGCAGATGAACGTGCCGTACCGCCACGCCGACGGCGGCGCCGCGATCCTGGTGCCGGCGTCCAAGGTGCACGACGCGCGGCTGAAGCTGGCGTCGGCCGGCCTGCCCAAGGGGTCGGTGGTCGGCTTCGAGCTGATGGACGGCGCGCGCTTCGGCCAGACGCAGTTCCAGGAGCGGCTGACCTTCCAGCGCGGCCTCGAAGGCGAGCTGACGCGCTCGATCACCTCGCTGGCCGCCGTGCAGAACGCCCGCGTGCACCTCGCGCTGCCGAACCAGAACGGCTTCTTCCGCGAGCAGCAGAAGCCCAGCGCCTCGGTGCTGCTGTCTCTGAACCCCGGCCGCACGCTCGACCGTGCGCAGATCGCCGGCATCGTGCACCTGGTGTCGTCCAGCGTGCCCGAGCTCGACCCCAAGGCCGTCAGCGTGCTCGACCAGAGCGGCGCGCTGCTGTCGTCCCCGCCCGACGGCTCCCAGCCCGGTGCGCTCGACGCGCAGCAGCTCCAGTACGTCGGCCAGATCGAGACCGGCTACGCCAAGCGCATCGCCGAGCTGCTGGAACCGGTGGTCGGGCGCGAAAACCTGCGCGCCACCGTCACCGCCGACGTCGACTTCACGCAGAGCGAGGCGACCGCCGAGGACTACCGGCCGAACCAGGGCGCCAACGCCAGCGTCGCGGTGCGCAGCATGCAGACGAGCGAACAGGGCGGCAGCGGCGCCGCCGGCGCCACCGGCATCCCCGGCGCGGCGTCGAACCAGCCGCCGCAGGCCGCGACCGCGCCGCTGACGGGCGCCTCGCAGCCGCTGCAGGCCGCCCAGACCGGCGGCAGCACCGGCGGCGGCAACCTGCGCCGCGAGGCCGTCACCAACTACGAGCTGGGCAAGACGGTGCGCGTGACGCGAAACGCCAGTGGCACCGTGCGCCGGCTGAACGCGGCGGTGGTGGTCAACAACCGCAGCGTCACCGACGCCAAGGGCAAGACCACCCAGGTGCCGATGACCGACCCGGAGATCGAGAAGCTGGTCTCGCTGGTGCAGGAGGCGATCGGCTTCTCGAAGGACCGCGGCGACTCCGTCAAGGTGATCAACGCGCCGTTCAAGGTGACGCCGCCCGACACCACCGAGCTGCCGCTGTGGAAGCAGCCGGAGGTGCTGGACATGCTGCGCGCCGCCGCGGTGCCGGCCAGCCTGGTGCTGGTGGCGGCGATGGTGTTCTTCGGGCTGATGCGCCCGGCGCTGAAGGCCGCGCTCGCGCCGCCGCCGCCGCCCGAACCCGGCAGCACGGTGAGCGAGGTCGTCGCCGACGACAACCTGCTGCCCGCGCCGGAAGAGGTCAAGCAGCTCGGCGGCCCGTCCGCGAACGAGCACCTCGACAACGCCCGCGCACTCGCCAAGAAGAACCCTGCCGCGGTGGCCAACGTCGTGCGCGACTGGGTCAACGGCGGCCAGACGGCCTGACCGAATGACACGCCCCATGCTTCAGCCGACACGCGCGCGCGACTGCGACAGGGCAGTCGCACGTTCCGCCATCGGAGCACGGGCCGAGCGCCGGGCCGCTCCCAAGCCGGCCCGGGTCCCCCCGGGGGACCGGCCGACGTACCCGTCGGCCGAGGGGCTGTCATGAGCAGCGGCAGCATGGACGAGAAGGGGCTCGAGGACGCGGCCATCCTGCTGATGTCGCTCGGCGAGGAAGAGGCCTCGGAGGTGTTCAAGCACCTGTCGCCGAAGGAAGTGCAGCGCCTGGGCGAGACGATCGCGCGCATGAAGATGGTGTCGCGCGACCGGCTCGACAACGTGCTGGAGAAGTTCAGCACCTCCGCCGGCGAACAGAGCAACCTCGTCCCCGACACCGACGAATACGTCAAGGCCGTGCTGCGCAAGGCGCTGGGCGAGGACAAGGCCAACCTGCTGATCGACCGCATCCTGCAGGGCAGCGACATCAGCGGCATCGAGAGCCTGAAGTGGATGGACGGCGGCTCGGTGGCCGAGCTGCTGCGCAACGAGCACCCGCAGATCGTCGCGGCGATCCTGGTGCACCTGGACCACGACCAGGCCTCGACGGTGCTGAAGCTGTTCAGCGAACGCCAGCGCAACGAGGTGCTGGTGCGCATCGCCACGCTGGACGGCATCCAGCCGTCGGCCCTGAAGGACCTGAACGAGGTGATGGGCCGCGTGCTGGCCGGCGGCGACCGGCTGCGCAAGTCGTCGCTCGGCGGCGTCAAGCCGGCGGCCGAGATCATCAACCTGATGGGCGCCAGCATCGAGACCGCCGTGCTCGACTACATCCGCGAGGCGGACAACGAGCTGGCGCAGAAGATCATGGACAACATGTTCACCTTCGACGATCTGGAGAAGATCGACGACAAGGGCATCCAGTCGCTGCTGAAGGAAGTGCAGTCCGAATCGCTGGTGATCGCGCTCAAGGGCGCCACGCCGGAGATGCGCGAGAAGGTGTTCCGCAACATGTCCAGCCGCGCCGCCGAGACGCTGCGCGAAGACCTCGAATCGCGCGGGCCGGTGCGCGTGTCCGAGGTCGAATCCGAGCAGAAGGAAATGCTGAAGATCGTCCGCCGCCTGGCCGACGAGGGCCAGATCATGCTGGGAGGCGGAGGCGAAGATGAGTTCCTATAGAACGCCACCGAAGGACGGTTTCCGCAACGTCCCGCCGCCGCAGGGCGGCAAGGCCTCGGTCTACAGCCGCTTCATCCCGCGCGAGGAGCTGAACAGCTTCTCGGCCTGGAACCCCGATTCGCTGTCCGACGGCCCTGGCCCCGGCCCCGCCGCCGCGCCGCGCCGCCCCGGCGTCTCGCGCCCGGCCCCGGCCGAGCCGCAGCAGGACGTGGCGGCGGAGCACGCGCGCCAGCTCCGCGCGTCGCGCCAATCCGGCTACCAGGACGGCTACCGCGACGGCCTGGCCGCGCTCGAGGCCTTCAAGCAGAGCTTCGCGCAGCAGACGAGCGCGCAGATCGGCCAGCTCGTCGCCGCCTGCGGCGCCCAGCTCGACGGCCTGCAGCAGGCGATGGCGCGTGCGCTCGCCGTGTCGGCCACGCAGATGGCGCGGCAGATCGTGCGCAGCGAGCTCGCGACCCGCCCCGAGCTGGTGGCCGAGGTGGCGCAGGAAGCGCTCGACACGCTGCTGCTGTCGGCCCGCCACATCACGCTGCGTGCCCACCCCGACGACCTGCCGCTGGTCGCACAAGGTGCGGCCGAGGTGCTGGCCGCGCGCGGCGCACGCCTGCTGGCCGACCCGACGCTGACGCGCGGCGGCTGCATCGTCGAGTCCGACATCGGCATCGTCGATGCGTCGCTGGAGGCGCGCTGGCGCCGTGCCGCGGCCTCGCTCGGCATCGGCGCCGCCTGGGACGGACAGATCGATTCGGTGTTCGGCGCGCTCGGGGACGAACGCGACGGAGACCGCGCATGACCCCGCCCCAGGGCGCCCGGCGCCCGCTGGCCGGCCCGGCCGACTGGCAGCGCTACCTGTCCGACCTGCAGAGCTTCCCGGCCGACCCGATGCCGCTGGAGACGCAAGGGCTGCTGGTGCGCGTCGCCGGCCTGGTGCTGGAGGCGGCCGGCATCCGCGTGCCCGTCGGCTCCGTCTGCGAGATCCACCAGCCCGGCCGCGGCGACGGCGATGCGCCGGTGCTGGCCGAGGTCGTCGGCTTTTCCGGCGACCGCGCCTACCTGATGCCCACCGGCGACGTGCACGGCCTGGCCAGCGGCGCGCGCGTGGTGCCGCGGCAGACGCCGGCGGTGCCGATGGCGCTCGGCGCGGCCAGCCACCCGTGGCGGCGCAGCGAGGACCGCACGCTGCACCTGCCGGTCGGCGACGGCCTGCTCGGCCGCGTCGTCGATTCGCAGGGCCAGCCGCTGGACCGCCGCGGCCCGCTGCTGCACGTGCACAACGAACCGCTGATCCGCCGCCCGATCAACGCGATGGACCGCGACCCGGTGCGCCGCCCGCTGGACACCGGTGTGCGCGCGATCAACGCGATGCTGACCGTCGGCCGCGGCCAGCGGCTGGGCCTGTTCGCCGGCACCGGCGTCGGCAAGTCGGTGCTGCTGGGCATGATGGCGCGCTACACCGCCGCCGACGTGATCGTCGTCGGGCTGATCGGCGAGCGCGGCCGCGAAGTCAAGGAGTTCATCGAGGACATCCTCGGCGAGGACGGGCTGCGCCGCTCGGTCGTCGTCGCCGCGCCGGCCGACGCGCCGCCGCTCACCCGCATGCAGGGCGCCAACTACGCCACCGCGATCGCCGAGCATTTCCGCGACCGCGGCCAGCACGTGCTGCTGCTGATGGATTCGCTCACCCGCTACGCGATGGCGCAGCGCGAGATCGCGCTGGCGATCGGCGAGCCGCCGGCCACCAAGGGCTACCCGCCGAGCTGCTTCGCGAAGCTGCCGCAGCTCGTCGAGCGCAGCGGCAACGGCGTGGCCGGCGGCGGCTCGATCACCGCCTTCTACACCGTGCTCAGCGAAGGCGACGACCAGCAGGACCCGATCGCCGACGCAGCGCGCGGCATCCTCGACGGCCACATCGTGCTCTCGCGCGAGCTGGCCGAGGCCGGCCATTACCCGGCGATCGACGTCGAGAAATCGATCTCGCGGGTGATGGGCAGCGTGGCTGCCGCGCCGCACGTCGAGGCGGCCCGCCGCTTCCGCCAGCTCCACGCGCGCTACGGCAAGGCGCGCGACCTGATCCAGCTCGGGGCGTACAGCCCCGGGCACGACGCCGACCTCGACGCCGCGGTGCGGCTGCATGCGCCGATGACGGCGATGCTGCAGCAGCACATGCACGAGCCGGCGCGGCTCGACGCCAGCGTGCAGCAACTGCGCGCCGTCGTTCAATGACCCCGACACGGACCCGACGAGGACCCCACCGCATGGACGCCCTGCAACCGCTGATGACCCTGCTCGCGCAGACCGAGAAGGAGCGCGACCTCGCGCTGGCCGAGAGCCGCCGGCGCGCCGACCTGCAACGCAGCGCCGAGGCGCAGCTCGGCCAGCTCGTCGACTACCGGCGCGACTACGAGAAGCGCTGGAACCTGCAGTTCCAGGCCGGCGGCGCGATCGAGCTGGTCGCCTGCTACCGCGGCTTCATGGAGCGGCTGATGCAGGCGGTGGCGCAGCAGGAGCGGCAGGTCGGTTTCGTGCGCATGCAGGCGGAGCGCGCGGTCGAGCAGCTTCGCGAGCGCGAGATGCGCGTCGCCTCGGTACGCAAGCTGATCGAGCGCCGCGCCGCCGAGATGAGGCTGTCGGCCGACCGGCGCGAGCAGAAGCAGAACGACGAGTTCGCGATGCGCCTGGCCGCGACGCGCGGCGGGCTCGCCGGTTTCGGTTCGCCGCTGCTGGTCTGACAGTACGAGCCCGATGTCGTCGCCCCGCGTCGCCAGCCCCTTCGCCGTGTCGCCGGTGGCCGGCGCCTTGCCGGCCGCCCCGGCCGCCCCGGTGGGTTCGACCGCCGGCAACGGCGGCCCGGGCACCTTCGCCCGGTTGCTGGCCGCGCGGCGGGACGCGGCGGGCACGTCCTCGCCCGCCGCGCCGCCGCCACGCCGCAGCGGCGCCGATGCGGCCGCCGCGGCGGCGGGCCGAACGGCGCCCGGGGCGATAGCGCAGCCGACGCCACGGCCGGCGACGGGGTCGAGCGCTCGTCCGGCGTCTGGTTCCGCGTCCGGTTCCGCGTCTGGTTTCGCGTCCGACACCGCGTCGGCTGCCATGTCGGATCCCTTGTCAAGTTCCGTTCCGGGATCGGGTTCCGGTGTCGCTTCAGCTTCCTTTCAAGGATCGGGCTCCGGCATCGCTTCCGGCCCGGCATCCGCGGCGACATCCTTGACCTCGCCCGAAACAGCCTCCGGCGGGCTATCCGGTCCGCCGCTGCCATCGACGCCAGACAGCGACACACCGACGGCCACCGCCGCCGCCTCGCGCCCGGCCGATGCCACCGCCACCTGGATCGCCCTGGGTGCCGAACGCTGGGCCCGGTCGCTCGGCCGCGCCGACGCGGCGACGCCGGCCGGCACGCTGCCCGGAACCGGTCCGTCGACCGCGTCGCCCACCGGGGCCGCGGGCACGCCGGGGGCACCGAATGCTTCCGCGGCATCGGCACGCGGCGGTGCGACCACGCTCGCGTCCGATGCGATGACCTCAGCGCGCGGCGCGAACGTCGGCGCGACCGCGACCGTGCCGCGCGCCGGCGCCCGCGGCGACGCGGCTCGCGCGGCGGATCGGGACGCCGCCGTGCGCGCGGCGCACCGCGGATGGCCCGGCGTCGGCCACGGAGCGGGTGGCGACGACGCATTCACGACCGCCGGCGCGGAATCCGCATCCACCGCCGGCCGCGGCGGCGACACCGACCGGCTCCGGCCGGCCGATGCATCCGCCGGGGCGGCCGACCCGACGCTGGCCGCGTGGGTGGCCGCCCTGCCGGGAACGGCGACGCCGGCCGGCGCCGCGCATGACGCGACCACCGATGGCGATCCGGCGGCTCCGGCGAACGACGGTGTCGGGGCGGCTTCCGGCGTCTCCGGCGCGCCCGGAGCGTCGGACGCGGCGACCCGCGGCGCACGGCCGCCGTCGGGCCGGACCGAACCGGCGTCCGGTGCCGGCGTGGCGAACAGCCTCGCGAACGCACGCACGACGCCTGCCGTGCCCGCGGGCGCGGCCTCGCGCACGGCTCCCGGCGCGGGCCCGCTCGCGATCGAACGCACCACCGACCGCGCCGGCGATCCCGAAGCCGCTCGATCCCCTGGCGCCGCCCGACCCGACGACGGACCAGCGGCCACCGCCATCCCCGCGGCCGCGGCCACGCCCGCGGACGGTCTCGCCGCGGCAATCGCCGGCCGGACGGACGGCGGCCGGCAGACCCCACCCGCCGACGCGACGCGGCCGGCAAGGCCGGCCCGCACGAACCCGACCGACGCCGCGATGGGCGCGACGGGCGCAGCCCCCGCCGGCGCCGCAGCGGTCACCGTCTTCGCCCCCGCCGAATCAGGCAACGCCGCCAACGCCGCCACCACCAACGCGGCCACCACCGCGGCTGCCGGTGCTGTCACCGCCGCAGCCGCCGCCAGAGACACCGCAGGCACCACCGCTGCGTCAGCGATCGCCGGCGCCACGGCCGCTACCGCTACCGCTACCGCTACCGCTACCGCTGCCGCTGCCGCCGCCGACTCACGCACGATCGATCCGCTCATGGCGCCGACGACGCCGTCGTCCCCCGCTCCGTCCGCCGCCGCCCCGTGGCGCGGCGCGGCGGCGCCAGCCCCGCCCGAGCGCCCGGCCGGCCTCGCCGTCACCGCGACGGCGGCAGCCTCGCGCGCCGCCTCCACCGACCTTGCCGCCCCCGTGCCCGATTCGTCCGTCGAACGCGAGCGCGTGCCGGCGTCTTCCTCGGCGCCGGAGCGCGCCGATGCCGCCTGGACGCTCGCCTGGTCTGCCGTCGACGCACGCAGCCCCGCCGCGCCGGCGCCGGTGACCGACGTCGCGCTGCCCGCGGCCGTCGGCACGCCCGAGTTCGCGCCGGCCCTGGGCGCCAGCGTCAGCGTGCTGGCGCGCGACGGCATCCAGCAGGCCGAACTGCACCTGAGCCCGGCCGAGATGGGCCCGATCTCGGTGCAGATCGCGCTCGACGGCACGCAGGCCCGCATCGATTTCGGCGCCGACGTTGCTGCCACGCGCCAGGCGATCGAATCCAGCCTGCCCGATCTGGCCGCCGCGCTCAGCAGTGCCGGGCTGACGCTCAGCGGCGGCGGCGTGTCCGACCATGCGCGCGGGCGCGACCGGGGCGACGGATCCGACGGGCGCAGCGGCCGCGAAGGCGCCGGCCGGGTGGGCCGCCTCACCGGCAGCGCGGGCGGGATTCCCGCCGGCCCGGGCGCCGACCCCGGCGCCACCGCCCGCGCGCTGGCCCGCCGCGCCGCCGGCGGCATCGACCTCTACGCCTGACGCCCGCGCATCACCGGCCGCACGCGCCGGCAGCGGCCGGTGCGCCGACACGCACCACCGCGCCACCCTGCGGCGCGCCTGACCCTGCCCGCGCCGCCGGCCGGAAGCGGCGGGTTTCACCCCCTTATCGCGGCATTTGCCACAGGGGGTCGCTTCGACAATTGCCTTCGAGCCGCCCGTTTGCGCGGGCGGACGTGCCGGTGCTTCACCGGCGCGCCACGAATCGTCGAAGGAGTCTGTCATGGCCGCTGCCGCCGAAGCGATGCCCGCCGGGGGCGCCCCGAAGGGCAAGAAGAAGCTGATCGTCATCATCGCCGCCGTGCTGGTGCTGGCGCTGGCGGGCGGCGGGGCGGCCGTCTTCATGATGAAGAAGAAGGCCGCCGATGCCGCCGCCGCCGAGGACGGCGAAGGCGGCGGCAGCAGCCACGCCGCCGCGCGCAAGCACGACCCGAAGGCGGCGCCGATCTTCGTGCCGCTCGATCCGTTCATCGTCAACCTGGCGGACAAGGAAACCGAGCGCTACGCGCAGATCGGGATCACGCTGGAGATCGACGACGCGCACTTCGCCGACGAATTGAAGGCCTACATGCCGGCGATCCGCAACGGCATCCTGCTGACGCTGGCCAGCAAGACCTCCGCCCAGTTGCTCGACCGCGCCGGCAAGGAAGCGCTGGCGCAGGAAATCATGCGCGAGACGGTGCGCCCGCTGGGCATCGAGCTGGACGACCCGGAGGTCGACGAGGCCAGCGCCCCGAAGGCCGAAGGCGAGAAGCCGAAGAAAAAGAAGAAGCGCCGGAAGGCCGCCGACGAGAGCCCGGTGCGCCAGGTGCATTTCTCGAGCTTCATCATCCAGTGACATCCCGCAGCCCGGACCGGAACACAGGCGCGCGAGCATGAATCAGCAGATCCTGTCGCAAGACGAGGTCGATGCCCTGCTGCAGGGCATCACCGGCGAGAGCCAGAAGCTGGAGGAGGAGGACACGCAGACCGGCGGCGTCCGCACCTACGACCTCTCCAGCCAGGAACGCATCGTCCGCGGGCGCATGCCCACGATGGAGATCATCAACGAGCGGTTCGCACGCAACATCCGCATCGGGCTGTTCAACTTCATCCGCAAGAGCCCGGAAATCTCGATCGGCGGCATCAAGGTGCAGAAGTACAGCGCCTTCCTGCGCGAGATCGTGGTGCCGACCAACTTCAACATCGTGTCGGTGCGGCCGCTGCGCGGCTCGGGGCTGATCGTCTGCGAGCCGACGCTGGTGTTCGCGGTGATCGACGCGCTGTTCGGCGGCGCCGGCAAGTACCACACCCGCATCGAGGGGCGCGATTTCTCGCCCACCGAGCAGCGCATCATCACCCGCCTGGTCGAGGTGGTGACGACCGAATACCGCAAGGCCTGGACCGGCATCTATCCGCTGGAGCTCGAATACCAGCGCTCGGAGATGCAGCCGCAGTTCGCGACCATCGCGACGCCCGGCGAGATTGTCGTCGCGACCTCGTTCACGCTGGAGATCGGCGACACCACCGGCACGATCCACTTCTGCGTGCCGTACTCGACGCTGGAGCCGATCCGCGACGTGCTGTATTCGACCATCCAGGGCGACAGCGCCGAGCCCGACCGGCGCTGGGTGAACCTGATGAAGCAGCAGATCCAGGCGGCCGAGGTGGACCTCGTCGCCGAGCTGGCCACCGCGCCGGCCACCGTCGAGCAGCTGCTGTCGTTCAAGCCGGGCGATTTCATCGAGCTGGATCTGCAGCCGGGCATCCAGGCCAAGGTGGCCGGGGTGCCGATCCTCGAATGCCACTACGGCATCTCCAACGGCAAGTACGCCCTGAAGGTCGATCAACTGCTGTCCAGCTCCGAGCTGGGCTGGCTGGGAGCCCACAATGCCACCTGAGACCGCATCCGGCATGAGCCCGGAAGATGAAATGGCCGCCGAATGGGCGGCGGCGCTGGCCGAGAGCAAGCCCTCCGCCGCCTCCGAGGTGGCGCCCGACCAGGTGATGCCGGCGCAGTTCGCGAACTTCGCGCCCACGCCCGGCGCCGGCCATGCCGGCAACGACATCAACATGATCCTGGACATCCCGGTGCAGCTCACCGTGGAGCTGGGGCGCACGCGGATCCCGATCAAGCACATCCTGCAGCTCGCGCAGGGCTCGGTGGTGGAACTCGAGGCGCTGGCCGGCGAGCCGATGGACGTGCTGGTCAACGGCTACCTGATCGCCCAGGGCGAGGTGGTGGTGGTGAACGACAAGTTCGGCATCCGGCTGACCGACATCGTGACGCCCAGCGAGCGCATGCGCCGGCTGAGCCGCGTCTGAGCGCCGGCGCAACCAGGATCGAACGCAATGCCGCCGTCCGGACTGAACTCGCTGCTGTGGTTCATCGCGGTGCTCGCGATGATCCCGATCGCGCTGTGGCTGTTCAAGCGCTCGCCGGCCGGCGCGCGCTTCGCGGCCGGCGGGACGGGCGGGGCGGCGCTGCGCAGCGTCGCGACGCTGCCGCTGTCGCCCAGCCAGCGCATCGTGACGATCGAGGTCGGCCAGGGCGACGAGCGCCGCTGGCTGGTGCTCGGCGTCACGCCGCAGTCGATCACGCCGCTGCACACGCTGCTGCCGCCGGCCGACGTGCCGGGCGCCGCCACGGCCGGCGCGCCCGGGCCGGGCGCCGCCGGTGCGTTCTCGCAGGCGCTCGCCCGCCTGCGCCCGACCGCGGGGCACGACGATGAACGCTGAGCGACTGCACCGCCGCAGCGGCCGCGCGCTGGCCGCGGCAACGGCGCTGCTGCTGCCCGGCCTGGCCCTGGCGCAGGCCTCCGGCGCCGCGGCGCCGGGCGCGGCGCTGCCGCTGCTGGTCGGCCAGGGTGCCGGCGGCGCCAGCTACTCGGTGCCGATCCAGACGCTGCTGTTCTTCACCGCGCTGAGCTTCCTGCCGGCGGTGCTGCTGCTGATGACCGGCTTCACGCGCATCGTCATCGTGCTCAGCCTGCTGCGCCAGGCGCTGGGCACGCAGGCCGCGCCGCCGAACCAGGTGGTCGTCGGCCTCAGCCTGTTCCTGACCTTCTTCGTGATGGGGCCGACGATCGACCGCGTCTACGACGATGCGTACAAACCCTATGCCGAGAACCGCATCGCCTTCGACGAGGCGCTGGCGCGCGGCGAGCAGCCGATGCGCCAGTTCATGCTGAAGCAGACGCGCCAGGCCGACGTGATGCTGTTCGCCCGGCTCGCGCGGATCGACCCGGCGGTGAAGTCGGAGAACGTGCCGTTCAAGGTGCTGGTGCCGGCCTTCGTCACCAGCGAGCTGAAGAGCGCGTTCCAGATCGGCTTCCTGATCTTCATCCCGTTCCTCGTGATCGACATGATCGTCGCCAGCGTGCTGATGAGCCTGGGGATGATGATGCTCAGCCCGGTGCTGGTGGCGCTGCCGTTCAAGCTGATGCTGTTCGTGCTGGCCGACGGCTGGAACCTGCTGCTCGGCTCGCTGGCCGCGAGCTTCGCGACCTGAACCGCCCTGCCCTTCGACGAAATCGCACGCCACCATGGACCCGCAACAAGTCTTCAGCTATGGCCAGCAGGGCCTGTACATCCTGCTGATGGTGTCGGCGCCGCTGCTGCTGGTGGTGCTGGCGGTCGGCCTGGTCGTCAGCATCTTCCAGGCGGCCACGCAGATCCACGAGGCGACGCTGTCGTTCGTGCCGAAGATCGTCGCCGCGGTGGCGGTGCTGGCAGTCGCCGGGCCGTGGATGCTGACCACGCTGGTCGAGTACCTGCAGCGCATGCTGCAGTCGATCCCGACGGTCGTCGGCTGACCGGCCGGCGCCCGCCACCCTGCACGCCCGCGCCGCCCGGCCGTGATCACCTTCAGCGAAGCCCAGTTGCTGGGCTGGATCACGCCGCTGCTGTGGCCATTCATCCGGATGCTGGCGCTGTTCGGCTCGATGCCGGTGATCGCCCAGCGCAGCGTGCCCGCGCGCCTGCGGGTGGCGCTGGCGGCGCTGGTCGTGGTCTGCGCGCAGGGCTCGCTGCCGGCCATGCCGGTGGTGGCGCTCGATTCGGCGGCGGCGCTGCTGCTGGTGCTGCAGCAGGTGGTGATCGGGCTGAGCCTCGGCTTCGCGGTGCGCATCGTGTTTGCATCCATCGAATTCGCCGGCGAGCTGGCCGGCCTGCAGATGGGGCTGAACTTCGCCGGTTTCTTCGACCCGGCGACCGGCGGCCAGGGCACGGCGCTCAGCCGCTTCTACGGCATCTCGGTGAGCTGGCTGTTCATCCTGATCAACGGCCACCTGCTGCTGATCGCCGCGCTGGTGCAGAGCTTCCAGGCGTTCCCGGTCGGGCCGGAGCCGTTCGCGTTCGTGCGCACGGTGCGGCCGGAGACCTGGGGCGCCGAGATCTTCCGCCTCGGCCTGTGGATCGCGCTGCCGCTGGTGGCGATGCTGCTGTTCGTCAACCTCGTGCTGGGCGTGATCTCGCGCGTGGCGCAGCAGATGAACATCTTCGCGATCGGCTTCCCGATCACGCTCGGCGTCGGCCTGATCGGCACGCTGCTGACGCTGCCGATGATGCAGGCGCCGTTCACGATGGCGCTGGAGCGGATGCTGTCGTACTTCCAGTAGACGCCGCGGCGCGCCATGCGCCGATCGCCGGTCACGGACCGCGCCGGAATTGCCCGACTGCGCCGATGTGGCATCGATTCGCCAATCGCCCCGGCGAAAAACGCAAGCCCCAAACCCCCGCGTAGCTAGGGATGGAATCCGTGCATTTGCCACTTTAGAGTGGCGTTCGGACCACGGTGCCACAGCCCCCTGTCAGAGCGCCGACGGCCGACAACCGATGGCCCCACGCAAGGGGCAAACCAGGGGAACCCATGAAGCACGCATCTCGCACCGCATTTCTCGCGACGATCGCAGCCGCCGCCGCGGCGGCATTTCCGGCCCACGCCGCCGATTACGTGACCAAGGCCGCGCCGGCCCTCCAATCCAACGCCGCGCCGCGCGCCTGGACCAACGCCGAGTACGCGGCCGCCCGCACGATGCTGCCGACGGCGAAGTCCCTCGCGCCCTCGGTGTTCGACTACAACTCGGCGGTCAGCGCGGCATCGTCGAAGGCAACGCAGGGCAGCAGCAAGGCCGGCTACGGCGGCGCCAGTGCCGCCGGGCTGCTCGAGCAGCGCTACCTGTCGGCGGCCGACCTGGCGATCCAGCAGCTCACCGCGGCAGCGGCCGACACATCGGGTGGCATGGCGCCGGATGCGGTGGGCACCGGCGGGCTGCAGTTCACCTCGGCGCGCACGACGCCGGTGTACGCCTCGTCGACGCAATTCCCGTTCCGCACGATCGGCAAGCTGTTCTTCAACCAGAACGGCATCAGCTACTCGTGCAGCGGCTCGATGATCAAGCCCGGGATCGTGGTCACCGCCGGGCACTGCGTGCATGACGGCAGCGGCTCGGCCGCCGGCTGGTCGAGCGCCTTCCAGTTCATCCCGGGCTACTCGCAGGTCAACGGCATCGACTCGCGGCCTTACGGCACCTGGACCAACTGGACCAGCGCGACCACTTCGACGGCCTGGTACAGCGGCGGCGGCGTGGTGCCGAACATCCGCGACTACGCAATCATCGTGTTCGGCGCCAACGCCCGCGGCCAGCGCATCGGCGACATCACCGGCTGGCTGGGCTACCAGTACCCGTCGATGATCGGCCGGCACATGACGGTGCTGGGCTATCCGGGCAACATCGACGCCGGCCTGATCCTGCACCGTGTCGACTCGCAGACCACCGACGGCGGCACCAACAACGGCACCTGGGGCTCCGACATGCGCGGCGGCTCCAGCGGCGGCCCGGTGGTGCTGAATTTCCGCAACGTGCTGTCCGCGCCGAACCCGCCGACGGACAACAACCCGGCGCGCGTGACCGGCGTGGTGTCGTGGGGCTACATCTCCACCGCCCCGCAGGTGCAAGGCGGCTCGGTGTTCGACTCGGTGTTCGGCGACATCATCACCGGCGCCTGCGCGGCGGTGCCGAGCCCGTGCTGATCGACCGTTCCTGACGATTCGACCGCTTCGATCGGGTCCACCCGTTCGATCCGGTCGCTTCGTTCGGTTCGATCGCTTCTGCCGTTTCACCCGCCGCGACCCCGGGAGGGGTCGCCGGCGGGCCGGGCCCGGCGGGCGTCAGCCGCCCACCAGGCCGTTGCGGATCGCGTAGACCGTCATCTCGGAGTTGTTCGCGAGGCCCAGTTTCTCGAGCACGCGGGAGCGGTAGACGCTGACCGTCTTCGGGCTGAGCTTCAATTCCTCGGCGATGTCCGACAGCCGCTTGCCGGACGCGATCAGGACCAGCGTCTGCAGTTCGCGGTCAGACAGCTTCTCGTGCGCCTGCTCGCTGACCGGCGCGGTCAGGCTCTCGACCAGCATCTGCGCGATCTCCGGAGTCACGTACTTGCGGCCCTGCGCGACAGTACGCACCGCGGTGACGATCAGCCCCGGGTCACCGCCCTTGTTGACGTAGCCGAAGGCACCGGCGCGCAGGGCGCGGATCGCGTACTGCTCCTCCGGGTACATCGACACCACCAGCACGCGCAGCGCCGCGCCCTCGTCCTTCAGCACGTGCAGCACGTCGAGGCCGCTGCGGCCGGGCAGGTTGATGTCGAGCACCAGCACGTCGCAGGGGGTGCCGCGCATCAGCGTGCGCAACTCGCCGTAGTCGCCCGCCTCGCCGACGACCTGGATGTCGGGCACGTCGGACAGCGTGTCGCGAATGCCGCGCCGGATCAGCGCATGGTCGTCGCAGAGAATGACTCGGATCATAGGCTCCCCCAACCTGTGGGATCTTCACGGGATGGCGCCGTCATCCAGGGCGTGTCGGTCGCGCTGGCCAGGCCGTCCTGGAGGGGCACCGAGAGGATCATGGTGGTCGCACCGGGCCGGCTGGTCAGGTCGACCCAGCCGCCGACGGTGCGCGCGCGTTCATGCAGGCCGCGGATGCCGAACGACCGCGCCTTCGCCAGATCGGCCTCGCTCAATCCGCGGCCGTTGTCGGTAACTTCGAGCGACAGCACGCCGCCGGCCGTCGACAGGTCGATCTCGACCCGCGTCGCCTGCGCGTGCTTGGAGATGTTGGTCAGCGCTTCCTGCGCGGTACGGTAAGCGACCAGCGGCACCCCGGGCGGCAACTGGTGCAGCCCGGGTGCGGCCGACGCCGGCACGCGCAGCAGGCAGTTGACGCCGGTGCGGCGCTCGAAGCGGCCGGTCATCCACTGCAGCGCCGCGACCAGCCCCTGTTCGAGGATCGCCGGCCGCAGGTTGTGCATGATCCTTTGGCTGGCCTCGATCGCGAGCGTCACCGCCTCCAGCGCGGAGTTGACGCGCGCCAGCACCTCGGCGCTGGGCGAATGGCGCGCGATCCAGGCCAGGTCGAACTTGAGCGCCGTCAAGGAACCACCAACGTCGTCGTGGATCTCGCGCGCGATCGCCGCGCGTTCCATCTCGATGCTGGTCTGAAGGTGCTGCGCCAGTTCGTGCAGCCGCTGCTTGGAGGCGCCGAGTTCCCGGTCCGCCTTCTCGCGGGCGCGCCGGGTCTCGGTCGCGTCGATCGCGTGCAGCAGCGCCGGCACCAGCCGCGCCAGGTTGTTCTTCAGCAAATAGTCGCTGGCGCCGTTGCGCATCGCCTCGACCGCGGTGTCCTCGCCGATTTCGCCGGAGACGATCACGAAGGGCACATCGTGGCCGCGCGCCTTCACCAGGTCCAGCGCCACCAGCCCGGAGAAGCCCGGCAGGTTGTAGTCGGAGACGATCACGTCCCATTCCTCGTCGAGCGAACGCAGGAATTCGGCTTCGGAGTCGACCCGCACCGCCTGCACCGCCAGGCCTCCGCGTTGCAGGTGAGCGAGCGTCAGTTCGTGATCGAGTTCCGAATCTTCGAGGTGAAGCAGACGCAGCGGCCGGTCGGCGACGGGAATCGACATCCGCGCAGTATGCAACGCATCACGAAAGCGCCGGACAGCGGAGTCCCTCTGTCGGGGGGGCCGAACTGCGCCGTGTTTTCCCGCGTGTTTCCGCTCAGGTGGCGCGCCCGGATGCCGAAAACGTGCAAGGCGCACGGACATGCGGCGCCGGCCGGAAAGCCTCCCCGCGGGCGATCTGCCGCAGCGCGATGTCGCACGCGATTCTCGAGGAGCCTGAGTCCGATGAACCTTAGCCCAGCCGAGGCGGTGAACGGCGGCAGCCTGCTGCCGCTGATGACCGCTGCCGACCTTCAGGACCACCTGATGTCGGCGACGAACGACCTGGATCGACTTCAGGCCCTGCTCTCCGATGCCTGCGACGCGCTGATGCAGCGCTTTTGCGTTGCCACCGAGCAGGTGCGCGACATCATGAACGCCGAGGCCGCGCCGTCGGGCGCGCCGTACGACGGGCTGATCAGCGAGCTCGGCGGCGCCGTGACCGCGCTGCAGTTCCAGGACATGGCCTCGCAGCTCATCCAGCACACCCACCGCCGCCTGCGCAGTTGCGCCGACCAGATCGCCCGCGTGGCGATGGGCGACGACGAGGACGGCGAAGCCGTCGTCGAGGCGCCGCCGCTGCGCCCGAACCCGGTCACCCAGGCGGAAATGGACGCCGGCTCGATCGAGCTCTTTTAGTCCGACGCGCAACGGCCGACATCACCCCGAACATCCCGGAGAACGCAATGCATTCAATCCTCGCAGTCGACGACTCTGCGTCCATGCGACAAATGGTGTCGTTCACGCTGAAGAGCGCCGGCTACCAGGTCGTCGAGGCCGTCGACGGCCAGGACGCCTGGGAAAAGGCCAGCGCGCGCGATTTCGACCTCGTGCTGACCGACCAGAACATGCCTCGCATGGACGGCATCGGCCTGACGCGGCGCCTGCGCGACACGCCCAAGTTCAAGTCGACCCCGATCCTGATCCTCACCACCGAGTCGAGCGACCAGATGAAGCAGGCCGGGCGCAGCGCGGGTGCGACGGGCTGGCTCGTCAAGCCGTTCGACCCGGCCAAGCTGATCGAGGTCATCAAGAAGGTCGTGCGCTGAACCGCGCCGGCCACAAATCAGACACCAGGACAGGATCGCAGGAGCTTCCCTCATGGGCGACATGACTTCCGAGGGCGCCAGCCTCGGCGCGGGTATCGATCTCAGTCAGTTCTATCAGGTCTTCTTCGAAGAAGCCGGCGAGAACCTCGACCGGATGGAAAAGCAGCTGCTCGAGGTCAACATCGAGTCGGCCGACGACGAGGAACTGAACTCGATCTTCCGCTGCGCACATTCGGTCAAGGGCGGCGCCGCCACCTTCGGATTCGCGGACGTGGCCGCGCTGACGCACCAGATGGAGACGCTGCTCGACAAGCTGCGCCGCCACGAACTGGAGCCGACCGCGGCGATGGTCGACGTGCTGCTGCAGGCCGGCGACGCGCTGCGTGCGCAGCTCGCACGCCACCAGGGCGCCGGCGGCGACGAGATCGACACCGGAGAGTTGCTGGAACGCATCAGCGCGATGGCCGACGGCCGCGCGCCGTCGCAGCGGCCGGTGGCCGCGCCGGTCGCCGCGCCGCGCGTCGAAAAGGCCATGGCGCCGGCCGCCGCCGAGCTGCCCGCGTCGAAGGTGCCGCGCGCCGTCGAATTGCGCGTCGGCCCGCTCGCCGACCCCGACCAGGCGAACAACCTGATCGAGCTTTTCAAGGAAATCGTCGACCTCGGCAGCATCGAGCCGATCGACGGCGGCCACGCGGTAGACGGCATGCGCCGCTTCCGCATCGTGACCACGAGCACGGACAGCGACCTGCTGGACCTGTTCACCTTCCACGTCGCCCGCGAACAGGTGATGCTGGTCGAGGCCGGCCCCGGTTACGGCTTCCACGAAGGCGCCCCGGGCGCCCCGGAACCGAGCCCACCGGACCCCGGCTACGGCTTCTTCGAGAACGCCCCCGGAGCCCCGGCCGCCGCCGCCGAAACCCATTCGCCCGCCGCCGACGCCGCCAGGCCGGCCGCGCGCAGCGGCGCCGCCAAGGCCGACAAGGCGCCTGCCGCGGCGGTCGAGGCATCGACGCTGCGGGTGTCGGTCGACAAGGTCGACCAGCTCATCAACCTGGTCGGCGAACTGGTGATCACCCAGGCGATGCTGGCGCAGACCACGCGCGACATCGACATGGCGGTGCACCAGCAGCTCGCCGCCGGCCTCGCCGACCTGGAGCGCAACACCCGCGATCTGCAGGAATCGGTGATGTCGATCCGCATGATCCCGATGTCGATGGTGTTCAGCCGCTTCCCGCGCATGCTGCGCGACCTGGCGGCCAAGCTCGGCAAGAAGGTCGAGCTGGTCACGCAGGGCGAAGCGACCGAACTGGACAAGGGCCTGGTCGAGAAGATCACCGACCCGCTGACGCACCTGGTGCGCAATTCCTGCGACCACGGCATCGAATCGCCGGCCGAACGGCGCGCCGCGGGCAAGCCCGAGCACGGGACGATCACGCTGATCGCGTCGCACCAGGGCGGCAGCATCGTCATCGAGGTGCGCGACGACGGCAAGGGCCTGTCGCGCGGCAAGCTGTTGTCCAAGGCGCGCGAGCGCGGCCTTCACGCGCCGGACTCGCTGACCGACGCCGAGGTCTGGAACCTGATCTTCGAGCCGGGCTTCTCGACGGCCGAGCAGGTGACCGACGTGTCCGGCCGCGGTGTCGGCATGGACGTGGTGAAGAAGAACATCACCGCACTCGGCGGCACGGTCGAGATCGATTCGGCCGAGGGCCTGGGCATGCGCGTGTCGGTGCGGCTGCCGCTGACGCTGGCGATCATGGACTCGATGTCCATCGGCGTCGCCGACGAGTGCTACATCCTGCCGCTGTCCTCGGTGATCGAGTCGTTCCAGGTGACGGAAGGCATGGTCAAGACGATCGGCAACACCAGCCGCGTGGTGCAGGTGCGCGACGAGTACATGCCGGTCACGGAACTCGAGCGCGTGTTCGACGTGCCGCGCAAGGGCCCGCCGCCGGCGAACCCGATCATGGTCGTGGTGGAGGCCGACGGCGTCCGCAGCGCCCTGCTGGTGGACGAACTGCTCGGCCAGCAGCAGGTGGTGGTGAAGAACCTGGAGGCCAACTACCGCAAGGTGGAATACGTCTCGGGCGCCACGATCATGGGCGACGGCGGCGTCGCGCTGATCATCGACGTGGCCGGCCTGGTCCGACACTCCCGGCACTGAAGTCGCTGCGTGCGCCGGATCAGACCCGGTGCACACCCGTACTTTCCTGTATCGCTCCGGCGCGAACCCGGGTGAAATACCACCCTTCATGTCGGGGGCATTTCGTGAAGGACACCCTGACCCCTCGACGTTCTTCTCTGTCACCATAGTTGCGAGGACGAAACGTCGGCGCCAAATATTGCATACTCAGTACGTATGAATGATCAACCCGACGGCTCGGTGGAACACGCCGGAATGCCACCGCACTACACGACCATCGAGACGGCAGAGCTGCTCGGTATGGCCGTTCGATCCGTGCAACTCATGGTTGATCGCGGCGAGCTGGTGGGCTGGAAAACCCCAGGGGGGCACCGGCGAATCTCACGCACGTCCGTCGGCGAATGGCTGTCGACGAATCGTGCGGCAGTGACAAAGGAAATCTCCGATCGTCGCAATCGGGCCGAAGCCGCCGCGATCGAGTCTCCGCGCATCCTGCTGGTCGAGGACTCGGCGCACTTCCAGAACCTGGTGTCGCTGGTGGTGCGGCGCTACTGCCCGACCGTCGACTTCCACGTCGCCGACGACGGCATCGCCGGCCTGGCGATGTACGGCAAGTTGCAGCCGCACATCCTGATCGTCGACATCCTGTTGCCCGGAATCGACGGCGCCACGCTGATCACCAGCCTGCGCTCGCACCCGCAGTTCGCGAAGAGCGAACTGATCGTCGTGACGTCGCTGGACGACGAGCAGCGCAAGCCCTACCAGTTCGCCCTGGCCGGCGTTCCGCTGGCACACAAGCTGAACCTGGTCGAGGAACTGCCGCCGCTGCTGATGGCAGCCCTCGAGCGGCTGCGCAAGTAGGCGCCTTGCCGCGCGCAGCAAGGCGCGCCCGGATTGGTCGCATCGAACGCGCCCGCCGGCGAGTATCCCGACCGGTTGCCATCGCTCCACGCCGAATCCGCGAATTCGGTCGATATGAATTGATGTCAATCAAATTTATCAAATTGGTCGACATTCTTGGAGTTGCCGGAATTCCATCCGTGCAAACCCCGCCCGCGCTCTCTCAGGATCACCGCCCGCAATAGCCGACGGCGCGCAGTCGATGCATATGCCTGCCGCCTCGCGGGCCGGTGAGCGCCGGGCATTTCACATCTCGCACCTGGATCACATCCGCAGCGGCGCCCGGTACCGCGAACTGAAAAACGCTGCCGTCAACCGCCATATCCGGCCGATTTCGGTTCAAGGCGCCGGAGGAACTGCCGATAGTGACCCCAAGCAGCGCCCGGGGCCGCCGCAAGGCCCTCCACCCACCCGACACGAGACGACAAGCCATGAACATGATCGATGACGCCACCCATGTCGCCCGCCACGAGGCCGCTCGCAATGCGGCGCTGGCCGGCGGCGAGTACCTGACGTTCCGCCTCGGCAACGAGGAGTACGGCATCGACATCCTGAAGGTGCAGGAGATCCGCTCCTACGAGCCGCCGACGCGCATCGCCAACACGCCGCCGTTCATCAAGGGCGTGGTCAACCTGCGCGGCGTGATCGTGCCGATCATCGACCTGCGCCTGAAGCTGAACTGCGAGAAGGCCGAGTACAACGACTTCACCGTCGTCATCGTGCTGAACGTCAAGGGCCGCGTGATCGGCGCGGTGGTCGACTCCGTGTCCGACGTCCTCGAGCTGCAGAAGGAACACATCAAGCCGGCTCCGGAACTCGACAGCGCCATCGACAGCGGCTACATCACCGGCATCGGCAGCATCAAGACCGGCCAGGGCGACGACGCCGGCGAGCGCATGCTGATCCTGATGGACATCGAAGGCCTGATGAGCAGCGCCGAGATGGGGCTGATCAAGCACTGATACGCCCCGGGCCGGTGCGTCCGTGCGGCCCCTGCAGGTCCTTGCGGCGTCGGGCGCGACAATGCGCCCCATGTCCGTGCCTCCCGACGACAGCGCCGCCCGCGACGGGGCGCTGTCGCGCCTGGCGCGGCAGGACATGCTCACGCTGCTGCTCGAACGCACCGAGCAGGGCTACTGGCTGATCGACAACGACCTGCTGACGATCGACGCCAACCCGGCGATGTGCCGCATGCTGCGCACCACGCGCGAGGCGATGCTGGGCACCACGATCTACGACTGGGTCGACGCCGAGAACGAGGCGATCTTCCGCCACCACGTGATGCTGCGCGCCCAGGGCGTGGCCGAGGGCTACACGATCGCGCTGCGGCGCGCCGACGGCACGCTGGTGGACTGCTACAACAACGCCACGCCGGTGTTCGACGGCGACGGCCGCAAGATCGGCGCCATCGGCCTGTTCTCCGACATCAGCGCGCAGCGGCGCGCCGAGCGCCAGGTGCGGTTGACCAGCGAGCTGCTGGCGCACGAGTCGCGCGTGCTCGAGCGCACGCTCGACACCCTCGACCAGGGCGTGCTGAGCATCGATGCGCACGGCCGCGTCAACGCCTGGAACCGCCGGTTCCTCGAACTGCTGAAGCTGCCCGAATCGCTGATGGAGGGCAACCCGTCGTTCATCGACATCATCGCCTACCAGATCGACGCCGGGCTGCTCGATGGCGCCGAGCTCGAGATCAGCCGCAAGCGGCTGGTGGCGATGCGCCAGGCCGACGGCTCTCCCCGACCGCTGGGCGTCGTCCCCCGTGACCACTACCGCCGCACCACGCCCGACGGCCGCGAGATCGAGATCACCACGTTCCCGGGGCCGGACGGCGGTCTGGTGCGCACCTACAGCGACATCACCGCGCGCGTGGACGGCGAGCAGGCACTGATCGCTGCGAAGGAGGAGGCCGAGCGCGCCAACCGCGCCAAGTCGGACTTCCTGTCGCGCATCTCGCACGAGCTGCGCACGCCGATGAACGCGATCCTCGGCTTCGCGCAGCTGCTCGAGTCCGACCCGCGCCACCCGCTGGATGCCGTGCAGGCCACGCGCGTGCAGGAGCTGCTGCGCGGCGGCCGCCACCTGCTCGCGCTCATCAACGACGTGCTGGACGTCACCCGCGTGGAGACCGGCGCGCTGACGCTGGTGCCCGAACCGGTGGCCGTGGCGCCGCTGGTGGACGACTGCCTGCACCTGGTGGCGCCGATGGCGCAGGCCTGCGGCGTGCGGCTGCCGGCGCGGGCACCGGGCGGCACGCTGCACGTGCACGCCGATGCCGTGCGGCTGAAGCAGGTGCTGCTGAACCTGCTCGGCAACGCCATCAAGTACAACCGGCCGGGCGGCGAGGTGCGCCTGTCGGTGCGCGGAGAGGGCAGCCGCGTGCGCATCGCCGTCAGCGACGACGGGCCCGGCATCGCGGCCGCCGATCGCCCGCGGCTGTTCCAGGCGTTCGAGCGGCTGTCGGCGCAGCATGGCGCCGTCGAAGGCTCGGGCATCGGGCTGGCGCTGTCCAAGCAGCTCACCGAGGCGATGCGCGGCGAGATCGGCATCGAGGATGCCGCAGACCCCGGCGCGACGTTCTGGGTGCGCCTGCCCCGCGTGGCCTCCGCGCCCATGGCCGGGGCGCCGGTCGCGCCCGCCACCTCGGGCGCGCCGGCCGCGGCCGACCTGCCGCCGCCGTTGCGCCGCCGCGTGCTCTACATCGAGGACAACCCGACCAACCAGGTGCTGATGGAAGGCATGCTGGCCCAGCGGCCGGGCGTCGCGCTGTCGATGGCGACCTGGCCCGAGGAAGGGCTGGCGCTGGCCCGGCGCGAGCAGCCGCACCTCGTGCTGCTGGACATCCAGCTGCCCGGCATCGACGGCTACGAAGTGCTGCGGCGCCTGCGCGCCGACCCCGAGACCGCCGCCATCCCCGTGGTGGCGGTGAGCGCCAACGCGATGGCCGCCGACGTGCAGGCCGCGCTGGCCGCAGGCTTCGATCACTACCTGGCCAAGCCGCTGGACCTGGTCGAACTGCTGGCGCTCGTCGACCGACTGCTGCAAGCGGACGATTGATCGTCCCGAGCCTCTCATTTCGCTCGAATCGACCAGGTGCGGACGGCCGTTAATGCAGGGGTGGGGTCCGCGTTGGGCGGGCCATCCGAGGAGTCCCCGTGTTCGTCCGCAACCTGAGGCTGTCCGCTCAGTTCTCGATCGTCGGCCTGCTGGCCTTGCTGTGCGCGCTCGTGCCGTCCGCGCTGATGGTCCGCAGCGAGCTGCGCAACGTCGAGGTCGCCAGCCAGGAGGCCGGCGGCATCCCGCCCGCGCTGGCGGCGCTGGCGCTGGTGCAGCTGACCCAAAAGCACCGCGGCTCGTCGGCCGGCTTCCTCGCCGGCAACGATGCGCTGCGCGCCGAGCGCGAGGCCCGTGCCACCGAGGCCGAGCAGACGCTGGAGCGCCTGCGCACGGCGCTGCAGCAGGCCGGCTACGCGGCGCAGCTGCCGGCGCTGGAGAAGGTCTCCGCGGCGTGGAAGGCGCTGGCCGGTGACGTCGCGGCCCGGCGCATCAAGGGTCCCGACAGCTTCGCGCGGCACACCGCGCTGCTGGCCGACCAGCTCGCGCTGCTCGACGCGGTGCTCGACGTGTCCGGGATGATGCTGGACCCCGAGACCGCCACCTACTACCTGATCCAGGCCACGTTCGTGCACCTGCCGATGCTGACCGAGGCGCTCGGGCAGGCGCGCGGCCGCGGCGTGGGCTTGATCACCAGGGGCGAGATCGGCGCACTCGACCGCGCGCAGATGGCAGCGCTGGCCGACCGCGCCCGCTCGGCGCAGCAGCAGGCGCAGGCGGCGCTGACCAAGGCGGCCGCCGCCGATGCCGGCCTGCAGCGCGCGGCCCGGCCGATCATCGACGAGGGTGCGAAGGCCGCCGGCGCGGCCATCGAGCTGGTCGAGCGCCAGCTCGTGCAGGCCGAGCGCCCGACGATGGCGCCGCCCGACTACTACCGCGAGACCACCGCGCACATCGACGCGCAGTTCAAGATCGCCGAGGCTGCCTCGAGCACGCTGCGCACGCTGCTGGACGACCGCGTGGTCGACTCGCGGCGGCAGATGGGCGTGACGCTGGCGGCACTGCTGCTGCTGGGCGGCGTGGGCTTCGCGCTCGGCTGGGTGATCGTGCGCACGATGCTGCGCAGCGTGCGCGAGGCGGTCGAGGTCGCGCACCGCGTGGCCTCGGGCGACCTCACCGGCGCGATCGTGGTGAGCGGCCGCGACGAGATGGCCGACCTGCTGCGCGCGATGAAGGACATGCAGGAGCGGCTGGTCGACGTCGTCGGCCTCGTGCGCGGCAACGCGCAGAGCGTGGCCACCGCGAGCATGCAGATCGCGCAGGGCAACCACGACCTCTCCAGCCGCACCGAGGAGCAGGCGGCCTCGCTGGAGCAGACCGCGGCGACGATGGACCAGCTCGGGTCCACCGTGCGCAACAACGCCGACAACGCGCGCCAGGCCGATCAGCTCGCGCAGTCGGCCAGCGAGGTGGCGCAGCGCGGCGGCAGCGTGGTGGCCGACGTGGTGCAGACCATGCACCGCATCGACGAGGCCGCGCGGCGCATCGCCGAGATCACGGGCACCATCGACGGCATCGCGTTCCAGACCAACATCCTCGCGCTGAACGCGGCGGTGGAAGCGGCCCGCGCCGGCGAGCACGGCCGCGGATTCGCGGTGGTGGCCGGCGAGGTGCGCGGGCTGGCGCAGCGCGCAGCCGGCGCGGCGCGCGAGATCAAGTCGCTGATCGGTGCCTCGGTCGAGCGCGTCGAGCAGGGGTCGGTGCAGGCCGACCGCGCCGGCGAGACCATGCACGAGGTGGTGGCGGCGATCAAGCGCGTCAGCGACATCGTCGCGGAGATCAGCCACGCCAGCAGCGAGCAGGCCAACGGCGTGGTCCAGGTGGGCCAGGCGGTCTCGCAGATGGACCAGGTCACGCAGCAGAACTCGGCGCTGGTCGAGGAGTCGGCAGCCGCGGCCGAGAGCCTGCGCCAGCAGGCGGCGCGGCTCGTCGACGCGGTGGCGGTGTTCCGCCTGACCCTGCAGCGAGGCTGACGTCGCTCCCCCGCGCCGCTGCCGCTACACCGCGCCGGCGCGCCGCAGCGTCTCCAGCACCGGGCGGCGCAGCACGTCGCGCAGGCCCCACCAGCCGGCCGCCAGCGCCAGCAACGCGCCGGCGGCCGCACCGGCCAGCGGCACCCAGGCCTGCGGGCGCCACGTGAACTCGAACGCATAGCGCGCCAGCAGCCAGCCGACGACCAGCGCGGCCACCGAGGCCAGCAGCCCGGCCAGTGCGCCCACGCCCAGCAGTTCGGTGCGCTGCACCTGCGCCAGCAGTCGTGCGCCCGCACCCATCGCACGCATGATCGCGAACTCGCGCGAGCGCGCCTCGCGCGTGGCCGTCACCGCGGCGAACAGCACCACGAGGCCGGCGGCCAGCGTGAAGCCGAACAGGAACTCCACCGCGCGGATCACCTGGTCCAGCACGCGCTGCACCTGCGCGATCGACGCCGACACGTCGACGTTGGTGATGTTGGGGAATTCGCGCGCCAGCTTCGCGTCGAAGCCCGCCTGCGCCGGCGCCTTGAACGCGCTGATGTAGCTCACCGGCACGTCGGTCATCTGCGCCAGCGGGAACAGCACGTAGAAGTTCACCCGCATCGAGCCCCAGTCGACCTTGCGCAGGCTGGTGATGCGCGCGCTGCGCACCTGCCCGGCGATGTCGAACGACAGGCTGTCGCCGAGCTTGAGCTGCAGCGTCTGGGCCAGGCTCTCCTCGACCGAGATGGCGTCGGCCTCGTCGGCCGTCCAGCGGCCGCCGGCCAGCGTGTTGTGGTCGGGCAGCTTCGCGTCGTGGCTGAGGTTGAACTCGCGGTCGACCAGCCGCTGGGCGCGCTCGTCGGCGAACGACTGCGGCGTGATCGCGCGGCCGTTGATCGCCACCAGCCGCCCGCGGATCATCGGGAACCAGTCGTAGCGCTGCACGCCGGCGCTGGTGAGCGCGCTGCGGAACGGCTCGCCCTGCTCGGGCTGCAGGTTGATGACGAAACGGTCGGGCGCGTCCTTGGGCGTGGCCTGGCGCCAGCTCGCGATGAGGTCGGTGCGCAGCAGCACCAGCAGCACGAGCGCCAGCAGCCCCACGGCCAGCGCCGAGACCTGCAGCACCGCGAACGCCGGCCGCGCCGCGATCTGGCGCGTGGCCAGCACCAGCCAGCGCGGTGCGCGCGCCTCGGGCACCGTGCGCCTCAGCACCTGCACGGCGAGGGCCGCCAGCCCCGCGAACACGACGATCGCCGCCGCGAAGCCGCCCACCGCGATGAGCCCCAGCTTCGGGTCGCGCGACACCGCCAGCAGCAGCGCCACGAAGCCGCCGATGCCCGCGGCCAGCACCAGCAGCGACGACGCCTTCAGCGCCCCCACGTCGCGCCGGATCACGCGCAGCGGCGGCACGCGCGCCAGCTGCAGCACCGGCGGCAGCCCGAAGCCCACCAGCAGCGTGAAGCCCACGCCCGCGCCGAAAAGCGCCGGCCGCCACGACGGCGCCGGCAGGCTCGCCTGCACCAGCCCGGCGAGCAGCCACACGAACACCTGGTGCACCGCCAGCCCCACCAGCAGACCGGCCAGGCTGGCGATCACGCCGACCCACGCGAACTCGATGGCGTAGGCGCCGGCGATGCGCCGCTGCGACAGGCCCAGCACACGCAGCATCGCGCAGTCGTCGAGGTGGCGCTGCGCGAAGTCGCGCGCGGCGATCGCCACCGCCACCGCCGCCAGCAGCGCCGCCAGCAGCGCCACGAGGTTCAGGAACTTCTCGGCGCGGTCCAGCGTCTGGCGCATCTCGGGGCGGCCGTTCTCCAGCGATTCCACGCGCACGCCGCGCAGCGGCACCGAGGCGATCTGCGCTTCGGCGCGGCGCACGAACTCGCCCACCGCGGCCGTCGCATTGGCCGGCGCGGCCACGGCGAGCCGGTACGTCACACGGCTGGCGGGCTGGATCAGTGCGGTGGCGGCGAGGTCGGCCTCGGCCAGCATCACGCGCGGGGCGAAGCTCATGAAGCCGGCGCCGCGGTCGGGCTCGATGACGATGGTGCGCTCGATCACGAGGCTGGCGTCGCCCAGCAGCAGCCGGTCGCCGATCGAGAGACCGAGCGCGTCGAGCAGCGCGGCGTCCACCCACACATTGCCCGGCTTGGGCGCGCGTGTCGTGGCTTCCACCGGGGCATCGGCCGCGCGGCGCGTCTGCAGCTGGCCGCGCAGCGGATAGGCGTCGGTCACCGCCTTCACCGCCACGAGGCGCGTGCCGCCGCCCTTGTCATCGGGTGCACGGGCCATGCTCGGGAAGCTCGTCGTCGCCGCGACCGCCAGCCCGAGCGTGCGCGCCTGGGCGACGAGTTCGGGCGGCGTCGGGCGGTCGCTGGCCACCACGGCATCGCCGCCGAGCAAGGCGGCGGCGTCGCGCGTCAGGCCCGCCGAGAGGCGGTCGGCGAAGAAGCCCACGGCCGTCAGCGCGGCCACGGCCAGCATCACCGCCACCGCCAGCAGGCGCAGTTCGCCGGCGCGGAAGTCGCGGACCGTCTGGCGCCAGGCCAGCGCGGTCAGCGACGGGGGCTTGAGGGGGGTGGCGGCAGCGCTCATCGCGCGACGGTAGCGCAACGGCCCCGCGAACGCTGCGTGCAACGCGCTTGAACCCCGGCAGGCGCAGGCCATGCTGCAATGCCGCCCATGAACACGATGCCGCTGCCCACCCTCTACCTGTCGCATGGCTCGCCGATGACGGCGCTCGAGCCGCGCGAGGCCGGGGCCTTCTTCCGCCAGCTCGGCCCGGCGATCGACGCCACCTGGGGCCGCCCGAAGGCCATCGTGGCGCTCTCGGCGCACACGCTGGCACGCGTGCCGGTGCTGCTGGCCGGCGCCCGCCATGAGGCGGTGTACGACTTCGGCGGCTTCGACCCGAAGCTCTACACGCTGCGCTACGACGCCCCCGGCGCACCGGAGCTGGCCCGTCGCGTGGCAGCGCTGCTGACCGAAGCCGGGTTCGCACCGCAGGTGGTGGACCAGGGCGGCCTGGACCACGGCATCTGGACGCCGCTGCGCTACGTCTACCCCGATGCCGATGTGCCGGTGCTGCCGCTGGCCTTCGACCCCTACGCACCGCCGGCGCAGCTGCAGGCGCTCGGCCGCGCGCTGGAGCCGCACGACGGCGTGCTGGTGGTGGGCAGCGGCAGCCTCACGCACAACCTGCGCATGGTGTTCGGCGGCGGCACGCGCCCGCCGATCGACTCGGCCGAGATCCCCGAGGCCGCCGCCTTCCGCGCGCGGGTGCACGAGCGTGCCGAGCACGGCGACACCGCCGCGCTGAACGACTACCGCCGTCAGGCGCCGCACGCGGCGCTGATGCACCCGACCGACGAGCACTGGCTGCCCTGGTACCCGGCCGAAGGCGCGGCCGACGACGGCGCGCAGGCGCGGCGGCTGCACGCCAGCCTCACCTTCGGCTGCCTGGCGATGGACGCCTACGCGTTCGGCAGCGGCGCCGCGGCGCTGCAGGCGGCGCTGCCGGCGTCGTGAGCGGCGACGCCTTGGCGAACTGGACCTTCGAGCCGGTCACCGAAGCGCACCTGCCGATGCTGCGCGAGTGGCTCGGCCGCCCGCACGTGCAGGCGTGGTGGGGCGGGCCGCCGACGCTGGAGGAGCTGCAGGCCGACCTGCGCGAGGACCTGGCCGGCGACCAGGTGCGTGGCTACGTGGCCCGGCTCCATGGCGAGCCGGCCGGCTTCATCCAGTGCTACCGGGTGATGGGCGAAGACGGCTGGTGGACCGACGAGACCGACCCCGGCGCGCGCGGCATCGATCAGTACCTTGCCGACGGCGGGCGCCTCGGCCAGGGGCTGGGCCGGGCGATGGTGCGAGCCTTCGTGGCGTGGCTGTTCGAGACCGACCCGCACGCCACCGTGGTGCAGACCGATCCGCACCCCGACAACCGGCGCGCCATCGCCTGCTGTCGCGCCGCCGGCTTCGCCGCGGTGGGCGTGGTGCAGACGCCGGACGGCCCGGCGCTGCTGATGACGATCAGGCGTCCGCCGGGATGACCGCGTCCAGCTGCGCGCGCCAGCGCGCCTTGTGCGCCACGTCGACGAAGCTCGCCTCGAAGCTGTTCAGCGCGAGCTGCCGCGCATGGGCCCGGCCGAGCTGCGGCAGCGCGGCGAAGGTCTCGACGAAGTTGGTGTTGATGTAGCCGCCGAAGTAGGCCGGGTCGTCGCTGTTGATGGTCACGCACAGGCCGGCGGCCAGCAGCTGCGGCAGCGTGTGCGCGGCCAGCGTCGGGAACACGCACAGCTTCACGTTGGACAGCGGGCACACCGTCAGCGGCACGCGGCTCGCCGCCAGGCGCCGGACCAGCGCCGGGCTCTCGACGCAGCGCACGCCGTGGTCGATGCGCTGGACCTTCAAGTCGTCGAGCGCCGTCTCGATGTAGGCGGCCGGCCCTTCCTCGCCGGCGTGCGCCACCACGTGCAGGCCCAGCTCGCGGGCACGCGCGAACACGCGCGAGAACTTCTCCGGCGGATGGCCGCGTTCGGAGCTGTCCAGCCCCACGCCGATGAAGTGCTCGCGGTAGGGCAGCGCGGCCTCGAGCGTGGCGAACGCGGCCTCCTCGCTCAGGTGGCGCAGGAAGCACAGGATCAGCTTCGCGCTGATCCCGAACTCGGCATGCGCACGCCGGCACGCATGCGTGAGCCCGACGATCACCGCCTCGATCGGCACGCCGCGGTCGGTGTGGGTCTGCGGGTCGAAGAACAGCTCCGCGTGCACCACGTTGTCGGCGGCGGCGCGCTCGAAGTAGGCCCACGCCATCTCGAAGAAGTCCGCTTCCTTCAGCAGCACGCTGGCGCCGGCGTAGTAGATGTCCAGGAAGCTCTGCAGGTCGGTGAACGCGTAGGCCGCGCGCAGCGCCTCGACGCTCGGGTAGGCCAGCTTCACGCCGTTGCGCTCGGCGAGCCTGAAGATCAGCTCGGGCTCGAGCGAGCCCTCGATGTGGATGTGCAGCTCGGCCTTGGGCATGCGCTGCAGCAGCGCGGGCAGCGACGGGTCGGCGGGCGGGTGGGTCATGGCGGTCCTCGCGGGTGGATGGCGCACTGTAGCCAGACTCGTGCCGCGCTCTCGGCGGCGCGGCTTGCGGAAGAGCTGCACAGCCGCCGTGGCACATATCTGCGCGCGGGCGAGGCCTCTGCGGGCACAGTGCCGGCCAGGGCCCGCAGAGGCCCGAGCCCCGTACACCGACGCAGGAGTCCCGAGCATGCGCGTCAACCATCCCGTCAGCCAGCGCGAGTTCCCTTTCCCGACCGGGGAGACGCTGGTCTCGACCACCGACCTCAAGGGTCGCATCACCCACTGCAACCCGGCTTTCGTGCACCTGAGCGGCTATGCCGCCGAGGAGCTGATGGGCCAGCCGCACAACCTGATCCGCCACCCCGACATGTCCCGAGGAGGCGTTCCGCGACCTGTGGGCCACCATCGAGGCCGGCCTGCCGTGGACCGGCCTGGTGAAGAACCGCCGCAAGGATGGCGACCACTACTGGGTGCTGGCCAACGTCACGCCGCTGATGCGCGACGGGCGGCCGGTGGCCTACCTGTCGGTGCGCACCGAGCCGCGCGCGCGCAGGTCAGGCCGAGGCCCTGTACGCGACGATGCGCGACGAGGCCCGCGCCGGGCGCCTCGTGCACGTGCTGCGCGGCGGCGATGTGGTCGACGGCCGCTGGCCGGCGCGGCTGGCGCGCGCTGCGGCCGGGCACGCACGGCGCCTTCGCGATCGGCGCCGCGGTGATGGTCGGCGGCGGCGTGGGCGCTGGGCGGCGCGCTCGGCGGCAGCGGGTGGCCGGTGATGGCGGGTGCAGCCGCCGCCGCCGCGTTGGCCTCGGCCGCGCTGGCGGGCTGGGCCTCGGCGCGTTCCGAGGCCGGCCTGGACGCGCTGCTCGCCTACGCCAACCGCATGGCTGCGGGCGACCTGACGCAGCTGCTGTCGGATGTGCGCGGCAACGCCGCGGTGCGGCGGCTGGCAAGGGCGCTCACGCAGACCTGCGTCAACGTGCGCTCGATGGTGCGCGACGCGCGCACCGAGGTCGACGGCATGAGCGTCTCCACGCACGAGATCGCCGCCGGGAACCACGACCTGTCGTCGCGCACCGAATCGCAGGCCAGCAGCCTGCAGCAGACTGCCGCCACGATGGAGCAGATCACCGGCACCGTGCGCCAGACCGCCGGCACCGCCGAGCGCGCCAAGGAGATCGCCGCCCGCGCCCGCGGCATCGCGCGCGGCAGCTCGGAGGCGGTGGCCACGGTGTCGCGCTCGATGCTCGACATCCAGGATGCCTCCAACCGCATCAGCGAGATCATCCGCACCATCGACAGCATCGCGTTCCAGACCAACATCCTGGCGCTCAACGCCGCGGTGGAGGCGGCGCGCGCCGGCGAGCAGGGCAAGGGCTTCGCGGTGGTGGCCAGCGAGGTGCGCGCGCTGGCCCAGCGCAGCGGCCACGCGGCGCGCGAGATCGCCACGTTGATCCAGGACTCGATGCAGAAGGTGGAGGCCGGCACCCGCTCCACGCAGGGCGCGCAGGCCAGCATGAGCGAGGCGCTGCAGGCGGTGGAGCAGGTCGACACGCTGATCGAGGAGATCCACGGCGGCGCGTCCGAGCAGCTCACCGGCATCTCGCAGATCAACAGCGCCATCGCCCAGCTCGACAGCATCACGCAGCAGAACGCGGCGATGGTCGAGCAGCTCGCCGCGTCGTCCACCGGCCTGGAGGCGCGCATGCACACCGTGACCAGCGCGGTGCGCGTGTTCCGGCTCGACGGCGACGACGCGCAGCCAGCGCCCGATGCGGTGGCGCTGCGACGCGCCGCCGCACATCGCGCCACGCCGCACCGGCGACCGACGCTGCCGCGGTCGCCTGACGCCGCCTGGCAGTGGCGCGCGCCGTGCGCGTCGGGGTCGTCGGCCGGGTGCGGACCCCCGCCTGGCCGCAGCCCTGCCAGCCAGCTGCGCAGCCGCATCGGCATCACGGGCTTGGGCAGCCACGGCAAGCCCGTCGCCTGCAACCTCTGCAACCGCGAGGGCTCGATGTCGCCGGTGATCACCAGCGCCGGCAGCGCCACCACCAGGCCGCCCCATCGCGGCGATGACGGCGATGCCGTCGCCGCCGTCGCGCAGCCGCAGGTCGGCGAGCACGCCGCCGTCCAGCGGCGGCTGGCCGGCGTCGCGCCAACCTGCAGCAGCTCCTGCGCCGGCCGCCGCCAGCGCGGTGGCCCCAGCGCTGCAGCAGCCCGGCGAGGCTGTCGCGCACGGCGGCGTCGTCATCCACCACGGCGATCAGCCGCCAGCCGCCTGCCGCACCGAGCCGGTCCGCATCGGCGCCGACTCGACGGTGCCGCTGCCGGCAGGCTGCGCGGCAGCAGCACGCTGACCCGCGTGCCGCGCCCCGCGCCGAGCAGGCTGACGCGGTGCCCGAGCAGCTGCGCCAATCGCTGCACGATGGCCAGCCCCAGTCCGAGGCCCTTGCTGCGGTCGCGCTCGCTGTTCTGCGCCTGGTAGAACTCCTCGAAGGCGCGGGCGCTTTCGTCGGGGCTCATGCCGATGCCGGTGTCGGTGACGTCGATGCGCCAGCCGTCGGCCACCGGCCTCAGCCCGAGAAGAACGCCGCCGCGCCGCGTGTACTTCAGCGCGTTGTCGAGCAGGTTGCGCAGGCAGCGCTCGAGCAGCACCGGGTCGCTGCGCGTGGTGGCGGCCGAAGCGCCCGGCGGCAGCCGCAGCCACAGCCGCAGCCCGGCCGCATCGGCGGCCGCGCGGTGCTCGTCGACCAGGCGCTGCAGCAGCGGCGGCAGCGCCACCGGCTGCGGGTGGCTCTGCACCACGCCGGCATCCAGCCGCGAGATGTCCAGAAGCACCTCGAACATCGCCACCAGCGCCTGCAGCGACTGGCCCATGTGCGCCACCAGGTCCGCCGCCGGTTCGGCCAGCGCCTCGCGCTGCAATGAGGCCAGGTACAGGGCCAGCGCCTGCACCGGCTGGCGCAGGTCGTGGCTGGCGGCGGCGAGGAAGCGGGTCTTGGCCGCGCTGGCCTCGGCCAGCGCGCGGTTCAGCTCGTCGAGCCGTGCACGCGCGGCCTCGGCGCTGCGCCCGCGCTGTTCAGCCTGCTCGCGCTGCCAGCGCTCGCGTTCGAGCTGGTGCGCGATCTCCAGCGCCAGCCGCCGCGCGCGGGCGCTGCGGCCGACCAGCGTCTCGTGCACGTCGAAGGCGTCGCGCTCGCGCTGCAGGCGTGTTGAGCCGGCCGCACTGCTGGTGCGCGCGGCCCAGTGCGCGCAGCAGCCGCAGCTGCTCGCTGGGCACCTGCGCCGGGTCGGTGCCGGCCACCGGGATCGGCCAGCCAGGCCTCGCCCACCTCGGCCGCCTCTGCGGCGCGGCCCTGCGCCAGCAGCGCGCACGCGCGCCGTGGTCAGCTCAGCAGGCTCTCGCTGCCCAGGTGGCGCAGCGCCCGGCTCTCGTCGAGCAGCGCCATCGCCTCGCCGCACAGGTGCGCCGGGTCGGCACCGGCCAGCACGTCGGCGTAGACGATCAGGCGCTGCTCGCGCGCGCGCGGTTCATGCGCGGCTCGGCCTGCTGCAGCGCGCGCACCACCGGCAGCGCGTCGGCCCAGCGCGCCAGGCCGACGTGGGCGTTCAGGCGGTTCAGGCTCGCGATCACCCAAGCGTGAAGGCACCTGCCCGCTCGGCCAGCAGGGCCCCTTCGACGCACAGGCGCTCGGCCTCTTCGAGGTTGTAGAGGTCGGCATGCTGCCCGCCGAGCAGGCCCAGCGCATGCGCGACGAGCGCATCGTCGCCGCTCTCGCGCGCACAGGCAGCGTAGGCATAGCGCTCGGCCAGCGCGTCGTCGCGCCGGCCAAGCTGGTCGAACAGGCCCGCGCGGCGCAGGTGCGTGCTGCTGCGCTCGTGGGCGCTGCGCAGCGCGCCGATCGACCGCGAGGTTGGCATCGAGCAGCTGCAGCGCCTCGGCCCACCGCCGCTGGCCGCTCCAGACCATCGCCTGCAGGTCGCGCGCGTTGGCTGCCGCGGTCACGCTGCCGAGGCGCTCGGCCAGCCGCTGGGCGTGCGTCAGCGCGTGCTGCGCCGCCTCCAGCTCTCCCCGGTAGCGGCGGCCCCAGGCCACGTGCAGCCAGCCCAGCGCGGCCCTCTTCGGTGCCTTCGCCGGCGGCCTCCACCGCCGCCAGGCCCAGCGGCACGAGTTGCTGCGGGTCGCGGCTGTGCTCGCGCCAGGCCTGTTCGAGCAGCACCCGGGCCTCGGCGGGGAGGGGCTCGTGAGGTTCGGGCCGGGGTGGGGTCACCCCTGCGATCGTATCCAGCGCCTGCTCGCGCCCGCGCCCGGCCGTGCACCCGAGGCGAGCCGCAGCAGGTGTCCGGACGGCCGCCAGTCGGGCGCGGCTCGGCGGGTCGTCATCGAGGTTCAGCGGCAAGGTGCGGAGGGGTCGGCGGCTGCCCGCAGTGTCGGCAGCGCGCGCCGGCAGGTCACTGTCCGCACGGGCAGGTGCATCGCCGGGCCACCCGGCCGCGGGGGTCGCCACCGGCCCGCCCGGCCCGCGGTGCGCACAACGCCACGGACCCCGCATCCCCAGGCCCCGACTCGCCGCGCGACTGTCCGTTCGGACAGTGCCGGTGGGCCGGCGCGCCCTAGCATCGCAGGCCGTGATCCAGCCTCCCTTGCCTGCCGCCCGCCTCCTCATCGTCGAGGACCACCCGCTGTACCGCGACGGCCTGCTCGCCATGCTGCAGCGCCACGCCGGTGCGCTGCGCTGCGACGCCGTCGATCGTGCGGACCACGCGTTGGCGCGGCTGCGCCGGCAGCCCGACATCGATCTCGTGCTGGCCGACCAGCACCTGCCCGGCGCGATGGACGGGATGTCGCTGCTCGAGCGGGTCGGACGCGAGTTCCCGACCGCCGCGCGCGTGCTCGTCTCCGGCAGCGGCGATCCGCACCTGGCCGCGCACGCCCGGCGCGCCGGCTGCCTGGGCTACATCCCGAAGGCGCTGGAACCGCCGCAGTGGCTGGCGGCGCTGGCCCGCATCCTCGGCGGCGAGCCCTGGTTCCCGGCATCGGCGGCGACGCCGGCCGAACCGGGCATCACGCCGCGCCAGGCGCTGATCCTCGAACGCTGCGCGAGCGGCCATGCCAACCGTGACATCGCCGCCGAACTCGGCATCGCCGAGCGCACGGTGAAGTACCACCTGCAGGAGACCTACGCGCGGCTGGAGGCCGGCACGCGCGCCGAAGCCGTAGCGCGCGCGGTGGCGCGCGGGTGGATCCGGCTGCCCTCGGCGGGCTAGCCTCTGCAGGGCGACGGGAAGTGGCGCGCCTCGAGCCCCTCGCACGGCCATCGCGGTAGGCCGCCACGACCGGCGAGGAGAACTCTTCCACCGCCGCCCACAAGCTCGCGGCGAAGCAGCGCGAGATCTCCGTCTCCGAGTTCTTCACCAAGAACCGCCACCTGCTCGGCTTCGACAATCCGCGCAAGGCGCTCCACGACCAGGGGCTGCAGGAGGGCTGCGTGCGGCCGGGCCACGCACGCCCGGCCCGTCACCCCAGGCTACTTCTTGCCCGACGGCACCTTGCCGTCGACACCCTTGATGTAGAAGTTGATGCCGGAGAGGAACTTGTCGTCGGCGACCTCGTCCTTCTTCAGCAGTTCCTTGCCGTCGGTGCCCACGAGCGGGCCCTTCCAGATGGAGAAGCTGCCGTCCTTCAGGCCGGCCTTGACCTTCTCGACCTTCTCCTTCAGCTCGGCCGGCACCTTCTCGTTGATCGAGACGATGTCGATGGCGCCTTCCTTCACGCCCCACCAGGTGTGGCCGCCGCCCTGCCACTTGCCTTCGAGCGCGTCGCGCGTCGCCTTCACGTAGTACGGGCCCCAGTTGATGACGGCCGAGGCGAGGTGCGCCTCGGGCGAGTAGGCGGTCATGTCGCTGTCCCAGCCGAAGGCGTACTTCTTGTTCTTGCCGGCGGTCTGCAGCACGGCCGACGAGTCGGTGTTCTGGAACAGCACGTCGGCGCCCTGGTTGATCAGGCCCTGCGCGGCCTCGGTCTCCTTGGGCGGGTTGAACCACTCGTCGACCCACACGACCTTGACCTTGATCTTCGGGTTGGTGCTCTGCGCACCGAGGGTGAACGAGTTGATGTTGCGGATCACCTCGGGGATGGGGATCGAGCCCACCACGCCCAGCGTGTTGGTCTTGGTCATGCCGCCGGCGATGACGCCGGCCATGTAGGCACCCTCGTAGGTGCGGCTGTCGTAGGTCCGCATGTTCTCGGCCTGCTTGTAGCCGGTGGCATGCTCGAACTTGACGTCCTTGGTGTCGGCAGCGACCTTCTGCATCGACTCCATGTAGCCGAACGTGGTGCCGAAGATCAGCTTGTTGCCCTGGCCGACCATGTCGCGGAACACGCGCTCGGCGTCGGCCGCCTCGGGCACCTTCTCGACGAAGCTCGTGACGACCTTGTCGCCGAATTCCTTCTCGATCGCCTTGCGGCCGTTGTCGTGCGCGAAGGTCCAGCCGCCGTCGCCCACCGGGCCGACATAGGCGAAGGCGATCTTCAGCGGCTCGGGCTTCGGCGCGGCGGCCGAAGCCGGTGCCGATGCGGGCGCGGCGGCCTGCGGCTTGGCCTCTTCCTTCTTGCCGCAACCCACGAGCGCTGCGGCCAGCGCGATGACCGACAAGCCGGCCAGGGTGGTACGGGACATGGACGCTCTCTCCTGTGGTGGTGTGGTGGTGCAGTGAAACGGAAAGTGTATGCCGGGGCCCCTCACGAGCCCGGGAAGAACGGCTTGCCCAGCGACGCGGGCATGTTGATGCGGATCCACGCCGGATTGCGCGAGATCAGCACCAGCACGACGATGGTGGCCACGTAGGGCAGCATCGACAGGAACTGGCTCGCGATCTCGACGCCCTCGCCTTGCAGGTGGAACTGCAGCATCGTGACGCCGCCGAACAGGTAGGCGCCCAGCAGCACGCGCGCCGGGCGCCACGTGGCGAAGGTGGTGAGCGCCAGTGCGATCCAGCCCTTGCCGGCCACCATGCCTTCCACCCACAGCGGCGTGTAGATCACCGAGAGGTACGCGCCGGCCACGCCGCACAGCGCACCGCCCACCACCACCGCCAGCAGGCGGATGCGCCGCACCGGGTAGCCCAGCGCATGCGCCGACTCGGGCGACTCGCCGATCGAGCGCAGCACCAGCCCGGCCCGCGAGCGGTACAGGAACCAACCCATGCCGACGGTCAGCGCGATCGTCAGGTAGACCATCGGGTGATGACGGAACAGCGCCGGGCCGACGAACGGGATGTCGCCCAGCACGGGGATGTGGAACTGCGGCCGCGGCCCAAGCTTCTCCTGCACGAATCGGATGCCGGCGAACGCCGAGAAGCCGGTGCCGAAGAGGCTGAGCGCCAGGCCCGTGGCGTACTGGTTGGTGTTGAGCCAGATCACCAGCACGCCGAGCGCAGCGGCGAGCAATGCGCCTGCGCCCGCGCCGGCCGCGAAGGCGATCCAGTCGTTGCCGGTGACCACCGCGGTGGCGAAGCCGGCGATGGCCGCCACCAGCATCATCCCCTCGGCCCCGAGGTTGACGATGCCGGCGCGCTCGTTGATGAGCAACCCGAGGCCGGCGATCGCCAGCACGGTGCCGGCGTTGAGCGTGGCGGCGATGAGGAGGGCGAAGGATTCCATGTCAGGGGGTCCTCTTGCCGGGTTGGTGGGTGCGTTGGTCGGTTCCGCCAGCGTGCGGAGACCGGCGCGCCAAGGTCGTGGGCGGAGCCGCGGGCCGGCCGCGCAGCGCTCCGCTCGTGCGTGGCCCTGTGGGCCACGCATCGCCTCCCGCTGCGCGGGCGCAAGCGCCCACCGTCAGCCTTGCCGCGCGCATCGGCGCATCGAGAGTTTGGCACCGCACCTCAAGCCTCCTGCGCCTTCACCGCCACCGGCTTGGCGGCTGGCTTCGCGGCGGCGCCCTTCCAGCGCACGCGGTAGTGGATCAGCGTGTCGCACGCCAGCAGCGTGAACAGCAGCAGACCCTGGAACACGCCGGTCAGCGACTTGGGCAGACCCAGGCGCGATTGCGCGAGTTCGCCGCCGATGTAGAACATGCTCATCAGCACGCCCGAGAAGATGATCCCCACCGGGTGCAGCCGGCCGACGAAGGCCACGATGATCGCGGCGAAGCCGTAGCCGGCCGGCACGTACGGCGTGAGCTGCCCGAGCGGCCCGGCCGCTTCCAGTGCACCCGCCAGGCCCGCCATGCCTCCGGAGAGCAGCAGTGCCGTCCACAGCGCCACGCGCGAGGAGAAGCCGGCATAGCGTGCCGCCGCCGGCGCCAGCCCGCCCACCTGCAGCTGGAAGCCGCGGTAGCTGCGGAACAGGAACACCCAGAACCCGGCCACCGCGGCAAGCGCGATCAGCGAGCCGATGTTGGCGCGCAGGCCACTCGTCAGGCGCGGGATCTTCGTGTCGGCCAGGAACGTGATGGTCTGCGGGAAGTTGTAGCCCTTGGGATCCTTCCACGGCCCGTAGACCAGGTACGACAGCAGCAGCGTGGCCACGTACACCAGCATCAGGCTGACCAGGATCTCGTTGGCGTTGAAGCGGTCCCGCAGCAGCGCCACGATGCCCGCCCACAGCATGCCGCCGAGCACGCCGGCCACCAGGATCAGCACCACGATGCCGCCGCCCAGCGGCGCCACCCACGGCTCGCCGGCCTGCATCGCCATCCAGCCGCCGCCCAGCGCGCCCAGGATGAACTGCCCTTCGGCACCGATGTTCCACACGTTCGAGCGGAAGCACACCGCCAGCCCGAGCGCGATCAGCACCAGCGGCGTCGCCTTGATCGACAGCTCCGACAGCGCGTAGAGGCTCTTAACCGGCTCGACGAAGAACACCTGCAGCCCGCGCACCGGGTCCTTGCCGAGGAACACGAACAGCAGCACGCCGATCACCACGGTGATGGCCAGCGCGATCAGCGGCGAGGTCATCGACAGCAGCTTCGACGGCTGCGGGCGGGCTTCAAGCTTGAGCATGCTGCACCTCCTCGCGGGCGTCCGCGGCCGTGGCCTTGCGCGACCACAACCCCGACATCCACTCGCCGATCGTCTCGATGGTCGCCTCGGCGATCGGCACCGACGGCGACATGCGCCCCTGCGCGATGACGATCAGCCGGTCGCTGATCTCGAACAGCTCGTCGAGTTCCTCGCTCACCACCAGCACCGCGCAGCCGGCGTCGCGCAGCGCGAGCAGCTCGCCGCGGATCAGCGCCGCCGCGCCCACGTCCACGCCCCAGGTGGGCTGGCTGACGATCAGCAGCGTCGGCTTCGCGTCGATCTCGCGGCCGACGATGAACTTCTGCAGGTTGCCGCCCGACAGGCTCTTGGCCGCGGCGCCCGGGCCGCCCGCCTTCACCTTGAAGCGATCGATGATGCGTTCGGCCAGCCGCTGCACCTCGCCGGTCGCGATGAAGCCGCGCTTCACCGGCTCGATGCGCGTGAGCAGCGTGTTCTGCGCCAGGCTCAGGCCCGGCACCGCGCCGCGGCCCAGGCGCTCCTCGGGCACGAAGTGCAGGCCGCCCTTGCGGCGCCGTCGCGGCGACCAGCGGCTGATGTCGCTGCCCGAGAAGCGGATCGAGCCGGCCGGCGCGCGCGGGTCCTCGCCCGAGAGCGCCGCCATCAGCTCCTGCTGCCCGTTGCCCGAGACGCCGGCCACGCCGACGATCTCGCCGGCGCGCACCTGCAAGCCGATGCCGTCCAGCGTCATGCCGAACTGGTCCTGCTTGGCCAGAGACAGGCTCTGCACGTCGAGCACCACCGCGCCGGCGCGCAGCTCGCGGTGCTCGAGCTGCGGCGGCTCGGCGCCGATCATCAGCCGCGACAGGCTGGCGTTGGTCTCCTGCGTCGGGTCGACCTCCCCGGTGACCTTGCCGCCGCGCAGCACCGTGCAGTGGTGGCACAGCGCGCGGATCTCGTCGAGCTTGTGGCTGATGTAGAGGATCGAGCAGCCGCCGTCGGCCAGCTGCCGCAGCGTGACGAAGAGCTTCTCCACCGCCTGCGGCGTCAGCACCGACGTGGGCTCGTCGAGGATCAGGAGCTTGGGCTGCGTCAGCAGCGCGCGCACGATCTCCACGCGCTGCCGCTCGCCGACGCTCAGCGTGTGCACCGGGCGCTCGGGGTCGACGTCGAGGCCGTAGGTGTGCGCCACCTCGACGATGCGGCGGCTCACCTCGTCGAGCTTCATCGACTTGTCGAGGCCGAGCCAGACGTTCTCGGCACCGGTCAGCGTGTCGAACAGCGAGAAATGCTGGTAGACCATGCTGATGCCGAGCTGCCGCGCCATCGCCGGGCTCGCGACCTGCACCGGCTGCCCGTTCCAGCGGATCTCGCCCTCGTCGGGCCGCACCGCGCCGTAGATCATCTTCATCATCGTGCTCTTGCCGGCCCCGTTCTCGCCGAGCACGGCGTGGATCTCGCCCGGCTTCACGCGCAGGCTCACGCGGTCGTTGGCCTTCACCGCGGGGTACTGCTTGCTGATGCCGACCAGCTCCAGCCGCAGCGGTGCGTCGCTTGCGTTCATCGCTCGTTGCTCCTGCGCGTGTAGGCCTCGCGGCCGGCCACGAAGGCCGCCGCCAGGTGTCGGTCGTCGGCGAGCGTCAGCCACGCGAAGACCCGTTCATGCAAGTCGGAGGCCACCGCCAGCCGGCGCTCGTCGACGATGCCGCGGTGCCAGTCCCACAGGCACAGGTCGGCCTGGCGGCCGGGCTCGAGCGTGCCGATCTCGGCGTCGAGCTCCAGCGCCTGCGCAGCCCCGCGGGTGGCAGCGTGCAGCGCGCACCACGCGGTGAGCCGCTGGCCCGCCATCGCCTGCACCTTGTAGGCGTCGGCCATCGTGCGCAGCATCGACAGGCTGGTGCCGCCGCCGACGTCGCTGGCCAGCGTCACCGGCACGCCGGCGTGCAGCGCCTGGCGCCAGTCGAACAGGCCGCTGCCCAGGAACAGGTTGCTGCTCGGGCTGTGCGCCACCTGCGCGCCGGCCTCGGCCATGCGCGCGCGGTCGCCGTCGTCGAGCCAGATGCCGTGCGCGTAGACCGAGCGCCGATGCAGCAGCCCGGCGCGCGAGTACACGTCGAGGTAGCTGCGCGCCTCGGGGAACAGCTCGGCCACCCAGCGCACCTCGTCGCGGTTCTCGGCCACGTGCGTCTGCACGTACAGGCTGGGATCGGCGCGCACCAGCGCGCCGGCCATCGCCAGCTGCTCCGGAGTGCTGGTCGGCGCGAAGCGCACCGTCACCGCATAGCGGGAGCGGCCGCGGCCATGCCAGCGCGCGATGAGGTCGACGCAGTCGCGCTCGGCCCGCGTCACGTCGTCGCGCAGGCCGTCGGGCGCGTGGCGGTCCATCAGCACCTTGCCGGTGACGATCGCCATGCCGCGGCGCTCGGCGGCGGCGAACAGCGACTCCGCCGACACCTTGTGCACGGTGGGGAACGCGACAGCGGTGGTGGTGCCGTGCGCGAGCAGCGCGTCGGCGAAGCGCTCGGCACCTGCCGCCGCCACCTCCGGGTCGGCATGCGCCACCTCGGCGGGGAAGGTGTAGCTCTCCAGCCAGTCGAGCAGCTGCGAGCCGTAGCTGCCGATCACGTCGAGCTGCGGGCTGTGCACGTGGGTGTCGACGAAGCCGGGCAGGATCAGCCGGCCGGCGTGGTCGATGCGCGCCCAGCCTTCGCCGGGCGGCTCGGGCTGCGCGCCGACGATGCGCCCCGCGTCGATCAGCAGCCAGTGGTCGGGCCGGAAGCGCAGCGCGGTGCTGTCGGGGTCGGCGCGCGCCGGCCGGGCGGTGAAGTCGAGCAGGTCGCCGCGCAGGGCCAGGCGTTGCGGGTGGGTCATGGGCGGCTCCCGGCCAGGTCGCGCGCGACCTCGCGCATCTGCTCGCGCAGCCAGCGCAGCGGCGGCGCCGCGTGGCTGTGCTCGTGCCACAGCATGTAGTACGACATCGGCGGGAACGGCACCGGGCAG